>CAISVF010000022.1 GCA_903888765.1 uncultured Verrucomicrobia subdivision 3 bacterium | reverse complement strand
TGGCGAACTGGGCCGCGAAGGGTGCGGCGATTTCGGGGAACAGCGGGTGCTGCTGGATGGCGTCCGCTAGTTTCTTGATCCGGAAGTAAACGGTGCTTTGCCCGATGCCATGGCGGGCGGCATAGCGGTGCACGCGCTCCAGCGTGCTGCCTGGCTCGCCTAGGCTGAGCATGATGGCGTAGAGCTCACGGTCTGCCTCGGGCACCATGGAAGCGATGGCGCGCAGTGCGTCACGGCGGGCGGCTGCTTCGTCCGGTGGGATGTGGTCGGCGTCGTGGATCTGGCTGGCGCGCATACTGCCGGGGGTGTCGTCGTCGTGGTCGGTGTCTTCCTCGACGATGGGCAAATCCGTCATGTGGCGCTGCTGCTCTTTGCGGGACATGTAGCTAAGGACCGCATGGGTCACCTGCTGCTGGTTGAACTGGGCTTTGCCGCTGGTATTGAAATAACGGGCGGATGCGCCAAGCTCCTTGTTGGTGAGGTAGTCAAGCGCCTCCTCCACGGCGATGTCAGAAGTCCCGAGGCCGTAACGGTCTAGGGCACGGGCCACTCGTGCGCGGATGGCAGCGGATTGGTGAATGTCGGTCTCAAACTGAATCCAGTCGTCATGCTGACGGGCGGTGAAAATCTCGGCATCCCACTTGCGGGCGGCTGGTGCGGTCTGGGTGGTAATCATATAGCCTCCAGAGGTCACGCTGCGCGGTGGTCGGTGGGATAGTACGACGGATACTTGTCGTGAGGGTTACCAGAGCCCCGCAGGGAGAAAGCCCTGCAGGGGTGCTGCCAAGCCTGCCGGTCACGGTTCCAGTGAAAGCCAAGCGCCGGGCGGTTGCCTGCGAGTTTGCGCCTCCTTGAAGTCTTTGCTTCGACCAGCTTGCGGTGAAGTCAAATCTGCAATTGAACTTGGTGGAGGCGACCTTTTGAGTGGAGGAAAGCGTTTGCATTTGGATGCAACGATAATGGAGATTTCTAATTTTTTAAAAATTTCAGATTTCAGTTGACTTCAACTTAAACGCGAGATTAATCTCGCGAATATCCAATCAAAAATCCAAGCAGGAAACGATGAAGCGGTTTTTGGCGAGCGGAAACAAGCTGCAAATGTTTCGCAGCTCATGGAGATAATAAAATTGGAAACAACAAGCTGAGGTAAAAATTATGCCAAGTTCATTGACGTATCCTGGTGTTTACATCGAAGAAATTTCGAGCGGAGTGCGCACCATTACCGGTGTGGCCACTTCCATCACCGCGTTCATTGGCCGGACGGTACGCGGGCCGGTCAATGAGCCCACAATCGTCAACAACTTCGGCCAGTTTGAGCGGCTGTTTGGCGGGCTGGCGGCCGACCATACTGTAGCCTATGCGGTTCAGGACTTTTTTGGCAATGGCGGCGCCCAAGCCATTATTGTGAGGCTTTACAAGCCGTTTTTCCCGGACGATGCGACGCGTAGCACTGCGCTTGCCGCGGCCATAACCGAGGCTCAAACCGCCGCCACTGCGATCAGCGCCGCCGCTGCGGGTGGGGGTGCAACAGCGGCGTTGGTAGCGGCGGCGGCAAATGCCGCAGTGGCTGCCGCCGGCATTCCTGGAACGGCGGCGCTGATTGCTGCGCAGCAGGTCGCCGCCGCTGCTCAAACCGAAGCCGCCAAACCTCCCTACATGACCACGGCTCAGCGGATGGACATTTCGGGCGGGCCGACTGGTGGTTCAATCAAATTGAGTTTCAAGGGCGTCGAGACAGCGACACCCATCCAGTTCGCCACACTTACCGACGCTACGGCAGTTACGGCTGAGAACGCCGTAAAAACCGCGTTGGAAGGGCTGTCGAGTATTAACCCGGGCAACATTGCCAGTGTCGTTCGTAGTGGGGCCACGCCCAACTTCTCGTTTCTGATTACTTTTGGCGGAACACTGGCCAGCCCACAAAACTTAATCGTGGTAAGCGGCAATTCCCTGACCGGCGGTGTCAGTCCGACGGCCACGGTTTCGTTCCCGCTACCCGATGCTGGCAGCGTCTCTGCGGCAGCCGCTGCCGCTGCCGGAACCGTAAATTCTCCCGGTCCTGCTGTGAATTACGCAGCCGGGGAGGTGGCTCCGATCAATCGGGCACGGTTTACATTTGCTAACGGGCTAACCATCGAAGCCGCCTCGCCTGGCGCTTGGGGCAATTCACTGCAAATCAAGGTGGACTATGATACCAAGCCTAAAAATGACGGCACCCCCGATACTACTTTGTATAACCTGACGATTACCGATCAGCTTACCGGCAAGACTGAACGCATCCGCAACGTAACTGGCACCCCCAGCGCGACTCGCCTCGTTAGTCGGGTTCTGGCTGACGAATCTTCATTGGTGCGCGCAGTGGGGGCAGTGCCGGCATCCCGTCCCGTAACTCAACGATTGGATATTTCGGGGAACCCGACCGGTGGGACAATTAAGTTGACGTTTGGCGCAGCCCAGACAGCGGCGATTTCGCTCACTGCGCTTGCCAACGCCACGCCGGGAACGGCTGAGAATGCCCTGAAAAGCGCGCTGGAAGTACTCGCGACTATTGGCTCGGGTAAAATTGCCAGTGTCGTTCGCAGTGGTGTTATACCCAACTTCTCGTTTCTGATTGCCTTTGGAGGATCACAGGTTGACCCGCAAAGCTTGATCACGCTGAGCGACAATTCCCTGACTGGAGGCACTAGTCCGACAGTCGTCATTTCCTTAGCCACGATTGGCGTTGACCCCGCCGGCAAAGCAGCCGACAGCCAGCCCTTGTCAGCGTCGGATTTCAATGGAAGTCCTGATAATAAGACTGGTTTGTTTGCCCTCGACAAAGCGGACTTGTTCAACCTCTTGTGCGTTCCGCCTGACACTCGGGACGGCGACACCGACGTTACAGTCTATCAAAAGGCATTGGATTACTGCAATAGTCGGCGCGCCATGCTCATTGTCGATTCGCTGGCCGCGTGGAGTGCCAATCCGGATACAGCGGCGGCGGCGGCCATCGCAGGGCTACCCGGCTTGGGGTTAAACGGTCCAGCAGCCCGCAACGCGGCGCTGTTTTTTCCAAGAATCAAGGAGTCCGACCCTATGCACGATGGACAGATCGATACTTTTGTTCCATGTGGCGCAATTGCCGGCATCTTCGCGAGGACAGATTCGACACGGGGTGTATGGAAGGCCCCTGCTGGCTTGGATGCTGCATTTAACGGTATTGCCGGCTTGGAAGTCAATTTGGCTGATGGCGAGAACGGCCAACTGAACCCGCTTGGAATAAATTGCCTCCGATCATTTCCCGCAGCCGGCCAGGTAGTTTGGGGCGCACGCACGCTTCGTGGTGCAGACAGGATGGGAGACGAGTATAAATACATTTCCGTCCGCCGCACGGCGCTCTTCATTGAAGAAAGCCTCTACCGGGGCACGCAGTGGGTAGTCTTCGAACCGAATGACGAACCGCTCTGGGCGCAGATCCGGCTCAATCTTGGCGCGTTCATGCACAATCTATTCCGGCAAGGAGCCTTTCAAGGCACGACACCGCGAGACGCCTATTTTGTGAAGTGCGACAAGGAAACCACCACCCAGAACGACATTGATTTGGGGATTGTGAACATCGTCGTCGGCTTCGCCCCGCTCAAACCGGCGGAGTTCGTGGTGATCAAGCTACAGCAAATCGCCGGACAAATCGCAGTTTAAACGTCCTAAACCACTAACACTCTATGGCTCAATTCACCGTCAATCCGCAGCGGTTCGACCCTTACAAGAACTTTAAGTTTCGCGTCAAGTGGGATGGAAAATATGTGGCAGGAGTAAGCAAAGTTGGAATGCTCAAGCGCACCACGGAAGTCGTCAAGCACCGCGAAGGCGGCGACCCGAGCAGCAGCCGAAAATCGCCCGGCCGGACCGAGTATGACGCCATCACGCTCGAGCGCGGCGTGACACACGATCTGGAGTTTGAAAAATGGGCGAACAAAGTCTGGAACTTCCAGTCGGGATTGGGAGCGGAAGTTTCGCTAAAAGATTTCCGCAAAGACATCATCATTGAGATCTACAATGAGGCTGGGCAACTGGCCATCGCCTACAAGGTATTTCGCTGCTGGGTCTCGGAATTCCAGGCGGCCGCCGATCTCGATGCAAACGCGAACGCTGTGCTCATCCAGCATATTAAACTGGAAAACGAAGGCTTTGAACGCGACGCCGAGACTCCTGAACCGAGCGAACCGATCCTCACATGATGGCTGGCCATGCGCGCATTATCGTCGGCAGAACTAATGACGGTTTGGGAACAAGGCGTGTCTCAGCCGTGGGCTCAGCGGGCGCTAGTGCTGCTCGCAGTTGCCTGTGCTGAGGACGAGAAAGCAGACCGACTCGCACAACTTAGCATTGGCCAACGCGACGCGTGTTTACTGGCATTGCGGGAGAAGATATTCGGGCCTCAATTGGCGGGTGTGGCGTCCTGTCCCGCTTGTGGCGAGGTGTTGGAATTTGGAATCAAAGCTGCCGAAATTCGTGCGACGCCGACGGTGGTGCCGACTGAAACAATGGATCTGTCGCATACTGATTACGAGGTGCGCTTCCGGCTGCCAAATAGCCTCGACATGACGAGCCTTGATCCGAAGGCAGACAATCGAACAAACCGGCAACGCTTGTTAACACGATGCGTGCTGGTTGCGCGACGGGCGGGCGCGGAAATCACACCAGACGAGTTGCCGCCCGAAGTCGTCGCTGCGATCGCGGAACGCATGACGGAGGCGGATCCACAGGCGGAGGTGCAACTTGCGCTAGCATGTCCGAAATGTGCCCATCACTGGCAGGTGCCACTCGACATCCTATCGTTTTTTTGGAGCGAGATTAACGCGTGGGCGATCCGGCTGCTGCACGATGTGCATGTGCTGGCATCGGCTTACGGCTGGCGTGAAGCAGACATTCTTGCAATGAGTCCGAAACGCCGGCAAGCTTACCTGGAGCTAGTCCAGCCATGAGCGATTATTTAAGTCACATCGCCGAACGCGCCGGATCTGCGCCCGCAGCAGTGCGCCCCGCGCTGCCTTCGCACTTTGAGCCAGTGAAGGCGGGCGGCATTTTCGCTGCGTTGTCCCCGGCGCGCGGAACGGAACCAATATTTGAAATAGAACACGGTTTACAGCCGGCGGGCGAAGCTAGTGACCAGAGCCGGTCGATTCATGATCGCGTGGCATCAATCCAAACGATCCTGAACACGGCGGCCACTCCGGCTACGCCGCAACCGGGTGAACCGGCGACGAAACGGGCAGCCACCGAGCTTGTCCGCAGTCGGACTACCGAGTCGGCGATGCGAGTATTCCTGGGGGAATCACATGCTGTTGTGGAGCCGACTGACGAATCGCCCCTCAAAGAGGAGGTAGATTTGCCGCGAACGGCTCTATCCGCTGACTTGGCGCAAAGACAACCGATCGTCGCGGATGTTAAGCCCGCTTCCCATCCGCTCGTCAGCTCCGAACCAACGTCCGTCAGACAGCGCGCGGCGCAGAGTCCGGCTGCCGCAGCAGCAGCGGCACCTCTCCTCACTCCAGCGATCGCGCCCGTTCCGCGTGCGCCATTTGCGAGTCGCGAGCGTGCAAGTGCGAAAACGAGGTTCGCCTCTGAAGCTGAATCTTTTCCGGCACCCGTAATTCACGTCACCATTGGGCGCGTCGAAGTGCGCGCGATCCTGCCCGCAGTGCAAGCGCCCCAACCTCCGGCCCGGCCCAGCCCAAAATTGTCACTCGATGACTATTTGCGTTCCCGCAACGGAGGTGCTGCATGAGCAGCGCACTGGCCCTAGCTGCTGTGAGCGCTGTATTGAAAGACTTGCTCAATAACGGCCTGATTGATCACGATGTAAGCACGTCCGTTGGCAGCGCGGTGACCGTTAGTGTCCTGCCTCCGGATCGGGTCAAGACAGGCGACGAAGAGCAGCCGCAACTCAACCTTTTTCTGTATCAAGTTACCCCTAATCCTGGCTGGCAAAATACCGGCTTTCCTTCCCGTGATGATCAAGGTGGTCGCTTGACCAATCCGCCCCTGGCTCTGAATCTGCACTACCTGCTCACAGCCTACGGAAAAAACGACTTTGACGGAGAGATACTGCTCGGCTACGCCATGCAGCTCTTCCACGAAAATCCGGTATTGCCGCGGGACGCCATCCGCACCGCCCTCGGCACGAAACCTCCAGGTCCTCCCGGTGTGGGCGGCACCCCGGTCACCAGTGCGATTTTGCCGATTGGTCCGCTCTCCGCATCCGACCTTGCCGACCAGGTAGAGCAAATCAAAATTGCGCCGCAGAATTTGAGCACGGAAGAGCTATCAAAACTCTGGACTGCCTTGCAAGCGCCTTACCGGCCTGCCGCCGCGTATCACGTGTCGGTGGTTCTCATCGAAAGCTCAAAATCGGTCAAATCCGCGAAGCCGGTCAGCAAGCGCAGCATCTTTGTTCTCCCATTTCGCCGGCCGATCATTAATGAGGTCTCGCCTCAAATCGTCATGCCCGGCGCGCTGCTTACACTGAACGGGCGCAACCTTAAGGCTGACATCACCAAGGTGACATTCGGCTCGACTTTGATGGAGCCATCTATGGTCAGCGATGTGGCCCTACAAGTGGTTCCGCCGAATGACCTGCTACCCGGAGTTAACACCGTACAGGTTATCCAACCGCTTGACTTGGGAACGCAGCCCGCACCGCCTCTCCCGGCCGGCACTCCGGTTGAACCTCATCGCGGCTTTGAATCGAATGTAGCTGCCTTTATCTTGGCACCCAAGATCACGACCGCACCGCCCATCAAAGTCGCACCGGGCAATAAACTCAACTTGGCAATCACTCCGCCCGCGGGATGGAATCAGCGCGTGAGTTTGCTCCTCGGTGATCGGGCTATTCCCATCCCATCGCGTCCAGTCCCCCCGAGTGGCGGATCGCAGACGACGCCGACGCTTGATTTCCCAATTCCTGCTGATTTTCTGCCAGGTGTCTATCCGGTTCGCGTACAAGTAGATGGGGCACAGAGCACTTTGGATATCGACACCAACCCGATGAGCCCAACCTTTAATCAATACACTGGCAAACCCAATGTGACAGTCACATGAATCCCCCAGCTCCAAACAACTGGCACGACGCCAATCAGCGCTCCTTAATGGATGCGCTAGCCGTTGTGCGTGATGCCTTGGATCGCCATGTTGACCGAGTGCGCGGAACGGCGCCATCAGAGCAAAAACCAGAAGCGTCGCCTTCATCCCAACCAAAACAATCCGCTGCGAAATCTACCAATACCAGCTCGGCGTTGAGCAGCTTGTGTGGGGCATTCGGGCTATCCTCCTTCGAGCGGGACGTGCTGCTTTTGTGTGCGGGCATCGAATTGGATTCGACCTTCGCGGCCCGATACGCCGCTGCGCATGGCGATGCACGGCGCGTTTACCCGACCTTCAGCCTGGCCCTGGCCGCGTTGCCCGAAGCGCATTGGAGCGCGATTGTTCCGGCTGCGCCGCTGCGCCGATGGAGACTGATCGAGGTCGGTGCGGGCGATTCACTCACGACCAGCCCGCTGCGGATTGATGAGCGCATCCTTCATTATCTTACCGGCATCTCATATCTAGATGAGCGCTTGCAAGGATTGATCGAACCGATGGCTGGCGACACAAAATTACCTCCCTCACACGAAATCGTTGTCGGACGCATTACCGAAACATGGACGCGCCGCACAGGATCATCCGCATTGCCGATCATCCAGCTTTGCGGTGAGGACGATGCCGCAAAACGAAGCATCGCGACGGCAGCTTGTGGCCAGTTGGACGTGCAGTTGTATGGGATGAAGGCGACCGACATTCCGGCCGCGACGACCGAACGCGAAGCCTTGGCGCGCCTTTGGGAGCGTGAAGCGATTCTCAGCAACGGCGCGCTGCTGATTGATTGCGCCGAACTGGAAACGGCGGAGAATACTCGTCTGGTTCATGCATTCATCGAACGTTTGCACGGGATGACTGTCGTGACCGGTCGCGAACCGCTCCGCACGGGCAAGCGCCCCCTGATCCACCTGGAGGTTGGTAAACCCAGCGCGCCCGAACAGCAAACCATTTGGCGCGACCTGCTGGGGCCGCTCGCAGTCCCGCTCAATGGCCAATTGGATTCCGTAGTCACGCACTTCCATCTTGGTGTCCGGGAGATCCACGCAGCGCACGCCAAGTTGGGTGCGCCGGCAGACAATGGAGTGGTTCCGGCATTGTGGGATGCCTGCCGCGTGCAATCGCGCCAGCGTCTGGACGGACTAGCGCAGCGCATTGAGCCGAGCGCCAGTTGGGACGATCTCGTTTTGCCGGAAGCGCAGCGGCAAATCTTACGCGAAATGGCGTCTCATGTCCGGCAGCGCGCCACGGTATATGAGCGCTGGGGATTTTCGGCGAAAGGGCTGCGCGGGCTGGGCATCAGCGCGCTCTTTGCGGGCGCGAGCGGCACTGGAAAAACCATGGCCGCTGAGGTGCTAGCCGGCGAACTGCGACTCGACCTTTACCGTATTGACCTCTCGTCCGTTGTCAGCAAATACATTGGCGAGACGGAAAAGAATCTAAGGCGCGTGTTTGATGCCGCCGAGCTGGGCGGAGCAATCCTGCTCTTCGACGAAGCCGACGCCCTCTTCGGCAAACGCAGTGAGGTCAAGGACAGCCATGACCGTTACGCGAACATTGAGGTCAGCTATCTCTTGCAGCGCATGGAAGAGTATCGCGGTCTGGCGATTCTCACCACCAACATAAAGAGTGCGCTGGACACCGCCTTTCTGCGGCGCATCCGATTCGTGGTGCAATTTCCTTTCCCGGATGCCGCCCAGCGCGCCGAAATCTGGCGGCGCATCTTCCCATCCGGCACACCGACCGAGGGCATCGAGGTCGCGAAGTTATCCCGACTCAACGTGGCGGGCGGAAACATCCGCAATGTCGCCATCAATGCCGCCTTCCTCGCCGCCGCCGCGCGCGAGCCGGTGCGGATGAGTCACCTCTTGCGCGCCGCGCGCACTGAATACGCCAAGCTGGAAAAGCCGTTGACCGAATCTGAAACGGGAGGCTGGGCATGAATTTTCAATACCCGACCAACAACCCGCAACCATCTGTGCGACTGCACATTGAGCGGTTGGTGGTGGACGAGGCGCTGCTGGCCGGGGGGCAGGCCAAATCATTTCAGTCCGCCATTGAATCCGAACTGGCGCGATTGCTTTCCGAAGGCGGCTTGATTGCACATGCGGACACCGCCGTGCCCAGCCTGACCGCGCGGAACATCCAAGTCTCGCATCAAACCCGTCCGGCTCAATTGGCCGGACAGGTTGCCGAAGCTATTCACGCAACTATCGGCGCAGCCGTTCCGCCGGCAAGTATTTTGCAGCCAAAAGGAGGAGAGCATTGATGACCGCGAGCCAAGCAATTTTGAACAAGCCGACAGCTTCTGTTAGGCCAGCCTTCACACCTGTCCGCAGTGGATTGCTACAACGTAAGTGCGCCTGTGGTGGCAAGGCCGATGCTGATGGCGAGTGCGAAGAGTGCCGCAAGAAAAAATTGCAGCTCAAGGCCAATCGCACAGACCACGGAGCGGAGAATACTTCCGTGCCGCCGCTTGTGCATGAAGTGTTGCGCTCGCCTGGCCACTCGTTGGACGCGGAAACGCGTGCTTTCATGGAGCCGCGCTTTGGCCATGATTTTAGCAGGGTGAAACTGCATACAGACGGGCAGGCCGACCGTGCCGCCAACCAACTAGGCGCACTCGCGTTCACTGTAGGCCAGCATATTGCCTTCCGTCATGGTGCTTTTGCAACCCGATCACTGTCAGGGCGCAGATTACTCGCACATGAACTGGCGCATACAGTTCAACAGGCAGAAACCCCTCTAGGTATCCAACGCCAACTTTATCCACCTGTTCCCATCATGGTGAAGACAGCAACGGCGTTGGAAGTGAATGCAATTGATGCGCGCCAAGAAACTAGAACTCCTTGGTATTTCCCTTGGCGCTATACCGGGCCTGTAACTAACTTTTTCCGTGGTGATGTTACCATGACGGACACTGCAAGCATGGCCACGAACGTCCTCGGATTTCTTCGTGGGCGCAAAATGCAACGGTTGAATGTAATGGATCACGGGAATAAAGACGGCCTTGAAATTGGCGATGATTGGCTGAAGAATCCTGCCGATGTCGTCTCACACTCTGGCGATCTAAAACGTATTGGTTCGTCTTTTTCTAGTGGCGCATTCGTGCATATGCAAAACTGTCACGCGGGTCAGAATCGCGGGCTAATCTGTGCGCTGGCGAATGCCTTTGGCGTTCCCGTTTTTGCTGGCACCGGATTGCACAATCCACTTTTGAACTTGAATTTTGGCGACTATGTGCGCTGCGAGCCTGGCGGTGCCTTCAATCCAGATGCTGGTCGGCCACAAACACCGCCTTCCCCGGATGCTGGCGGGCAACAGGTCGCGATGAACGAGGAGCCACCTGCTGTGCAAGCCAAACTAGCAGTGGCTCCAGCGGGCACGCCACTGGAACACGAGGCTGATCGGATAGCCGAGCAAGTAGTCGTTAGTTCAGGTTCCTTCAGCTTGGCAAGCGGAAACGGTCGATATCCGAACATCAAACCTTGATTGCACCGTCATATGAACATTTCCCCTGGTTTATCCCGTTTGCTGAAAGGCGGCATCGCCTTGCTCGCCCCAGGCTGCGGTGCGGATGCAGATAATTCTCCTCTTGCAATACAATCCGCACACGATGACGCGCAGATGGAAACCGCGCACCGAGTTTTAGTAAAGCTTTCTCGGAAAGAAATGAAGGGCCGAATACTATGAGCAGCTTCCCCGGTTCCCCCAAAGTGATGAAAGGCGCGATCATCGGACTTGATCCGTTGAATCCGCTGGCGAGCGTCATCATTTTTCAATACAACCCGGACTTGCTCACGCGCACGCTCACGGCGCAGACTTCGGGGAGCGACAATGCGGACAGGGGAGAGGCGTTGCGACTCAAAGGGCCGCCGAAGGAGACGATCAAGCTGGATGTGGAGATTGATGCGGCGGATCAACTCGAACAAGCGAATCCGCTGGCGACTTCAATGGGACTTTACCCGACGCTGGCGTCGCTGGAGATGCTGCTTTATCCGAAGTCGGCGCGGACGATTGCCAATGAAGCACTGGCTGCGACCGGGATCATTGAAATCATTCCTCCGGAAGCACCGATGACGCTGTTTGTCTGGGGGCTGAAGCGTACCCTGCCGGTGCGGTTGACCGAATTCACCATCACGGAAGAGGCGTTCGATCTGAACTTGAATCCGATCCGCGCCAAGGTGGGACTGAGTTTGCGCGTGCTGAATTACCAGGACTTAGGGATGTCCAGTGCCGGCGGGGCATTGTTCATGGCGCATCAGGTGGCCAAGGAAGTCATGGCGACACTTGGCGGCGCTGCCACCATCGCAAGCGGCATCCGGGTCCAAATAGGAGGATAAAACTATGTTCGATCCAACCAGCCGGTATTACAATATTGAGGTCGGCACCATGACGGTGACGGATAGCGACGGCCTGCCACGCGAAATCCGATTTGTAAAGCGGCGGTTCATCCCGCCCAATGACTCCACGACACTGGTTGAGCATACCGTGACGCAGGGAGAGCGACTGGACAATATCACCGCACGTTACCTTGGCGATCCGACGCAATTCTGGCGCGTCTGCGATGCCAACAATGTGATCCAACCGAACGAGCTGACAGACATCATTGGCACGCGAATCAAGATTGCTTTGCCCAAACTCTAAACAAAACCATGCTGGCGAACATACTAGGAATTCGTCTCGTGCTGATGATGGGCAAGACCATCCCGTTGCCGGCTTCCTACGAAGTGACGAGTGCGCTCGCGTCGGTCGAGGTGACCAATGATGCGAAAAGCGCCGACGGTTTCCAGATGACCTTTTCGCTGGCCAAAGGAATCCTGGATTACAATCTTTTGCCGGGCGGCACTTTCAATCCCGGCACGCGAGTCGTCATCGGGGTCATTCTCGGCGCAATACCGGAAGTGTTGATTGACGGCATCATCACGCATCACCAAGTCGCGCCGAGCAACGAGCCGGGCATGTCCACGCTGACCGTGACCGGCACCGATGTGAGCGTGATGCTCGACCTGGAGGAGAAGAATCAGAAATACGAGAACCAGCCCGATTTCATGATCTTCACGAGTTTGATTGCGAATTACGCGCAATTCGGGCTGGTGCCCAAACCGACACCGACGACAGACATCCCGCCCATGTTGCAACGCATCCCGCGGCAACAGGAGACCGATCTGAAATTCATTCAGCGCATGGCGCAGCGCAATGGCTTCGTCTTTTACGTGGAGCCGGTGACCTTCGGGGTGAACACGGCTTACTTTGGCCCGGAAAACCGGCTGGGCATTCCGCAGCGGGCATTGAGCATGAATATGGGATCAGCGACCAATGTCGATTCCTTAAGTTTTTCGCAGGATGGCTTGGCTCCGGTTGGGACGAAAGGAACATTTACGGAGCCAATCACCAAAACCAGCATCCCGATTCCGTCGCTGCCGTCCTTGAAGATACCGCCGCTAGCACTATCACCCACTCCTGCGCTCCGCACAGTTCTGCTGCGCAACACGGCGAATCAAACGGCAGCGCAGGCGGCTACATCAGCCATCGCGGCCGTGACCAATTCACCCGATGCGGTGACGGGCCAGGGCAAGGTGGATACCGTGCGCTATGGGAACGTCCTGCGCGCCCGCAAACTGGTGGGCGTTCGCGGTGCGGGATTTTCATATGACGGAACTTACTTTGTCCAGCGCGTCAGCCACAGCCTCGCGCGCGGCCAATACACCCAATCCTTTTCGCTTAGCCGGGAGGGCACCGGGGCACTCCTGCCAACAGTCATACCATGAAAGACAAACATCACGGCAAATTCCGGGGGAAGGTGACCGACATCAACGACCCTCTGCTCATCGGCCGCATCCGGGCGAAGGTTCCGGATGTCATGGGCGATGAGGACAGCGGCTGGGCGATGCCTTGCGCGCCTTTTGGAGGAAGCGGGGCGGGCTTCTTTGCCCTGCCGACGGTCGGTGCGGGCGTGTGGATCGAATTCGAGCAGGGCGATCCGGATTATCCCATCTGGTCGGGCTGCTGGTTCGGCTCAATGGCGGAAATGCCTCCGGTGCTGCAGGCTCCGCTCTACAACAAAGTAATCATCAAGACTGCTGGCGGCAACAGCATCCTGCTGGATGACACTCCCGGCATTGGCGGGATTACCTTGGAAACCTCCGGGGGCCAGAAGATAAAGCTGAGCGCGACCGGGATTGAAATTGACAATGGAATGGGGGGCACCATTACTCTGGCCGGGCCGAAGGTTGCGATCAACAACGACGCCCTGGAGGTATTGTTCTAATGCCCGGCTTCCTACTCCATCAAGGTGCGACCGTCATGTGCACGCACGCAGGGCAGGCGCAACCGACGGCCCCCAGCCCGCGCGTGATGGTGAGCGGTCAGCCCATTGTGACACAGCCAGCACCCTATGTGGTGGCCGGATGTCCGTTTATCATTGCCGGGGCACCTGTCCCCTGCGTCACCGGGCAATGGGTCACCGCAGCCACGCGGGTGATGGCTGGCGGCGTGCCAGTTCTGCTCCAGGACAGTCAGGCCATCTGTGTGCCCAACGGGACTCCGTTAAACATCATTCTCACTCAGTTCCGTGTGAAAGGAAGCTGATGCAGCTTGATTACCCCTATCATTTCGACAGCCGCGGCCGCTCGGCTGACACCACCGATGATGATCACATACGCGAGCTCATCGAGCAGGTGCTGTTCACCACACCAGGCGAGCGGGTCAACCGCCCGACCTTTGGCAGCGGCGTGATGCAATTAGTCTTTGCGCCCAACAGCGACGCGCTGGCCTCGGCCACGCAACAATTGGTGCAAGGTGCGCTGCAACAGTATCTGGGCGATTTGATTCAAGTCCAGGCCGTCACCGTGCAAAATGAGGACTCGACGCTGCGCATCCAGATTCAATACATCGTGAGGCGCACCCAGCAGGCGCAAGTGGCCCAGTTCACCCGGGGAGGAGGCCTATGAGCGCCGTTTATTTCTGCTGCAAACAGAATCGTCGCGAGAAAGTACTGGCCCATCCGACACTTAACGGGATCGACTACCTGGAAGTGGTCGCAGGTTCGGCGCAACGCACGCTTGCCGTACACTTCCTGAAGCCGCTCGCCGCCGGCGCATTGAAGATTGGCAACGTCCGCATCGACGGCGGTGAACGCATTCTCGCTGACAACCTCCTTCGCGGTTTTGTTGTTAGCAGTGTCACGATTGGCACCGGCACCGAGGCTCAGGTCCTAAGCGTGCAGGTCAACAAGCCCGGTGATTTTTCCATTTACACGCTGTCCCTCGTAAAGGAGGCGACCAACTCCACGCCGCCGGACGGATTCGATCCGATGCTTTCGACAGTGGATTTTTCCTTCAAAGTCGAATGCGCCGGTGACTTCGATTGCCAGACGCAGCGAGTTTGCCCCGGCGAGCCAAAGCCCATGCCAGACATTGATTATCTGGCGAAGGATTACGCCTCGTTCCGGCAATTGATGCTCGACCGCATGTCGGTTATCTTGCCCCGCTGGCAGGAGCGCAACGTGGCCGACTTAGGCGTGACCCTGGTCGAGTTACTCGCGTATGTCGGCGACCATCTGAGTTATCAGCAGGATGCCATTGCGACGGAAGCCTATCTCGGCACCGCGCAGCGGCGGGTTTCGATGCGGCGTCATGCGCGGCTGGTGGACTACTTCATGCACGATGGGTGCAATGCCCGGGTATGGGTACAGATTACGATTGATAGCGGCACGCCCAGCTTACGAAAGGGAACGCAATTGCTTACGGCGTCCGGGGCGCAAGCAGGACGCATCGCGCCGAACTCAGCGGCTTTGGAGCAGGCGCTTCGCCCGACAACCGAAGCATTCGAAACCATGCACGATGCGCCGCTCTTCGCGGAACATAACCAGATGAATTTTTACACATGGAGCGATGAGCAATGCTGTCTGCCAAAAGGTGCCACGAAGGCGACGCTCGCCGGGAGTTTTCCGAACCTAAAAACCTATGATGTGCTGATTTTTGAGGAAGTTCTTGGTCCGTTGACGGGCAAGCCGGAAGACGCCGATCCTACTCGCCGGCAGGCCGTGCGTTTGAGTCAAGCGCCGATTCTGAAGGTTGATCCGCTAAACGGGGATTCCATCACGGAGATTGAATGGTTCGAGGAGGATGCACTTAATTTTCCGTTTTGCCTTTCTGCGGTGACCGACAAGCAGCACCAAGGACAACTGTTGTCGAACGTCAGTATCGCATGTGGCAACATCGTGCTGGCGGATCATGGCCTAAGCGTGACTCCGAACGAAGACCTCGACACCGTGCCTGTAGGGACAATTTTCCCAGTGCCACCGGCTGCCGGCGATCGCTGCCAGCCAGTTGATCCGGCACCTGTGCCACCGCGATTTCGACCACGCCTGCAGAAAGCTCCGCTGACCATGGCGGCCAGGATCGCCGTCAAGGATCCGGTCACGGGCCAGGCGGCAAAACAACTCGTGGCGTTTGATTCCAGCGCGCCGGCGGTGGCCGCGTTTCAGTGGGAGATTGGCGATGCGTTGCCGGTCATCAGCCTGAACCAGGGCACATGGCAGCCACAGCGTGATCTGCTCGCCAGCGATCCCCTGGCGAAGGAATTCGTAGTCGAAGTCGAGGAGGACGGTTTCGCGTCGCTCCGATTTGGTGATGGGCAACATGGGGTGCGGCCGCAAGCGGGCGACACTTTTTCACCGGCCTACCGCGTTGGCAATGGCGTGCGGGGCAACGTCGGCGCGGAAACGATTGTCAACATCGTCAGCACTGAATCCGCGATCAGCGGGGTGAGAAACCCTTTGCCGGCCAGCGGCGGCGTGGATCCGGAAACCATCGAGCAAGTGCGCCAAAGCGCGCCAAGCGCCTTCCGCACTCAGGAACGCGCGGTGACTCCGGCGGATTACGCCGAAGTGGCCAAACGCTACCCGGGAATTCAACAAGCCGCCGCCACGTTTCGCTGGACTGGCAGTTGGCGGACGGTTTTTATCGCCGTGGACCGGCTGGGCGGGTTGGAGGTTGATGATGATTTCAAAGGCAAGATGCGCGCACACATGGAGCGATATCGCATGGCCGGGCAAGACTTGGAAATCGACAAGCCGCTTTACGTCTCGCTGGAAATCGAGATGACCGTTTGCGCGAAGGCCGACTATTTCCGCAGCGAAGTCAAAGCCGCGCTGCTTCAAGTTTTCAGCAATCGCGTGCTGCCGGACGGAACCCGTGGCGTGTTTCACCCGGACAATTTTTCTTTTGGCCAGACCGTTTATCTGAGTCCGCTCTACGCTGCTGCCATGAAAGTGGAGGGGGTCGCGGCTGTCAAGATTACCACCTTTCAGCGCCAGGCATCGCGCGATCTCAAGCGTTTAGCGCTGAAAGCGGGCAAGCTGACACTCGCCCGATTGGAGATTGCCCGACTCGATAACGACCCGAATTTTCCGGAGCACGGTGTCTTGGTTCTCAATGTGGAGGATGGAAAATGAGCAACTCCATTGATCCCACGTTGCGCAATTTGAATGATTGCGGGTGCTGCGCGGGTGTAACCGCGGAAACGCCGGCCGAGGTCATCAACCGGCCCGGCCTTGGGGCCATCGCTTATCGGGTCGGAACGCATGCGCAGTTCAAGGAGAGCATGCTCGCCCGACTTTCCGGGTCAGACCTGCCAGCCTTCCGCGGCCTCAAAACCCGCGACGACGACGATTTTTCCATGGCGCTGCTGGATGCCTGGGCAACGGTGGCCGATGTGCTGACGTTCTATCAGGAACGCATCGCCAACGAGGCCTACCTGCGCACGGCGACTGAGCGCCTCTCCCTGTTACACCTTGCGCGGCTAATCGGTTACGAATTGCGTCCGGGCGTGGCGGCCAATGTTGATCTCGCTTTTACAGTGGAAGAAGCCAAGGCACCGGGCGTGCCGAACGCAGTCATGATTGACGCCGGCACAAAAGTGCAAAGTATTCCCGGCCCCGGCGAACAGCCCCAGACCTTTGAGACGATCGAGAAAATTGAAGCCCGAGCGGAGTGGAATGCATTGCGGCCGCAATTGAGCGAGCCCGTGATGCCTGGGTTCGGGAGCACGCACGTCTATCTGCGCGGCACGGCAACAAACTTGAAGACGGGAGACGCGCTGTTGTTTGTCGGTGCCGAACGCGAGCACGACCCCGGAAGCGAACGATGGGACTTTCGGCTGTTGACTACTGTCGCACTCGACGCCAATGCGGACCGCACTCGCGTCGAATGGGCCAAACCGCTGGGTGAGATGTCGCCGCATAAGATGTTGCCTCCGGCGCATCCGAAAGTTTTCGTGTTACGACAACGAGCGGCAGTATTCGGTTACAACGCGATGGACTGGCGCATGATAACTGACACTTTGAAGGCGAGTTACCTTGGTCTGGATAACCCAAGCCAGTTGACTGCCGACGACAAAAAAGAATGGCCTGACTATAGAATATTCTCGCCAGTCTATCCGGAGCGGCGCGGGGAACAGATTGTGGAGACCGTGCTCATTCAGCCCACTGTCAGGTCTGTGTCGGAGACTGTCATCGCAGCAGTTCACGAGGCCGCCACCAAATTGGGACACAAGGCGGCCGGCGCTGCTGCCCGAGCTGCGCTTAGCGCCGCCAAGGTTGCAGATGATGCGGCTCAAACGGCTTCCAAAGCCGCCGATGCAATGTCGGAGGTTGCTATAGCAGCAGCAAGTGGGTTAGCAGAACTGGGAAAAAATGCAATGGATAACTTATCGGGCGGCTTATCGGGCGGCTTAGACATCGTCAATGATGCAGTTAGCGGAATTTTTGATGCTGCTGATCCAAGCACTATTCCAGACGATGCTCGTTATGAAATAACAAATGCTTTAACAAGAGTCCTTAGAAAGGCAAAAGATGCGCTTGATGCATCGCAATTGAACATTGCGAACGTCGCCGGCACAGCCGCTCAGGCAGCGACGGGACCAATTGCTGAACTTGCGACCTTAAGCGCGGATGCCCTCAATTTTGTCAAATTCGCTGAAGACACTGTCACAGAAGCTTATGCTACCGTTGCAGCAACCGGCGTAGCTGTGACTAGCATTGCCATCATCAAAGCTATTGCGGATGATCCGGATACGACCGTCGATGAATTGACAATTGCGATCAGACGGGCTGCCAGGGAAGCACCAGACCTCGCGAAAGCCGGATCGGTTGCCGCAGCCACGGCATACCCAGAATTACTTGCCTTACCAGGCTTAACTCAAGCAGCTATAAACGGCGGAGAGAAAATCCAAAGCGCTCTGAACAATGCCCTAATTGAGGCTCTCATCCCCAAGCCACAAACGTTGCCATTGCGCACGCCGTTTTTGGTTAAAACAGCGGACACCATTGATTTGGATCGGGCTTATCCCAGCGTACTATCCGGAGGCTGGCTGGTTTTGTCGCTTCCGAACTACCAGGAACTGTATCGAATTGACCGCGCGGTTGAAGCCTCGAGAGCGGAGTTTTCACTGACTGGCAAAACCACGCGCGTAACACTCAACGGGGAAAACCTCAATGTGTTCGCCACGGAAGTGCGCGCGACGACTGTCTTCGCGCAGATCGAGGAACTACTGCCAATCGCCGAGGATCCGATTATAACGCCGGTCACCGGCCCCAGCGTAACGCTCGCACAAATTCCCGAGGGCCTAAAGAAGGGACACTTATTGGTTGCGATGGGAAGAGATCTTGCTACGGGCCAGCAGGTCCGCGAAGTCGTGGCGGTGGCGGATATTTCCGGGACGACGATCACCCTCACACCGTCACTGGCCAACAACTATGCTCGTGATAGTTTCTCCTTCAACGCCAATGTTGCCCGCGCCACGCACGGTGAAACAAAACAGGAAGTGCTCGGAAGTGGAGATGCCAGCCAGACTTACCAGCAATTCACGCTCAAGCAATCGCCACTCACCTATCTCGCTGCGGACGGGCCAAGCGGGGCAGACTCAACGCTCCAGGTGCGCGTGAACGATCTGCTCTGGCAGGAAGTGCCCACGTTCTACGGACACGGCCCGCACGAGCGGATTTTCGTCACACGCACCGGCGACGACGGCAAGACGACGGTTGAATTTGGCGATGGCAAAACCGGCGCACGCCTGCCCACTGGCCGTGAGAATGTCACGGCGCGCTACCGCAAAGGCATCGGCACGGCGGGCAATCTCAAGGCGGAACAACTCAGCCTGTTGATGGCCCGTCCGCTGGGGGTGAAAGGGGTTATCAACCCAGAAGCTGCCGCAGGGGCTGCTGACCAAGAATCTTTGAGCGATGCGCGGAGCAACGCGCCGCTTACGGTGCTCACGCTCGACCGCATTGTTTCACTACAGGATTACGAAGATTTTGCCCGCGCATTTCCGGGCGTGGCCAAGGCACTGGCCACATGGACCTGGACGGGCGAAGTGCGCGGTGTGTTTGTGACGGTGGCGGGGCCTGAAGGCGCGGCGATACCGGATCGCTCGCCAATGCTCAACAAACTCGTCGCCGCGATGAAAGACGCAGGCGATCCTCACGTTCAGTTGCGCGTCCAGACTTATCGCGAATCCTTTTTCAAGCTTGGGGCCGCCATGAAGATAGATCCCGATTATGAGCCGCAAAAAGTTTTGGCAGCGGTCGAGCAGGCCCTGCGCTCCAATTTTTCTTTCGACGCACGTGCGTTCGGCCAGGCCGTTACTGCAAGCGATGTCATGGCCGTCATCCAAGACGTTGCGGGCGTGATCGCGGTGGAGGTAACTAAGTTTTACAAGGCTGGTGATCCCACCAGTTTGGTAAAAAATGAACTTCTGCTTGCGGCTGTGCCTCAAGCCGGGGCGGGTGGTGTACCCGACTCACAAGACAACCCTATTTTGGCGGCCGAGTTGCTCACCTTGAGCGCAGGGCCGCTGGATGAATTAGGAACCATGACATGAGCTTTGACTTGAACAGAATGTATGAGCTGCTGCCAGCTATTGACCGCATTCGCGATGTCGAGCAGGGCGAGCCGCTGAAGGCGCTGCTCAAGGTCATTGCCGAGCAGGTTGCCGTTATTGAGGAGGATCTGGCGCGAAGTTACGACGACCATTTCATAGAAACCTGCACCGACTGGGTGGTGCCATACATCGGTGATCTTATTAGATATCGCGCATTGCGCAGCGAGGTGCCGGGCATCAGAAGCCCGCGTGCGGAAGTGGCCAATACCATCGGCTATCGGCGGCGCAAAGGCACAGCGGTGGCCCTTGAGCAGCTCGCGCGGGACGTGACGGGCTGGCACGCGCAGGTGGTCGAGTTCTTTCAGCGATTGGCAACGACCCAATACATGAATCACCTACGTCCTGACAATCGCTCGCCTTACCTCGGGGGCTTGACGAGGAACATCCTGACCGGCGATCTCGTGCGGAAGGAGCTGGAGCGACCGCTCTGGGAGCCGCTCGAACACCTGAACACCCCGTTTGACAGTCTTTCCCACACCCTCGACGTCCGCCGTATCCCGCCCCGGCGAGGGCGTTATAATATTCCGAACATCGGGATTTTTCTGTGGCGGCTGAACAGCTACCCACTGACCGACGCGCAACCATTCAGGCTGGACAATCTGCGTTACTTTTTCAGCCCGCTCGGCAACGACACGCCGCTGTTCACGCGACCCGAAACGCAGCAGGAATTCAGCGGCCTCTCGACGCGGATGAATGTGCCCGATCCGATCAGTCGGCGCACGCTCAATGAGTATCTACTCGACTATTACGGCGATGGTAAAAGCATTCTACTTAAGACACGCGCTGGAAATATCGATAGGGCACAAATCACGGTATGCGATCTGTCCGACACGGCGAGCGGCGCATGGGCGCATCAGCCGCTGAAGAAAATCGCCATTGATCCGGTGCTGGGGCGCATTGCGTTCCCGTCCAATCCGGATTTGCCGGCGGTTTCGCCGGCGGATGTGCGCGTCTCGTTTCACTACGGCTTTAGCGCCGACATGGGCGGCGGTGAATACGATCGCAGCGCGACGATCCCGGCTGATTTTGTGGAAACGAGGGATGGGGCGAATGTGGCATGGCAAATCGCCGTGAGCGGAACGGCGACACCAATCCCGGATGAATTGGTAGCCACCCTTGCCGAAGCTGTTCAGGCTTGGAATAAGCGGGTCGCCGGGACAGTCGGGATAGTCGGGGTGATCGCAATCATGGACAGCGGTAGTTATGATCTGAAAGGGATGAGTGACATTTTAATCCCCGAAGGCAGCGAGTTGCTGATTATTGCGGCGGGACGGCCCCAAGGCACCCATGCCACAACCGGACAGAACCAGCGGGTGCGCGGCCAGTTCAACGCAATCGGGTGTCGGCCGGATTTGCAGGGAAATATCCAAGTCCGAGGAGTCCCAGCAACCGCAAAGAATCCAGGCAAACTGTTTCTCAATGGCTTATTAATTGAAGGTTCGCTTATAGTGACCGACAGAATACAAAGCCTGTCCGTGAGTCACAGCACCCTGGTTCCCGGCCTGGGGTTTTCGCCTGAAGGCTTAGCAAAATCGCCCGGCGTGCCAAGTCTCCGCGTTACCTCGCCAGATCCGGAGGTTCGGTTGGACGTGAACATCGTCATTAATTCCAGCATCATCGGCGGCATCCGCGTGGACACAGGTGTCTCCACGAGCGTGATCAACAGCATCGTGGATGCGACGTCCCCGGTCGGCGTTGCTTTCTCCGGCGCCGACGGCCAGTCGGCGGGCGGAACGTTTCATGTCAAAAACAGCACGCTGATCGGCAAAGTGCATACGACCCTGATGGAACTGGCTACGAATACGATCTTTTTCGCGCGCCTCGCTTCGCAAGACAAATGGCCCGGGCCCGTGCTTTGCGAGCAGCATCAGGCAGGGTGCCTCCGCTTTTCCTATGTGCCGCCCCGCTCGCGCACGCCAAGTCGTTATCGCTGCCAGCCTGCCATTGCCTCGGACGCAACGAGCGCATCGCCCCAGTTCAGTTCGCTGCACTACGGCGAGCCGGCTTACGCGCAGCTTAGTCGCCGGTGCCCACCGGAAATATTCAACGGTGCCGACGACGAAAGCGAGATGGGTGCCTACCATGACTTGTTCGAGCCGCAGCGTATCACCAACTTGGGCGTGCGGCTAAAAGAATATTTGCGATTTGGACTCGAAGCCGGAATTTTCTTTGAGCCGCACCTGCCGAGCCGCGTGAGCCCCGATTCATCTGCCCCCAGAAGGCAACCAATTCCAAAATAGGATTATCTTTACTATGAAAAAACATCCGTCTTACACAGCAGCACAAACGAAGGAGACTCTATGAAAGGTGATTTTAGTCGCAATACATTCAATCCCAAGCAACACTATCGTAGTGTGCTCAAACAGCAGGGGCGCGTCGATATTGACGCCGATTGGAATGAGCAACAGGCGATCCATCTGCACCGGATAGAAACCGAGGCGAACGATATAATTGGCGGGTGCGGAGCACCAAAATATGATGCGGGTTTTCACATTGTTACTGATGTAACCAAGCTGACAGACGAGGAAAAAATACTTTTGGGAAATCAAAATCCGCCAAAGCTCACGGCGGCAAGTGATTTTCTAATCAGCGCCGGGCGGTTTTATGTGGATGGCATCCTCTGCGAGAACGAGCAGATTGCGACCTACACTACCCAACCTGATCTGCCGGGTGCTCAGGCAATCGTCGCTCCCGGGTTCTATGTGGTTTATCTTGCCGTGTGGCAACGGCACATTACCGCGCTCGACAACCCGCTCATCCGCGAAAAGGCCCTCGGTGGTCCTGACACAGCGACGCGTGTAAAAACAATTTGGCAGGTGAAAGTTTTGCCGGTTGCGTCAGCGAGGTTCGATCCTCAACCGGTGAAGGCTGTCCTCAAAGAATTGCGGACAGTAATGCACTTGATGGCAAACGATTTTCCCATCGCCGCCGAAGCCGTAAAAAGTTTAGAGGCGAATACGACTGCCTTTATGGAAGCGACCGGAGCGGGAAATCTGGCACAGTCACTGCAAAATACAAACAACATTCATTCACTACTACAGAAGCTGGAATTACCGCCACAAGTTGTGCCCTCGTTCGGTGCTAAGATCGCTGGAATCAAAGGTAACCTGGGCAAACTTCTCGAAGGAGTCGGCAAAATCACCTGTGACAGTCAGCTTGACGAATGGAAATCCATAATTAGGAATGGCACGGGCAGGCTGAACGCACGCACACAACCGCCGGATCCGACCGAGCAAGCGTGCCTGCTTCCGCCGAGTGCCGGCTATCAACGGCTGGAGAACCAACTTTACCGCGTCGAGATACACAAGGTTAATAAAGATGGGACTCCGATATCCTTCGTCTGGTCGCGTGATAATGGGACGGTCGTGATGGCAATCAAATCAATTAGCGGAAATAACGTAGTCGTCTCAGATGTCGGCCCGGATGACGTGCTTGGCTTTACCAACGGCCAGTGGGTCGAGATTATTGATGATAAAATAGAACTCAATGGCCTGCCGGGGCAATTGCTCCAGATAAGCAACGTCGAGGAAGCGACGCGCACAATTACGATGATGCCGACATCTGCCATTGCAGCCGTGGACATGAAGGCCCATCCGAAAGTGCGCCGATGGGATCAGGCAAGAGATACTGCGACGCAGGAGGGTGTGCCAATTACTTTCGCTTGGCAGCCGCTTGAGGCTGGAATTGAAGTCAACTTCACCAAGGGAACTTACAAGCCCGGAGATTACTGGCTCATACCCGCACGCACCGCAACTGGTGAAATCGAGTGGCCACCGTATGAAATTCCGAACTCCAGCCCCTTGCCGCAACCACCGACAGGCATCGAGCACCACTACTGCCGGCTTGCGCTGGTTCGGTTCGACGGAAAGTCGATAACAATCCAAGACGACTGCCGGAAGATATTCTCACCTTTAACAGAACTGCATAGTGACAGCCAGCCGGGAATTCAAATTGTCAAACTGCTGGTAAACGATCGACCATTGTTGAATGATACAGATGTTCCGGTCGGCGAATTTATCAACGGGATTAAGGTTATCTGCAGCAAAAATATCGCGCAAAACTCGGTCGAGAATCGCCCCACTTGTTTTGTGACTCTGCAGATGCCTTTTCCATTTAATGCAGCTGATAGAGAGCTATGGGGCAACTCCATTGTCGGGTTTCAACCCTTAATCCTCGCGGGGCTAGTTAAGGCAAGTAATAATACCATCTCATGGGTTCCCGCCAAAGCGACAGAAGTATGGTTGATGGAACGTTTATTCCAGATGATGAACGAATCCAAACGCGGTGACCGCATCTTGATGCGTTTAACTCTACAGGGCAATTATATTTGGAACGATCAAAATCCGGATTTATTTCTGGATGGCGAGGCATTTGGCATCAAGGACCCCGCTACCGGACAGACGCGCTTGCGCCTGCCAAGTGGCAATGGACTTCGTGGCGGTGATTTTGACATGTGGTTCTGGCTGATGCCTCCACCACCCCCCAGGCTAATTAATCTCACGCTGGATCCCGCTAGTATTACACTTAAGGGATTATCAAAAGGAACCGTGCAGCTCGATCGAGTTGCTCCCGTGAATGGTGTCGTGGTGAGCCTCTCTAGTGATCAACAGCAGGCAAAAGTTCCAGCCAGTGGATATGTTACCGTCCCGGAAGGTTCAACTTCAGCTACCTTTCCAGTGCATGTCGCTTCTTCGGCTGGAGTGGTTGATATTCAAGCTAATATAAATGCCTCTTTTGGTGGAGTAACAAAATCGGCGGTTTTGACGATCACATCACGTCCTTTGCCTATTCCATAAGTCACCTGCGGGCCATGAAATCGATCTTATTATTCTGGTCGAGGCTATGGCATGATAGGTCGGGTGGCACTGCCCCGGTTTGATGTTCAAGTAGAGTGTAAATGTGCGAGGATCAAATAAAACCCTAACTCTTTGTCGCTGTATTACAATAGCAATGGTGCATATTGGCGATAAAATGAATGATTTGCGGCCATGGCGAGGTCTTTACGCCCACCTTGAGCATTTACATGAATTATATAGCGACGCCCGCGTTCAAAATGAAACCACGGCAATCATCAGTGGGGATCGCAGCAAAGGCTAGGCCCGCCACCTTGTGCGTGGCCCGGTTGTCCAGCACGACGATGTCCCTGCGGTTCAACACGGTAGCCAATCCCTGCCTCACCCAGGCCAGAAACACCACCCCGTGCATTGCGCCCTCAATCAGACAAGGGGCTTGCGAGCCAGCCAACCGCACCCCGGCGATCATCGCGGTCGTCTGATAATGCCCGTGCGGCACCGCGCAAACCAACCGCTCCCCCACTGGACTGCGGCCATAACGCCGGGGCATCTGCGTGTTGGCCCCGCTTTCATACACAAACACCAGCTTCGCTGCAGGCAGGTTCGCCAACGTCTCCTGCCAGGCCTTTCTTCGCTCGATCACGTCGGGCCGCGACTGCTCGCTGGCGTGCAGCGTTTTTTTATAGCTAAGCCTCAGGCGGTCAAGCCACAATTTCTTCGTGGAGGTGGGACGCTTGAAGTTGCCGAGGGCGCATTGAAGCGAAATGTTGGCGGTGATCAAGTCGCAATTTGCCGGCATA
>CAISVF010000021.1 GCA_903888765.1 uncultured Verrucomicrobia subdivision 3 bacterium | reverse complement strand
TGTTCCCGCTGGCGATGCCGCAATTGACCTGGCTGGTTACCGGCCGGTCGCCGCATGATCCCAAATTCCAGCGGGAATATTCGCAGTTTTTAGAAACCATCGCCTCCTCCTTTCGGCCCGTAAAACCAGCGGCAAAAACCAGGTTGGCTCAAGCCTCGTGAAAAAGTATCTTTATTTTTCGTTGATAGTTCTGGCATTGGTTGTCAGCTGTTCGAAACCTGTCCCACCAGTCAGCCGGCTGGCGGTGCCGGTGCTGGCGGTGCCCTCCGTGACCAAGACGATGCCGGTGCTGGTAAACCCGCCGCCGGTTGGGCATGTGCTGCCCATCGTTTCCGTCACCATCCGCCCGCAGATTGGCGGGCTCCTCAGCACGGTAAATTTTCAGGAAGGCCAGGAAGTGAAAAAAGGGGATGTGCTGTTTACGATTGACCCTGGCCCGGCGCAGGCCGTGCTGGATCAGGCGCGGGCCAGTTTGCAGCGCGACTTGGCGCAACTGCAAAATGCGCGAATCCAGTTTGATCGGGAACAAAAGCTGTTCGACCAGAAGCTGGTTTCTCAGGATGAGCGCGATACCAGCGAGTCGGCTTTTAATGCTTTGGCTGGCAGCGTGGCCGCCGACCGGGCGGCCCTGACAAATGCGGAACTCAACCTCGCCTATACCACCATCCGGGCGCCGATTGACGGCCGCACGGGCAGTCTGCAATTTCACCAGGGTAACGTGGTCAAATCCCCGGATGACGTGCTTTTAAGTATCAATCAGATACACCCTATTTATGCCGCATTCGCTGTCCCAGAACGGTTTCTGCCGGAAATCCAAAAACAGATGCGCAGTCGCACGCTCTCGGTGTCCGCCAGTTACGAAAACCTCACCGGCGAACCACCGGTCGGACAATTGGCCTTCGTGGATAACTCTGTGGACCCGACTACGGGCACTATTTTATTGAAGGCAACCTTTCCGAACACGGATGGAAAATTGTGGCCGGGCCAATACGTCCAACTAGCCCTTCAGCTGGATGAATTGACCAATGCTGTCGTCGTGCCTTCGCAGGCGGTGCAAGCCGGGCAGAATGGCCAGTTTGTTTTTGTGGTTAAACCGGATCAGACGGTCGAGCAGCGCGCCGTGACGGTAAGCGTGACGGTGAAGGGCGAAACAGCGATTGCGTCTGGTTTGAGCGCCGGCGAAACCGTAGTCACCGACGGGCAACTTCGCCTCGCCTCGGGCACCCATGTGACTTTCAAAAGTGAATAAACCCGGCAGCATGAAGCGTCAAGCAAAACCAGCTGGGTGCCGCCGGAACCGTCTCGGCCCGTTGCCGCCAGCCTGCAACCTAGTCAAGGCATGAGCGTCTCCGAGATCTTCATCCGCCGGCCCGTAATGACTACTCTGGTCATGGCGGCCATTTTGCTGTTCGGCATATTTGGCTTCCGACTGTTGCCGGTGAGCGATTTGCCCAGCGTGGATTTCCCTACGATTCAGGTGAACGCGTCGTTGCCCGGGGCGAGTCCGGCTACGATGGCTTCCGCCGTGGCGACGCCCCTGGAAAAGCAGCTTTCCACCATCGCCGGCGTGGATTCGATGACCTCCATCAGCGCGTTGGGGATTTCGCAGATCACCGTCCAGTTTTCCCTTGATCGCAATATTGACGGCGCCGCTCAGGACGTTCAGGCAGCCCTCACGCGCGCCGCCAAGCAACTGCCGCCGGATTTGCCGACGCCGCCGACCTATAACAAGGTCAACCCGGCGGACCAGCCGGTGGTGTTTCTAGCGATGTCATCCAGTTCGCTTCCCCTCTCGACGGTGGATGATTACGCAGAAAACCTGTTTGCCCAGCGCATCTCGATGGTCAACGGTGTCGCCCAGGTAAATCTGTTCGGCCCACAGCAGTACGCCGTGCGCGTTCAGGTGGACCCGAACAAGCTGGCGGCCCAGGGACTTGGCATTGATACGGTGGCGCATGCGGTCGCCGCCGGCAACGTGAACCAGCCGCTCGGTACGCTCTACGGCAAACATCAGGCCTTCACCATCCAGGCCAACGGCCAGTTGAAAAATGCCGCCGCCTTCCGCCCGCTCGTCGTCGCGTATCGCAACGGCAACCCGGTGCGGCTGGAGGAGGTCGCCAACGTCATTGACAGCGTGCAAAACGACAAGGTTGCCGCCTGGTTCAAGGAAACTCGCGGCATCATTCTCGCCGTCCAGCGCCAGCCGGGGGTCAACACCGTGGCTGTGGTGGACGCGATCAAAAAGCAGCTTCCCACGCTGCGGGCGCAGATTCCAGCCGCGGTAAGCATTGATTTTCTCTTCGACCGGTCGCAGGGAATTCGCAAGTCCGTCCTCGATGTCGAAAGAACTTTGATGCTGACCGTTGCTCTGGTGGTCATGGTGATTTTTGTCTTCTTGCGCAATGTGTCGGCCACGGTCATTCCCAGTCTGGCGCTGCCGCTGTCCATCGTTGGCACCTTTGCCGCCATGAAAATTGCCGGCTTCAGCCTCGACAATCTATCCCTCATGGCGTTGACGCTCTCCGTTGGTTTCGTGGTGGATGATGCGATCGTGATGCTCGAAAACATCGTGCGTCACATGGAAAACGGCGAGCTCCCCATGGCCGCCGCGCTGCGCGGGGCGAAAGAAATCGGCTTCACCATCATCTCGATGACGCTGTCCCTCTCGGCGGTTTTCATCCCGGTGCTGTTCATGAGCGGATTGCTGGGGCGATTGCTGCATGAATTCGCCGTGACCATCATCTGCGCGGTGCTGATTTCCGGGTTCGTGTCGCTCTCGCTGACGCCCATGATGTGCAGCCGCTTTGTGCATTCCGTGCGCGAGCAAAAGCACGGCGGACTCTACAATTTATTCGAACGTTTTTTTGAGGGTTTCCGCTCGCTGTACGAGCGCACGTTGCGGCTGGCGATGAAACATCATCGTATCACGCTGGGCGTGGCGCTGGCCACGTTCGCGGCCACGGCATTATTGTTTAACCTGATTCCCAAGGGATTTTTCCCGGACGAAGATACCAACCAGCTTTTTGCCATCACCGAGGGCGCTCAAGACATCTCCTTCGAGGCCATGAAGGCGCACCAGCAGGTGGCAGCAAAGATTGTTGCCGCCAACACCAACGTCGCCGCCTTCATGTCGGCGGTAGGGCTGGGAGGCTCTACCATCAGCGGCAATAACGGACGTATTTTCATGCGGCTCAAGGATCGTTCCGAACGCCGCCAAAGCGCGGCTGAAATCACCCAGGATCTGCGCAAGCAGTTTGCCGGCATTCCCGGCTTCAATGTGTTTGTGCAGAACCCGCCACTCATTCGTGTCGGCGGTACCCTGACCAAGGCGCTTTATCAATTCAGCCTGCAGGACACCGATACGCAGGAGCTGTTCAAGTGGACCCCCGTCTTGCTCCAGAAAATCGCCGAAGTTAAGGATGTGTTTCAAGATGTGACCAGCGATCTGCAAATCGCCAGCCCGCAGTTGGTCGTGGATATTGATCGCGATAAAGCCGCCGCCCTCGGGGTCACCGCTGCGCAAATCGAAACGGAACTTTACCATGCTTTTGGTTCGGGCCAGATCTCGACGATTTATGGCGATCTTGCCGAGTACTGGGTGGTCTTTGAGGTCCTGCCAGAGTTCCAGCGCGACCCGGATGCCTTGGGTCGGCTTTATATCACCTCCGCCAGCGGCAAGCTGGTGCCCTTGAGCGCCGTTGCCCGCTTCTCCCGCGGGTTGGGACCGATGACCATTTCACACGTCGGGCAACTGCCGTCGGTTACCGTGTCCTTCAATCTCGTGCCCGGCGTAGCGCTGGGGACGGCTGTGGAGAAAATTCACGACCTCCAGGCCGAATTGCATCTGCCCGCAACTATCACGGCCAGTTTCCAGGGGTCGGCGGCCGTGTTCCAATCGTCCCTGTCGGGTCTTGGTTTTCTGCTGCTGATGTCGATCCTGGTTATCTATATCATTCTGGGAATTCTCTACGAAAGCTTCATCCACCCGCTGACCATTTTGTCGGGATTGCCGTCGGCGGGCTTTGGTGCGCTCCTCACCTTGATGTTGTTTCATCTGGATTTGAATATTTACGGATTCGTCGGCCTCATCATGCTCGTCGGTATTGTGAAGAAAAACGCCATCATGATGATCGATTTTGCGATTGATGCGCAGCACCACGGCAAGCAACCTTACGACGCGATCTTTGAGGGCTGCCTGCTGCGCTTCCGCCCCATCATGATGACCACCATGTGCGCGCTCATGGCCTCGCTGCCCATCTCCCTCGGTCTCGGTGCCGGCGGCGAAGCCCGCCGCTCGCTCGGCCTCGCTGTGTCCGGCGGCTTGATCGTGTCGCAATTGCTCACGCTCTACATCACGCCGGTGATTTATCTCTACCTGGATAACCTCCAGCGCCGCTTCCGCCGCCCGACCTAGGTTTTTTCGCGCTCCGCCGGTGAT
>CAISVF010000020.1 GCA_903888765.1 uncultured Verrucomicrobia subdivision 3 bacterium | reverse complement strand
CTGCCTCGCGCTTTCGCTGGCATTTTTCAACCCCTACTTTTTCATCGGCTATCTCATCGCCATCGCGTTCTTCGGCTTGTTCCAGGCAATTTTCATGGCCAATGCCGGCGGCGCGTGGGACAACGCCAAGAAAATTGTGGAGGTGGATTTGAAAATGAAAGGAACGCCGCTTCATGCCGCCACGGTCGTGGGCGACACGGTCGGTGACCCCTTCAAAGACACCAGTTCGGTAGCGCTCAATCCTGTCATCAAGTTCACCACGCTCTTTGGCCTGCTCGCCGTGGAAATAGCCGTGACCATCCAGCATCAAAGTGTGAAAACACTGATTGGCATCGCTTTTCTCATTGTGGCACTGGTGTTTATCTACCGCTCGTTTTATGCGATGCGCATTCCTGACGAAGACCTGAATGAAGACACCGTAGATCACACTCACAAGCCAAAGTGAAGGGATAATACCATTCATTCTCTTGCGAAACCGGCCTTCACGAGAAGGCCGGTTTTTTGTCTATGATCACCCTTGAAATTTAAGTGCCCCCCAATGCCATCTACCCACGAGTGGAAAATGCTTATGCGGTGATGGCGTGTTCTTCCCGCGATACACCGTGGCCCAGCCAAAAGAAAACCCGCACGCCGGAGAAACAGCGTGCGGGTCGTGTGCTGCTTGCAGTTTCGGTTTATGGACGGACTAGGCGGTAGAAGACGGCGGGCTGCGTCGTGTCAATCGGTACGCTGTATTGATTGCTTGTGCCCGTGTTGACGGTGGACCAACTGGCGTTGACCAGATTGGTGGTGGCTTGCAACACGAAGCTCGCATAGCCGGTTGGCCATGATAACGTCACATAGCCACCGGATTTCGCAAAGCTGATCGTGGGCAGGGTGACGGGATCAGTAGCACTGGCCAGGCTGCTGTTGAAAGCCGGTGCCAGTGAGTTGGCCGCAGCGTCCGCCGCCGTCAGCGGCGCAACCCCGAAACGATTTTCGATCGTCTTCAAGATTGACAACGTCTCGTATTGCGTGTGGTCAACATAATTTGTCCGCGCCAACGGCGAGATGATGATACCAGGCACCCGTACTCCCGGTCCCCAGATGTCCCGCGCAGGCGGGGCCACATGATCCCAGCGTCCGCCGTGTTCGTCGTACGTCACGATGATCGCGGTGTGCGCCCAAAGGGCCGGGTTGCTCTGCACGGCGGCCACAATATTGGAGACATGCAATTGTCCCTGCAAGAGAGCGGTATAGCCGGGATGCTCATTGTCCGGACCGAGGGGCTTGATGAAGCAAACGGACGGCAATGTGTTGTTCGTTACATCGGCGAAGAAATTGTTCTCGTCCTGCAAATGAGTGGCGGAGCGGGGATTGCGAACCCCGTTCGTCCACGGCGCATAGTTGTCATAGAACGCGAACGCCTGATGATGCCATTGAAACAGCGCGATGCTGGTATCATTGGAGGTGTAACCATAATGCGCCGCATTGTTGGGCGATTGCGCCAGCGCGCGGTCCCAGCCGCCCGAATACCACTTCCAACTCACTCCCGCCGCATCCATCCGGTCACCGATGGTGGGAATGTAAGGGCGGGTGGTATCATTGGGGTTGCTGTCATTTTGCGAGGGCAGCAACGTGGCGGCCGTTGGGCTGCCACTGTTGGCGAGGTTGCAGGAAAATATGGTGTTGACCGCGTAGTTTTGGTCGAACGTCTGGTTGGTGTTAGCGAAGCAGACCCCGCCAATCGGCGTGATGTTGCCGTCGCGGAACAGTCGTCCCGAGTTCGGGAAGTTGGTCAGCAGGAGCAATCCGTTGGCGTCCAGCGCCGCCACGTTATTGGGTACCGTGCTGGCAGCATTCGGATAAACCGGCGCTTGGGCCGCAATAAAATATTGGTGGTTCAGGAAGGAACCGCCAAAGGCTGAGTGAAAGAAGTTGTCGCACATCACATACTGCTGCGCAAGCTTGCCTTCGGGCAATTGCGAGGCGTCGAAGTGGCTCATGACCAATCCGGGGTTATCGCTCCAGGTGACGAACATGTCATTGTTGCCCTTGTCGATTTGGAACTGCTCCTGCCAGTAGCGATGCACGAGGTCGCCGGTGAGGTTCGTCGGGTCGAGGAAGGTTTCCAACCCGTAAGGCAGCAGAGTGTTGACGAGGGTGGCGCTGTTGACATTGTTCATATCGGTCAAGAAGCGCTTGTCTTGCGAACCGTTCAGCGGTACCGGAGGATTTTGCGTGGGAATGATATTGGCGACCGGATCATAGTTGGCCAGGCCGGCAATGGGATTGAGGGTCAGCCGATCCAGTTGATTGGTCGAGGCTCCAATGGCGTTGGCAATGCCATTCGCGCCGGGGAATGAACCATAAAGTGAGTCGAAGCTCCAGTTTTCCTGATAGACCACGATGATATGGTCAACCGCCGCGAGTTCGCTGGCCGCGTCGATCTGGAAGCTGAAGATCTGCCGCTCGGGATTATTATTGGCATCATAACCCAGAAACGAATTTTGTACGGTGGAATTAATTCCGTAGCTGGTAATGGTGAGGGTCTTGCCGTCGGCGCTCACATCAAACTTATTGTAATTAAAAGTATCGGGGCTGTAGAAGTCCACCGCCTGAGGCGTGAGGTTGGCTGTCGGATCGCCAATGCGCGCCAGATTGTGCAGCCCGGGGTATCCAATCAAGCCGATGGGTTCGATCCCCGCTGTCGCCTGGGCATTGGCAAGGCTGTCAGCCAGCTTTTTCGCCAGCGCGAAGGTGTGGTTCTGAATGAAATCCGGCCCGGTTGCTCCCAAGGGTCCGCAGACGACTTCAAAACAATAAGGGACCTTCACGTAGGTGCTCTGGTTGGCCGTGTTGCCGGTGGGCGAGTAGGTCAGCTCGTTGATGCGATTCTGATGGTCATCCGTGGCCAGAAAAACCACATTGCGAATATGATTGTCCGCAATGAATTTCAAGAGCGCATTGCGTTCAGCGCGGTAGCCGCCCATCCAGGATTTTCCACCGTCCGCATTGACTGGTGCGTAGGTGCTCGGTGCCGGAGCCAAGGTGAGCGTGGCTCCGCTGGCAATGGTCGCGTTGGTGTTCAAGGTAAAGGTCACGCCGTCGGTATTGATGGCAGCGATCGTCGTATTTGCCGCGATACCAGTACCGCTAACAGGTTGTCCGGCCACCAGTCCAACAGTGCTAGCGACGGTGATCGTTTTGCCGGCGGTGGTGGCAGCTGTGGTGGCAATAAAGGTGATGTTCCCCAGGGTGCCGTAGTCGGCCGTGGTGGGGGCATTGCTCAGCGCTAGCACCCCGCCGATCGGTCCGATTTGGTCAATCGGATCGGAAATATTGACGAACTTCCAAGGTGTGCCAGCTTGTTCCGCCGCGAGCAGGGTTTGCTCAAGCCACGCGAGTTGGGTGGCCCCCAGCATGGTACGATTGGTATTGTCAGCGCGCGGTGAACTGGTGTCGTCCGTGGAGCCGTCGTTCAGTTTCAAACGGATGTCCCGATACGTGCGGTCGTCCACATTGATGAGGATCACGTTTTTACCCCACGCCTGCGCGAAGTAAAGCTGGCGTGTGCCATCCGTGCGGGAATCGGTCGGGGCGCTGATGATGCCGCGTTCGATGACCGGCTGGTAATTCATGTAAACTTGCTGGAGGGTCTGGAAACCGGCGGATTTATTCATAAAAGCCCCGGTAGTGTTGACATCCACGTTGTCATTGGTTGTCCCGGAATACCCCTTGCCAGAAGTCAGGTTTGTCGGGTCGGTCGAAATGGCCGCACCAGCGGGAGCACCGCCATTGATGTATTGCTTGTTGCCCAATTCGTGATTGTCATAAGCGGTGTAGTTGCCCTGTCCAGCGAACAAGGATTGCAGGCAGTTTTGGCTGCCACCATTTACCGGCAGATACTGCTCGCGATACTTCCGCGAAAAATCCGTGAACAACTGCGCTTTCGTTGCGCTCGCCGTGCTGGTCACCGCCGGGGAGCCGATGCTGGCGGACGTCTCATAGATCGTGTCCCCATCGAACATGAAAAAATCCAGGTTTTTTCCCGGTATCTGGCTTGCGAGGGCATACGGACGCATGAGCCCGTCACAATCGCCGGAGAAAGCAAAACTCACCGGAGCTGCCATATCCACAGTAGGAGCCGTTTTGAAGGTCCCAGCCAGGCTCACATTGATGCCGTCGGTGAAACGATAATAATACCTGGTTCCCGCCGATAAGCCGGTGGCCAGCACTTTAGCAGTGTAATCCTTGTTGGTGTCCGTATTAACCGCAAAATCGGTATGCGCGCCAAACAGCGGATCGGTGGCCACTTGTGCCGTCAAACCGACCATGGCGGGTGCATTGATGTCCACGCAGCGGGTCCACAGCATGGCGTTGGTGGTGGACGCATCTCCGGCGGCGACGCCGAGAAATGAGTTGGCCGCTGTGGCTGCGCACGTGGTCAGCGAAAGGCCGCCGACTCCGGCTAGCAGCCGGCCGATGGCCCTGAATTTGGAATGTTTGTTTCTTTTCATTATTATTTTGTTTGTTTATTTGGCTAATTGGTTTTAAACGCGGCCTCCTTGGCGTAAGGTCGCGCTTCCTGTTTCTAATTGCGGGGACAGCTTAATTGCGGTCTGTGTCAATTTGATGACATCTATGAGAAAATCTGGTGAACTATTTGGCGGGCTTTTTGTCCGGAAAACGGTCGCGCCCGCACGGTAACTGCGTCAGTTTTTACGTGGCTTACCGGTTTACCGCGCCTTGAACTTCCGCCGCGCACAGTTCCGTGACGGAGGAGCTGGCGAACCCCGTGGCATCCGTATCACCAGAATTGGTGATGGCAGAAATTGCAGACTGCGCTAATTTTACGGAAGCGCTCAATTAATGTTCACTAATTGAAAAACGTCTATTACCTTGTTAATGACGCGGCTCATTTGTTAATGTGGCACAATACAAATTTACTAATCTAAATCAACGATCTCACTGAATCTAAATTATGAAAATCAACAAAATCAAACTCCGGTTAAAACGGCTCGCGTTGCTCGCACTCGCATTTGGCGGTCTGCCGGCCGCCTTGTTGGCGCAGAGTAGCGTGTGGATTTCGACCGTCAGTGGCAATTGGAGTGACACCACCAAGTGGAGCGGCGGTACAGTGGCCGACGGCGTCGGCAGTATCGCTGACTTCAGTACGCTGGACATCACCGCCGCGACGACGGTGACGCTCGACACCAGCCATACCAACGGCACCTTGTTGTTTGCCGACATCATTCCCAACAACAACTGGACGCTGGCTGCCAGCGGCGGCAGCATCCTGACGCTGAACAATGGTCTCAATGCGCCAATAATTAACGTCAGCAACCAGACGGCCACTTTCACCGTACCTTTGGCTGGTACCAATGGTCTAACCAAGATTGGCGGCGGCCAGCTGACATTAAGCGCAACCAACAGCTTTTCAGGCGGTTTGGTAGTCAACAGTGGCACCATTTTGCTGAATACTGTGGGCAGCACCGGGACTCCCTTGATTCCCACCACCAACTCTATAACGATGGGTGGCGGCGCGCTCAACATCACGGCGCCCGGCAACACGGGAACCACGACCCAGACCTTCTCCAATCTTACCGTGAATGCGGGGCAGTCTTCTTTTTATAACGCTCGCAATGCCAATGACAAATTGCAATTTACCATCACCGGCACGATCGGTCGCAGCGCAGGCGCAACCATTGATGTTCCGGGCTACAGCAGTGGCAATGACCTTACAACTTCAACCAGCGGCACTGTTCCGGCTGGAATTGTTCTCGCGAATGGCGTGGCCTATTTCACGGGTGGCGGTTTTTCTGATTGGGACGGCAAGACGGGAACCACCATCCGTGAAGGCGGGCTTAATAGCACAATTGTATATACCGCCAGCACCTCCAACTCGCTGGCTGGTAACGCAGATATTAGTTCCGGGACCAATTTAACCACCCTTGCAGCCAATACCAAAATCACTTCCCTCCGTGACATTCGTGCCCAATTAACGACGATTGATCTTGGCGGCTTCACTTTGACCAACGGGGGCACTTTGGTTTCGGGTGCAGTGACCGCCGGGAATGGCCTCACCATAACTAATGGCACGTTGGTCGGTCCCGGTTCCGGTCAGGATGTGGTGATCATTCAAAACGGTGCTGGCGCTGTCACTGTGGCGGCTGCGATTGCCGACAACGGGGGCGCATCGGCGCTGACCAAGAGCGCCGGCGGCACGCTGATTCTCTCTGGCAACAACACTTTTAGCGGCGCAACTTATCTCAATGCCGGCACTATTCAGGTGGGCAATGGCGGAACGAGCGGCGGCATCAGCAATTCGCCAAGCGTCGTCACGCGCGGCGGCTTGCTGTCTTTCAACCGCTCAGATCTGGTTGGTTACTCTGGTGTCATCAGCGGCAGCGGCACCCTGACGAAATCTGGCGGCGGGCGTCTGGTGCTTTCAGGTGACAGTATTTATACCGGCGCTACCACCATCAGCGCTGGCATTCTACAGCTTGGTGCCGGCGGCGCTGCGGGCAGCCTCAGCAATTCACCGAGCATCGCCAACAGCGGTGCCTTGGTTTTCAATCTTTCCGGCCCGTCAACGTATCCCGGCAGCATCACGGGCAATGGCCCGATTACCAATCAGGGTTCCGGCAGCGTTACGTTGCCCACCTCCATCAACGGCTTGTCGGCCAGTTTGGCTAACACAGGCACCGGCTCCATCGTTTTGGTCAGCACCAACGGCTATGGCGGTAGTACGGTGATCAGTTCCGGTTCGCTGGTGCTCGGTGCCAATGCCTCCATCTCCAACAGCGCCGCCATCACGGTTGGCGCGGGTGCCACGCTGGACGTTTCCGCCGCTGGCTCATTGTCCTTGAACAGTGCGGTGGGCCAGACCTTGCTGGGCAGCGGCACGGTGAGAGGCAGTCTGGTGATACCGGGTGACAACACTAGCATTTGGGGCGTTGTGAAGCCGGGCGGAGTTGGCACGGTCGGCACCCTGACTATCAACACCAACCTCGCGTTGCAGGGCGGCGACTTGGTGATGGACATCAGTACCAGCGGCACGGATTTGATTTCCGTCGGTAACAATGTGGACTTCACGCTGGGCAGTATTTCGGCAAGTGTAAGTGGTTTGCTGACCAACGGCCTTTATAAATTGATTCAGTGGAATGGAACTGTCTCAGCCGGCAGCGTGGCCAATCTGGCCCTTAAGAATTTCTCCGTGGCCGGAAAAGTCGGCGTGCTCACTAACTCCACGGCCAACGAGTTGGATTTGCTGGTGTATACGCCTCCGAGCCGTAATCTAGTTTGGACAGGAGATGGAGGAGCTGATTCATGGGATAATACCGGCTCGGTGGACTGGCTCTTTGGGAGCAGTCCGACTTCTTTTAATGATTTTGACAACGTCACTTTTGACAACACCGCCGCCAATCTGTTGGTAAATATCAATGCGGCGGTTCAGCCTGTCTCCATTGCGGTGAATTCCACCAAGAATTACACCTTTGTCGGTACCGGTATTGCGGGAGGCATCCTGACCAAGTCCGGCAGCAGCACGCTAACCAATCTCACGATTAACACTGGTTCCGGTCAGGTCATTATTGCCGGTGGCGCCGTGCAGGTCGGCAATGGTTCGACCGACGGCGACCTCGGCTCCGGTGCCATCAGCAACAATGCCGCGCTCATCTTCCAGCAGATCGCCAGCCGCTCAGTGTTCGGAACCATCAGCGGTAGCGGCACGCTGACGCAAGATGGTGCCACCACGTTGACCTTGGTCGGCAATAACACCTACTCCGGCCAGACCACCATCAATGCCGGCATGCTGCAAATCGGCTCGGGCGGATTTCTTGGGACGCTAGGTACCGGACCGGTGGTCATGAATAACGCCACTACCTTGGATTTTAATACGGCCAGTGCGCTTTTCGTCAACAACGGCATTAGTGGCAACGGTGCCTTATCCTTGAGCGGTTCGGGGGTGGTCACACTTGGTGGTGCCAACACTTACCTCAACAACACCATCGTCGCCAATGGCACGTTGAAACTGGGGGCGGCCAACGTCATTCCGAACGGCGGTGTGACCACCGGCTGGCTCGTTTTGGATGGTGGCGCAAGCGCGGCGGGCACCCTGGACTTGAACGGCAATAACCAGACTGTCAATGCGCTGGCTGGTTTGGCAAACACCGTTCTGGGCCAGATTGTCAACAACGGTTCCGGCACGGGCACCTTGACCGTGAATCAGAGCGTGCTGACGGATTATTATAGCACCATTGCTGACAACAACAATGCCGGCAGTGGCAAAGTCGCCTTTGTCATGGAAGGCACCGGCACCAACAATCTGCGCGCGGCCAACACTTTCACCGGCGGCACCACGGTTTATGGCCCGGCCACGCTGGGTATCGGGACCGCCACCAGTGCCGGCACCGGCATGATTACATTGATTGGCGGAACCATGACCGTTCTGAATACCCCGGTTTACATGAATGGTTATAATCTCACTGTTCCCGCCGGCACCAACGGCACCTTCAACATGTCCAGTCGCGTGTCTTTACCGAATCTTTACGGTTCTGGCTCGTTGACGGTTACCGTGCCCGGCACCGGCAACAGGATTGAAGTCTTGTCAGCCTGCGCCAACTTCAGCGGCACGCTCAATCTGGTTGGCACTGCCGCCAACGCACAAATCTGCACCTATTTCAACGGCGGCCCTTTTGACGGCGCACTGCAGAACGCGGTGGTCAATCTCGACAACATTGCCGTTGTTGGCAACCATAACTCCGGTGGTAATGCGATCAATTTTGGCGCGTTGAACGGCACCACCACGGCAGTCTTGAACGGCTCTGCTTATGCCGGCCCGAGCCAATATCATATTGGCGCATTGAATCAGGCCTGCACTTTCAACGGAACCGTGGCCAGCACCCAGGCCGGCGGTACGGCCATCTACAAGGAAGGCACCAACACATTCACCTTAACCGGTCTATGCACCTATTCCGGAGCCACCACGATCAACGGCGGCAGGCTGGTGGTCGGTGTCGATTCTTATATGTACAACACTCCGTCCATCACGATTGCGGCGGGCGCGGTGCTGGACGTTTCCGCTGCGGCCAGTGCCGGCCCGGTCACTTCGCTCGTTCCGCAAATTCTGACCGGTTACGGCTCCATCACCGGGGCCGTGGCCATGGTGGCGGGTAGTAGTTTGATTCCTGGCGGCAATGGCGCGGCGGGCACCTTAACCTTTGCCAGCCCATTGATCATTAACGGCGGCGTGACAAATAACTTCGACTTGAGCGCCGATCCCACCGGGAAGTTCCGGGCGAATGACCAGATCACCGTCCAGGCCGACTTGGGCATGACCGGCGAAAATCCGCTAGTGATCAATGCCCTCAACGGCGCACCGGCCAATGGCGTTTATCCGCTCTTCAAATTCACCGGCAACCTGACCAATGAAAACGGCGTCGTCGCGGCCGGCACGCTCAACACCAATCTCATTGTCGTTATCCCGCCGCAGATTCATGAAAACTTCACGGTCAGCAACGCGGTGGGACAGGTGGTTCTGATCGTTTCCGGTGCCGGCAACAGTCTGGTCTGGACTGCCAACAACGCTGCCACAAATCGGTGGGATCTTACCAACACCGTGGCGTGGACCACGGGCGGCAATCCGACCAACTTCTTTCAAGCCGACACCGTCGTGTTTGACGACACTTTGTCTGCGGGTGGAGCCACTAATTACACCGTCAACCTCACTGGCACGCTGGCCCCGGATGCCATCACGGTCACCAGCAGCAGCAATTACCTGTTCACCAGCAGCGGCAAAATTAGCAGCACGGCTGGCATAACGTTGTCTGGCACTGGCTCCCTGACCATCGCCAACACCGGTGGGAATGACTACACTGGCGTGGTTGCGGTCAACGGCGGCACGTTGAAAATGAGCGTGGCTACCGCGCTGGGTGCCACCAACGGCAACACCGTCGTCACCGGCGGCACGCTGGATTTGAACGGCTTCGCCCCGGGGGCAGAACCGGTGGTCGTTCAAGGCGCGGGTGTGGGCGGCAACGGCGCGATCATCAACAACGGCGCGCAACTCGTGAACGCCGGCTTCACCGGCAATATTTCCCTCGCGGCTGACACCACCTTGGGCGGCAGCAATCGCTGGGACGTTTTCAACGGTTCGATCACCGGCAACAACCACAATCTGGGGAAAGTGGGTGCCAACGACATCGTCCTCAACGGCTTGGGCGACATTGGCGTGGCCAACATCAATGTGCAGTCCGGCTATTTCACGCTTATCGGCAATACCATGCTCGGCAATATTGGTAACAAACTCTACCTCTGGCCGGGCGGCCGGATTGATCTTTACAACACAACGGTTACCAATACCAAACCGGTGTCCATGACCAACGCCATCATCTCCAGCAGCAATCAGACCAACGTCTTTGGCGGTTCGATCACGCTTAACCAGGTGGAAACCTTCACTGCCGGCGCGCCGCTCCATTTGAACGGTGTGCTTTCCGGCTCCGGCAGCCTGCTGGCCAACGGCGCGAGCATTCTCACGCTGAACAACACCGAGACGTATACCGGCAATACCACCATCAGCAACGGCGTTGTCGCGCTCACCAGCACAGCCTCGCTCGCCAGCGGCAATCTGGACGTGGCGGCGGTCGGCGCGGTGCTCGATGTGTCCGCGAAAACTTCTGGTCTCCTCACGCTTGCTTCGGGCCAGACGCTGAAGGGCATCGGCACCGTGCGCGGCAGTGTGACGGTACCCGCTGGCGCGGTCCTTTCGCCTGGTGAGGCGGCTGTCGGTACCCTCACGATCACCAATGTCGTGACCCTTGCCGGCAATACGGTCATCTATGTTAATAAGAGTGTCGCCCAGACCAACTCGCAGATCACGGCAACAAGCATTAATGTGAGCGGTGCGCTAACGATCAATAACGTCGGTCCAGCCTTGGCTGTCGGCGATTCTTTCAAACCGTTCAACGGCACCGTTAGCGGAAGCTTCACAAGTATTGCGCCTGCCACCCCGGGAGCGGGATTGGCTTGGGATACGAATCTGTGGAACTCATTGAATCGGATTGGCGTAAAAGCCAGCATCAGCACCAGCCCCTTCACCATCACCAGCACGGTGGTTGGCAACAGCCTGAACCTGAGCTGGCCGGCGGATCATCAGGGCTGGGAGGTGCTGATCCAGACCAACTCCATCACAAAGGGTTTATCCAGCAACTGGATTCCCGTTCCCGGTTCCGTGAACGGCACCACTTGGAGCGTGCCGCTGGATCCAAACAACGGCAGTGTGTTTATCAAGATGGTTTATCCTCCGCAGTAATTTGCGGCCGACGCTGGTAAGCGGCCCCCGGCTTTTCTGCACGGGGAAAATGCGGTAGTTTACATTGACGGTTGGTGTCTGACGCGGGTACGGTGATTGCATGATAACTGATCCTGCCACCGGCCCGCGTCGGTATTTCTGGATGGAGCGCCCCCTAGTGAACCGTATCGCTTGATGAGGTGTCGTTTCTGGACGGATCAACGGACAGGTTATGGGTAAAAAGCAATTTTCAGCAAAGCGATGAATATTTCCCGCGCGAATGATTCGCATTGGTGTCGCATCATTTTTGTTTTATGGATGAGCCTATCAATCGTTTTGGGGAGCATCCCGCCTCAGCATTTCCCGGGGCCATCCGGCACCGGCACGAATACTGCTTCATCCCGGGAGGTTATCCAACTGAACCCGATGGCCGGCGGCCGGGTTTTTGAAGGAATTGGTGCAGTCAGTGCCGGGGCATCGTCCCGGCTATTGATTGAATATCCCCAAAAGCAGCGGTACGAGGTATTGGACTATCTCTTCAAACCCAATTTTGGCGCGGGTTTTCAACATCTAAAGGTGGAAATTGGAGGCGAAGTGAATTCCACCGACGGCATTGAACTGACCCACATGCGCTCGCGTGACGACGAAAATTATCAGCGCGGTTACGAATGGTGGCTGATGAAGGAGGCCAAACGCCGAAATCGCGACGTCATTTTGGATTGCCTCGCCTGGGGCGCGCCGGGTTGGATTGGCAACGGCAAATATTTTTCGCAAGACATGGCGGACTACGTTGCAAAATTTTTGAAGGGCGCAAAGCAAGTTCATCATCTGGACATTGATTACACCGGCATCTGGAATGAAACCTCGCACGATACGAATTGGATAAAATTACTCCGGCACACGCTGGATCAAGCTGGTTTGAAAAAAGTCGGCATTGTGGCGGCAGACAACTACGACCGGGACGGTTGGAAAATCGTAGATCAAATGAAAAACGATGCAGAACTGCGTGCCGCAGTGAAGCGTGTCGGTGTGCATTATCGCGATTCCAAAAGTCCGGCGTCGGCCTAGAACATCGGCTGCCCGCTCTGGTCGAGCGAAGACGGGCCATGGCGCGGCGACTGGAACGGCGCGACTAGGCTTGCGCGGATCATCAACCGCAATTACGTCACCGGCAAATTCACCAAGACTGAAATCTGGAGTCCGGTGACGTCCTACTACGATTCGTTGCCGCTGCCCGGCTCCGGCGTGATGCGCGCTAACGAGCCGTGGTCAGGGCATTACGAAGTGCAGCCGGCCGTCTGGGCCGTGGCGCACACCACGCAATTCGCCGCCTCCGGCTGGCGTTACCTCGATTCAGCTTGCGTGATGATTGACGGCGGCAGCGTGGTCGCGCTGGAATCGCCGCGCAAAAAGGATTTCAGCCTAATCATCGAAACGATGGACGCCAAGTCACCGCAGACGCTCGAATTTCAAATTACCCATCTGCCGCAAAAGACGCTGCATGTCTGGCAGACTTCGAAGGACCAGCAGTTTGAAGCCATCGCCAATATTCATCCAGTGGCTGGAAAATTTTCACTGACCGTCGAACCAAATTGCATTTACTCGCCCACCACCACCAGCGACCAGCACAAAGGCAAGAGTTTACCGCCGGCGACGTCAGTGCTTTCCTTGCCTTACGCGGATGATTTTTCCAGCTACAAACCCGGCGATTCGCCGCGACTGTTCTCGGATCAATCGGGCGTTTTTGAAATTCAAAAGCGCACGGATGGTTTAGGTAATTCTTTGCGAGAGGTTTTACGACATGACGGCATTCCCTGGCACAGCCATCTTGATCCGAAACCGGAAACCATTTTGGGCGACCTCAACTGGAAAGATTACTCCGTGGTCGTAGATGCACAGATTCCGGCGGACAGCTATGCGCTGCTGCTGGGACGGGTAACAATTGTGCCCCAAAATGACAAATTACCAAATGGCTACGCATTCAAAATCACCGGCACCGGCGACTGGGAACTCCGCGCCATCCGCACGACCGTCGGCCCGAAGCCGTGGGATTTCAAAACCACCGGCGACACCGGGGTGCCGCTGACTCAGGGTCATGCCGATTTGGGAGCGAACGCCTGGCATTATCTTGAACTCAGCATGAAGGGCGACGAAATTTCTGTCCGGAGTGATAGAAAAGCCCTCGCAACGGTGCATGATTCAACGCATTCGCACGGACAAGCTGGACTGGGCAGCGATTGGTCCGGTGCGGATTTCGCCAGGTTTTCCGTCCAGTCTGATTCCCTGCCACATTAGCGCTTTATGAAATTAAAATCTCTTTTGGTCTTTTTGCTGGCCACGCTGCCTGTTTTCGCTCGCCCGCCAGTTGTGAAAGCAGACCACACGTTCAAAACTTTTGGAACGATGGGCAAGGAAGTTACTCCGCTGAGTCGCGATAAGGAGGCAGAGTTGTTTCGCCATGAAGGCAATGGTTGCCTAACCCACATGTGGTTCGGCGGCGACTGGAAGGGATGCGCGAAAACGCGCATCCGCATTTATGTGGACGGCGAGGTCAAGGCGTCGATTGACATGGAATTATATCTTGGCCACGGCATTGGGTTTGGCGATGAGTATGCGCCGTGGGGTGTGGCCCGGATAGGTAAGGCCGGCGCGCCCAACAGTGTTTACGATACCTACCGCATTCCTTTTGGAAAAAGCATTCGCGTGACCGGCCAACTCGGGCCGGATACGACTGGAAATCCACTGTTTTGGTGGATTATTCGCGGAACCGAGAACCTGCCGGTCGAACTGGGTGGGGTTCGCCTGCCGGAAAAGGCCCGCCTGAAGCTTTACAAGCTGGAGAATTACACCGCCCGGCCGCTCGAAGAGTTGTCCTTGTGCGACGTAAAAGGCAATGGAGCCCTTTATCAAGTCACGATGGCCGCCAAAGGTCTCCGGAAATTGGAGGATGCCTCGCAAAGGTGGAAGGATTTGAGTTTCATGGAAGCCTGTATGCGCGCTTACATCGGCGGTGCCAGGGAGCCGCTGTTTTTGTCGTCAGGTTTGGAAGATTATTTTCTGGGAACCTACTATTTCAACAAGGGCCGTTATGCCACGCCGGTGGCTGGCTTGACCCATTTCGATAAGGATGAAAACGAATTTTCCGCCTATCGTTTTCGCGAAGATGACCCCGTATTTTTCCAAAATGGCCTGCGCCTTACCTGCCGTTGCGGTGAAAAAATCGGCACCAAAATTTTTCACGATCCGCCGCCCGCATGCTATACCACCTACGTCTGGCTTTATCAGTGGTGAATGTTTTAAAATAAAAACAGATTTCGCGTCGAACCGGATCATTCTCCAGCGTCCGATCACCACGGCCCAGAGTTCGTTCACGAATCTCGTCCCACGAGCAGGTAACCTCTGATAATGCATCCATCGTGTGACCGCCGGGTTGATTAATTTTGCCAAAAGGCCCAGCACGGCAGCGGGAAGGATGCTCTGGTCAAGTGTTTCGACAAAGGGAAGTCTGAACAGGCGCACCCGCCTGCCAAAATTATTAAAAGGTTGGCGGGCGTGAGGTGAAAATAATTGTAGTGCTAATGGAGATTTTACGTTAAAAAGCCGTGTGAACCCGAACGCTGAGAAGCTGGAAACGGTGTGTGTTGGCACTCAGCATCGCTAATTTGAATCTGCCATGAAAAATAAAACCATTGCCCAAAGACTCACAGTTACGTTGAACCTCATTATTCTCATGCTGCTGGCGGGCATCGGCCTCACCTGGTGGCTGGAGCGGCATGTTGCGCAGGAGGAGTCTGCCAGAGAACATATGCGAGACCAGCTGCTCATTGGCTCCACCCATCTGCGACTTGCGGTGGTGCAAATGAATGCGGCCCAGCGCGGTATGCTGCTCGCACCGGAAAATGCCCAGGAACGGAAGAACAAAGCCGCTGCTGAGCTGGAATCAAAAGAGATCTTCGAGGCCACCAAAGACGTGCTTAAGGATCAGCCGGAGCTTTCCCGCATGTTTGTGGGGCTGAATGACTTTGACCGGAACACGGTTGATCCGCTGGAAGCCCAACTGCTGGATCTGTTTGCCACCAACACAGCGGCCGGCCGGGAGTTTTTTGAGAAAACCTATCTGCCCCAGTGCGAACAGGAAGAGAAATTGATGAAGGATTTTGACAAGGAAGTCCAAAGGGTTGCCGACATGCAACTTGCGCGGAACAACCTGCCTCAAATTGTGATGATAGCCTGTGTGGTGCTGGTGATCGGTTTTAGTTTACTGCTGGGTCGCAGCCTGGTGCACGCCATCACCCAGCCACTGGGACAGTTGATGCAAGCAATCGAACGCCTGCGCAACGGCGACTTCACCAACCCGCTTAACCTGACCGAGCGCAATGAGTATGGCACCCTGGCCGATGGTTTGAAGGGAATTGCCGAAAATCTTGCCCGCCTCGTTGGTCAGATCCAGCAATCCGGATTACAGGTTAATTCCAGTGCCACAGAAATGGCGGCAGCGCTGCGCGAACAGCAAGCCACCAGCAACGAGGTGGCTTCGACCACGGTGGAAATCGGGGCGACGGCTAAGGAGATATCCGCGACGGCCAAGGAACTGGGGCGGACCATGGGCGAAGTAT
>CAISVF010000019.1 GCA_903888765.1 uncultured Verrucomicrobia subdivision 3 bacterium | reverse complement strand
TAGGTCCAAATCCGGATCTTACACTAGAAATTCACCACCCCGTTAAAGGTGAGTGGGCGAGTTTCAGTGATTTTTGCAGGTTCTAGCGGATTCAGGAATAAATCGGCTAAAAACTGGCAATTTCACTGACAGTGGCCACCGTTTTTGTCACGAAACCCTTTATTCATGCGGGTTTTAACAGACGTGACAAAGAAATGGTAAAGTTTCGCGATTTTGCTAAGGAAATTACGTGTTTTTTGCATGGGGGTGGTAAAACAAAGGTAAAGAACCGGTAAAGTTTTTGTGGCGTTCTGACTCCTGTAGCGGCAGTCTATGACCGCCGACCGAGAATTAATCAAAAAGGTAGATTTACTTGGCGCAAAAAAATTTGACGCACAAAAAACCGCCAAAATATGCCAAAAACCGCCAAAAACCGCCATTTTTTAGGACGTGGAATACCTTTTTAAGTCTAGTATTGTTTTTGGTCGGCTCCTGAAGCGCAAAACTCGGGATAAGCGTTAAAAGAGCGGGGGGGAATGTTGCAGGCGATGTGGCGGCGATCTGTGACTGTCGAGGAAAGCCAAAATTGACCCTGAAAATCGGCCGCCAATTTTGCGTTCACAAAAAGTCACGACAGGGAGCGGTACGAAAAATTTCAATATCAATAATTAGAAAAAATATTATAGTGTATTCGCAAGTTCACTGCCAAATGGTGCGGGTTGCGCTGGGAAGCACCTGGAAATCTCCGCGCAGTCGCAGCTCAGCGGTTAGATCGCTCCCTGAATGAACAGTTTGTTGGTGTCAGGAATTTAGATTTCCGCAGGGAGGGACTTGCAATTTTTTGCAGCTTGGTTTGAATTCCTCGGGATATCTGGCTGCATTTGCCATGGCAGCCCGGCGCAAATCGCTTGCGCCGGCAGGTCAATCAACTAGATACTGTAGTGACCGGAGTATATTAGCCGGAGTATATTATGGCATTTTATTACATCATTGGTGGCGACGGCAAACAATACGGCCCCGTGACCGAGGCAGACGTGCGGCAATGGATCGCGGAGTACCGGCTGAACTCACAGTCACTCGCCAAGCCGGAGAGCGATGCGGAATTTCGTGCGCTCGCACAATTCCCTGAATTTGCGGAGGCTCTCGCCGGCGGCATTCCGGAGCCCATCGCGCCCCTGCCGCGATCAGCCGCCGATTATCAGGCGCGTGACTATGAAATGGATATCATGGTCTGTTTCAGCGGAGGCTGGCAGCTGCTGAAAAATAATTTTGGCATGCTGCTAATGAGCGCTATCGTTTTATTGGCTGTTTCCCTGGTGTTTTTCGGGTTTCTGGGCATGATCCTGGCGACGATAGTTCCCAAAAACCTGCTGGCCATTCCATTGTTCAAAGTGGGCTGCAACTTCCTGCTGTCCGTAGCGGGAGCCTTTATCATGGGGCCGCTCGTGGGTGGTTTTTATCTGGTTTTTCTCCGGTTAAAGCGCGGCCAGCCGGCCGACTTAAGCCATCTTTTTGCGGGATTTCAAAACAATTTTTCGCAGCTTAGCTGGGGGTATCTGGTCGTGGTGCTAGTGACCGGTTTGTGCATGGCGCCATATAGTTATGTGAACACCAAACAGGTTGAACCCCTGCTGCTGCAAATGCAGTCCGCCCAGCCAACGGAAGTTCAGACTTTATTGCCACAACTGCTGTCAGCCTTTGCCGGCACCCTGCCGATCCTGCTGCTCTGTCTGATTCCGGTGACCTACTTGACCGTCAACTGGCTTTTTACTCAGACGCTCATCATTGACAAAAAGATGGATTTTAGCACCGCCATGAAGACCAGTTGGAAGTGTGTGAGCCGGCACTGGTGGCATGTTTTCGGACTGGTGGTCTTCACTGGCCTGCTCAATGTGGCCGGCTTTTGCGCCTGCTGCGTGGGGTTGGCAGTGACCTTTCCTCTCGGGATAGCCGCCCTGATGATTGCTTATGAAACCATCTTTGGCACCGAGGGAAATTAGCCGGGCCAAAGCGCGCAATGCCCTGTTGCTGAATCAACTCGCCACGCCCGGATTGGGCTCGCTCGTTGCGCGCCGCTGGTTTGAGGGGGCCGGGCAACTACTCCTGGCGCTCGCCGGGTTCGCCCTGATTTTACTCTGGTTTGCCCGGGAAATGGCGCAGCTTTATGACCGACTCAACGGCACCGGGGAAACCCGGCCGTCGGGCGGCACCGTACTTGGCGGCACCGTTCTGTTTTCCTTAGCGTGGCTGTGGTCCCTCGTTACCAGCCTCAGCCTGCTGCGCGCCTCGGCTAAAGCGCCTCAACCTGTTCCTGAAAATTCCTTTCCAGCGGCGTTACTTGAGGAATCGGCCGTCCTGATCTCACTTGCCACCGTGCCACAATGGAAGCGTTCTGGTGGGGCCATTTCCCGGACGTTTCAGTTCCAGGACTTTCCCGCCGCGATAAAATTTGTCAATGCCGTGGCCGCTCTCGCTGAAACAGCCCAGCATCATCCGGACCTGGACGTTCGTTGGAACAGGGTCGCGCTGGTGTTTACCACGCACTCGGCCGGGGGCTTAACGGAAAAAGATTTTGGCCTCGCGCGGCAATGCGATGCGCTGGCTGCCCAGGGTTAAAATACCTTGGGCACGCCCTCTTGCAGGATCTTTAAACGCGAGGTTAAGTGCTGTTGCGCCGCAATTTCCTTTAGCCACCGCGGCGGCTCATCCATGGCTTCAAACGACAGCTTAAAGGTCCCGTAGTGCATCGGGACCATTATTTTGGCGCGCAGGTCTTTAAACGCCTGCACCGCTTCATCCGGCCCCATGTGGACTTTGCGAAAGGTTTCGGGATGATAGGCGCCGATGGGCAGAAGCGCAATTTCCGGCGCGAGCTTTTTTCCTATTTCCGCGAAGCCATCGAAGTAGGCGCTGTCGCCGGCGTGGTAAATTTTTCTGCCCTGGTATTCCAGGACAAATCCGCCATAACCGCGATGTTGATCATGGAGGGTTCGCGCGCCCCAATGGGCACTGGGGGTGAATGTTACCTGCCAATCTTTTTGCGAAAAGCTTTCCCACCAGTCCAGTTCCACGATGCGCGCGAAGCCCAGCTTTTTGGCGAGGTCGCCCACTCCCCAGGGCATTACGCCGATCTTGGTGGAGGGCAGCTTGCGCAGGGTCGGCTTGTGAAAATGGTCGTAATGCGCGTGGGTCAGGAGCACCAGATCAATCGGCGGCAAATCGTGGAGGCGCAGTCCGGCGCGCTTCAGGCGTTTCAACAGGAACAGCCAGTTGGCAAAATTTGGGTCCACGAGCACGTTCAAGTCAGTGAATTGGATAAGAAACGAAGCGTGACCGATCCACGTGATGGCGACCTGCTTGCGCTTTAGCTTGGGGAATATCGGCGGGCGCGGTGCGCCGGTGCGCTTGGTAAACCAGCCTTTCCAAACGAGTTCCTGAAAAAAGGTGCGCGGGTTGAAGTGTTTCGCCGGCGTCAGGTCCTTGAAGGAACGCGGCAGCTTGCGGCGCGATTGAGCGGGCCGGATGGAAGAATCTTTCGTCACGGGTGGGTTATCTTAGCATCAGTCTCGTATTTGACCAATTTGAAAATCGGCTTCATCGCTGCCGGGGCGGCGTTGGAAAACTTTCGCGCTTTTACTTGCGCACCAAATGCGGTAGTTATCTGCCATGAACGATTTTCAAAATTACTCAGTCCCGACGGTCATTGAACGCGACGGCCGGGGCAATGACCGCGTTTGGGATCTGTATTCACGGCTGCTGGTGGACCGCATCATCTTCATCGGCACGCCGATTGATGATCATGTTTCCAATATCGTGGTGGCCCAGCTTTTGTTCATGCAGATGAGCGACCCGAAAAAGGACATTCATATTTACATCAATTCCCCCGGCGGCAGCGTGACTTCGGGCCTGGCGATTTACGATACCATGCAATACCTGACGTGCGATGTGAACACGTATTGCGTTGGCCAGGCGGCCAGCATGGGCGCCGTGCTGCTCTGCGCCGGCACCAAGGGGAAGCGGTTTTCCCTCCCCAATTCCAACATCATGATCCATCAGGTGCTCGGCGGTGCCGAAGGCCAGGCCAGCGATGTCGAAATCCGGGTGAAGCACATGCTCAAGCTGAAAAATACCCTGAATGGCATTCTGTCCAAACACACCGGCCAGACGATTGAGCAGGTGGAAAAAGACTGTGACCGGGATAATTTCATGAGCGCCGAGGAAGCCAAAAAATACGGCCTGGTGGACCTGGTCGTGCAGTCGCGCAAGGACATTCCCGGCGCCGAAAAAGTTTAAGGCTGCGAAACAAACGCGCTGCCCTTGATATAAAACCGCAGGTGCCGTTTGGCCCAGTGTTTCGCATAATCGACGCCGATGCGGGGGCGTTTAATGATCGCGAAGCGCTCCGCCGGATCGGGTGCGGCGATAAAAAAATCATCGCTCAACAGGTCGTGTGCATTAAGTCGCCGGTCAATTTCCATCGACCGGCAGAGGCGGCCCGGGCCGGAAGTTTTGCCTGTGAGATTTTTCACCGGCTCGACCGCCCGCAATAACACGGCCGCACCGTTTCCGGCTGGTTCCGTCACCACGTTCATGCAATGGTGCATGCCGTAGATAAGATAAACATAAGCGTATCCGGGTGGGCCGAACATGGTTTGGGTGCGTTTGGTCAGGCCCTTGGCGGAATGAGACGCTAAATCGTGCGGGCCCAGATACGCTTCCACCTCGACAATCCGGCCGATTTTCTGGCCGGCAGGAGTGTGATGAATGAGCCATTTCCCCAGCAATTCCCGGGCAACGAGCACGGTGTCACGGCTGTAAAAAGCGCGGGTCAGCTTTTGCATTCCCGCAAATTGACGCAAATCCCGGTTTGACAGAAGGCAAAATGTTCGCACAATGATTGGCCGTTTAGGTGGCCAGCGTAGCTCAGTTGGTTAGAGCGTGGGACTCATAAGCCCGAGGTCAGTGGTTCGATTCCACTCGCTGGCACCACTAGTATCAGTTGAAGGCAATTTTCCAGCAGCTTTTGACAAAAGCGGTGGATAAATTTTCATTTTCTTTCCGTGCGGATTTTTTACAATGCTGTCCCGTCAGGAACAGCCATACGCGGCTGTTCCTTTAAACAGAAATAAATTTATGCCACTGACACATACCAAAGACCTGTTCGCTAAAGCGCTCAAAGGCAAGTACGCCCTCGGCGCTTTTAACGTGAACAACATGGAACTCATCCAGGCCATTGTTGAAGCCTGCGAAGAGGAAAAAGCCCCGCTCATCCTCCAAATTTCCAAGGGTGCGCGCCAGTACGCCAATCCGGTTTACCTCAAGAAGTTGATTGAGGCCGCCGTGAGCGTGTCTAACATCCCGATCGCCGTTCACCTCGACCATGGCGATACCTTTGACCTTTGCAAGCAGTGCATTGATGAAGGTTTCACCAGCGTCATGATTGATGCCTCGCATGAGCCTTTCGAGAAAAACGCCGAAATTACCCGGCAGGTGGTCGAATACGCTCACAAATACAATTGCTCTGTGGAATCCGAACTTGGCCACCTGGTTGGTGCCCAGTTCGACGAAGGCGAAGAAGGTGGCGCTCATTCCACGAGCGGCCACTACACGAACCCCGACGAAGCCGTCAAATTCGTCAAGGAAACCGGCTGCGATTCACTTGCCGTGGCCATTGGCAACAGCCATGGTGCGTTCAAATTCAAGGGCGAACAGCACTTGGACCTGGAACGTCTAAAAGCCATCAAGAAAGCACTGATGGAAGCCAACCTCGGCGATTATCCGCTCGTTTTGCACGGTGCTTCCAGCGTGCCGAAATACCTCGTGGATGAGATCAATAAATATGGCGGCAAAATGCCGGATGCCCAAGGGGTGCCGGAAGCCGACATTGAAGTGGCTCGTCGCGTGGGTTGCACCAAGGTCAATATTGACACCGATCTCCGCATGGCTATGACCGCCGGCATTCGGAAAGTTTTCGCGGAAAGCCCCAAGGAATTCGATCCCCGCAAATATCTTGGACCCGCCCGCACCTGTGTCAAGGACCTCGTGCGGCACAAAGTCAAAAATGTGCTGTGCTGCTCTGGTCACGCGTTTGACTAAAAAAACGTGTCGCTTGTCAGGCCCCGGACGAATCCGTCCGGGGCTTTTTCTTTCCCCTGCATGGATCTACCCCACTGGCAAATTCGCCGAATGCCATGGCTGCGGGGATGTCATCCGACAGATTTGCGAATTTCGTGGCTGGCGAGCCCTGACTTGGGGATGCCTTGGCACTGAGGTGTGCCATCGTGCCAGCTCTGCCGGATCCTTGGCACAGTGGTTGTGCCAGAAATTCCACAGCTGAAGCCGGCGCTCGCTTGATAATCTTATAAAAATGCCGTTTTCATTGGCATTTTTGCCACTCAACCCGTTGGCATTGTCCAAGCTATAAGGAAATTGTTGGAACCGAAAACAATAACCAAAATACAACGAAAGGATAAAAAATGAAATTAGTACAATATCAACGCCCCGGATTAGCTTGGCCAACTTTTAGTCGGCTGGCTACATTGCAAGAGGAACTGGACCGTTTGTTTGAATCGCCCGTGCAAGCGTGGGCGCCCGCATTGGATGTTCACGAGGACAAAGATAACTACACGGTTCGCGTGGAACTTCCCGGGCTTAAGCGCGAAGACATCGAGGTTTCCTTGCACGAAGGTGCCCTCGTTATTTCCGGGGAGCGCAAGACTGAAACCATCACAGAAGGCACTGCTGTGCATCGGCAGGAGCGGTGTTACGGAAACTTTTCCCGCGCGCTGACTTTGCCGACCCCGGTGTCAGGTGACCGGGTGAAAGCCGCGTACAAAGACGGCATTCTTACTGTGACGCTGCCGAAAGTGGAGGAAGCCAAGCCCAAAGCCATTACCGTCAGCGAATAAAATCAAGCGCACTCGCAGCGGCTCGCCAGCCACACGCTCGCGGGCCGCTGCGCCTTTAATTTATTCGAACCAGCGCGGCACCAGTGTTTTGAGGGCGTTTACCATGAACTGAACCGCGATGGCGGCCAGTAGCAGCCCCATGATACGTGTGCTGATGCGCAGGGCGATCGGGTTTAGCCGGTTCGCTCCATGCGCCGCCATGTGCAGGATCCCATAGCTGGTCAGTGACACCAAAAGAATGCAGCCGCACAGCGCGAGACTGTGCCAGACCGTCGCTGCCTCGGACTGCAACAAAATCACGGTGGAGATCGCCCCCGGACCGGATAGCATCGGAATGGCTAACGGGGTCACGGCAATATCGGTTTTCTCAGCTCCGGCGGCAGTTTCTTCGTGGGTCTCCTGCACCCGCGATCGCTGCGCCCGCAACATGTCCAGCGCCACCAGCAGCAGTATGATGCTGGCGGCAATTTGAAAAGCTGGCATGGTAATGCCCAGAAATTGAAAAATCCATTTGCCGGCAAAACCAAACCCCAGTAAAACGCCGGCCACCACCAGACAGGCAATTTTTGCCATGCGCGATCGCTCCAGCGGCGAATCATTCGGTGTCATGGCAATGAATGCCGGGATCACAGCGAAGGGATCCACGATGACAAACAAGGAGCTGGCCGCCAGAAAAGTGTACTCGAGCAGGCTCATATGCAACAGGGTGCTAACACCGCATCAGACATGCCGTGGACGATTTTTTTATCCGCGGGAACAATCGTGGCCAGCACTCCGCCCAGTTGGGGACGGGCCGCGTCACCTTCGCCGGAAACAAAATAATAAGGACAGATCCGCACCCGACCTTTCATGGGCACCACTTCATTCCGGGCAAAGTCAAACCAGGCGGCTTCTACCTGGCTGGGTTTATGAAACCGCTGTAACACGCTCGGGGAGCGATCAAAATCCTGGAGAGCGGCATCCACTGCCTTGCTCCAATCCGCCTGCGACAAATCGCTGCCGAGATAAACTCCGCGCGCCCCCCAGGCATTTTCTGAAAAGCCGGAAACTTTTAGAATCAAATCCCGCTCTTTTTGGGACATCGTCTTCAGTTGCTGCCAATCTGTGAGATTCAATTCGGGCATGGCTGCATGAGGCGGCAGAGGCGTCGGGTCCAAAAGCCAGGTATAAGGGATGATTTTTTTGAGACGCGCCAGAAAGGCTTCGCCCAATTCTTGCCGCCAGAAAGGTTGCAAATTCCGGTTCCAGAGCAAGGCAAACAGGAGTTTCTCTTCAAACAAAGGCTTGGGCGGAGGCGTCAGGCGAATCTGCTTTGCGGCTGCGAGCGCAAAAATCGCCTGGGCATTGGCTACATTTGGCAAATCGAATAATTCAAAAAAACGGTAAACCCCATCCCCCTCATCAAATTGCTGGTAAGCCGTGGATTGGACCTGAAAAGTGGCGCCTTTACGCCGGTTTAATTGTTCCGCCAGCCAGAGCATCTCCGGCCGGTAGGTTGCCGCTTCTTCTGAGATCACCAACTGAACGCGGTCGGCATCGCCGAAGATAGCGGCAAATCCGCGCAGCATTCCATCCTCACCGCCAATGACTTGGAAACCGGTATTTGCGTAGGTTTGATTCAACCAGGCGGTTAACCCAATGCCACCCGGAACCGAATCCAATTCCGTGACACTGAATCCCCCTTCGGTTAGCAAAATATCCGGACGGATGACGCGAGGCACATCATTTTTGAAGGAAGCGGAGCGCTGCAGTTCGATCAATTCTCGCGGTTTGCCCAAATCCAGCCAGCGGGATACCCACTCCGGTTGTTTGCCCTCTGCGCTTCGGCGATACAACAGATTGACCGCGCGATAAAATTGCAACAGGACTCGCCCGAGCGTTTCCATTTCCTGCGCCAGCTTTTCACCCAGCGGGAAAGGTGCCGGAGAAATTTTCCATTCCATTCCGGCAAACAAGCCGCCTTGCGGTAGCGCGGCGCGAATGAACTTCGATTGATCAGCGGGCGAATGCACAAAAAAGGTCGAAACGGACCATTAACCAAGCGCAACCGGACAGCGATCGCCGATTTTCGCAGACCAAGGTTGGCGGAGAGCGGCCCCGCAATTTGACGAACCAACGTTCATCCGCTGACTTTAGCCCCGGGCCCACTGGTTGGCAAAAGATTTTCGAGTATTCTTCCTCCGGAACAGTGGACAGGGAAAGGGGTAATCTGATAAATAGTCTGCATGTCCAAACCAATCATCCAAACCATGCGTTTGGCTGTCATCGCCGCGGCTCGCGAAATTTATCCCTTGCACCGCTGCGCTTTGGCCACAGCGCTTTGGGCAGGTGACCAGATATGTCGCAGAGGCTGCCGGTTCAGGCTCTCCGCCTCGGCTCGGTATTGGCTTGTTTTGACCGCTTTCGCCCTGTGGCTCAACCTCTCAATGTTTGCCCAGACCACCGAAGTACAATTTCTGTCAGGCCATGACAAAGATGACGCGGTGCCATGGAGTTTTTTTTGCACCAGCGGGGCGCAGTCAGGCTACTGGACCAACCTGCCCGTGCCGTCGCATTGGGATGTAAAAGGATTCGGCACCTTGAATTACCACAAAGATCTGACCAATGCCTGGCAGGAGCGCGGATTTTATGCGCATCCGTTTTCTGTGCCGCCAGCTTGGCAGAACAAACGGGTTTTTCTCGTCTTTGAAGGCGTAATGACGGATACGGATGCGAAGCTTAACGGGCAGTCAGTCGGTCCGGTGCATCAGGGCAGTTTCTACCGTTTCAAATATGAAGTGACGTCGTTGTTGCGTTTTGACACCACCAACCTGCTTGAGGTCTCTGTTGCGAAACACTCCGCCAATGATTCGGTCAACAAGGCGGAGCGGTTGGCTGACTATTGGGTTTTTGGCGGGATTTTCCGGCCCGTTTATCTGGAAGCGGTTCCACCCCAATTTATCGAGCGCGTTGCCTTGGACGCCCGGGCAGACGGCGGCTTTTCCGCCGATGTGTTTCTGAATGGCGCGCCTCAAGCTGATGCGGTGGACGCCCAAATCCAGACGTTGCGGGGAGATAAGGTTGGGGCCGTGTTTTCCACTGGAATTCCTGCGGCAGGCGAATCGGCAGCCTGTCGTTTGCAGACGCAAATTGCCGCGCCCAAACTCTGGACGGCAGAGACCCCCAATCTCTATGAGGTTCAATTTCGCCTCAAAAAAAACGGGGCGGTCATTCACCAATTCACCCAGCGCTTTGGTTTTCGCACCTTTGAAGTGCGCGATGGAGACGGGCTTTACCTGAACGGTCAGCGCGTGGTTTTAAAGGGCGCCAACCGCCACTCCTTCTGGCCGGATTCCGGTCGCTGCTTGAGCGAAGCGGTCCATCGACTCGACCTTAATACGTTGAAGGATGCCAACATGAACGCTGTCCGCATGTCGCACTATCCGCCCGACGCGCAATTTTTGGATCTATGCGACGAACTGGGAATTTATGTGTTGGACGAATTGGCTGGCTGGCACAATTTTTATGATAACGAGGTGGGGGCTCAGCGGGTTCACGAAATGGTTCAGCGCGACGTGAATCATCCGGCCATTTTATTCTGGGACAACGGCAACGAGGGCGGATTTAATACCAATCTCGACCGGATTTTCCCCGCCCTTGACCCGCAGCAGCGGCGTGTGCTGCATCCCTGGAAAAAATTTGGCGGGATCAATACCACCCATTATCAAAGCTTTGAAGAGATGCAAAAAAGCTGCGCCGAAAGCATGATTTACATGCCGACAGAATTTCTCCATGGACTTTACGACGGCGGCGCGGGCGCGGGCTTGGACGACTACTGGCGGATCATGAGCGCTAGCCAGCACATTGGCGGGGGCTTTATCTGGGCCCTGCTTGACGATGGGGTTAAGCGGCCCGATACCGGGGAAATGGATGTGGCCGGCAATCAGGCTCCCGATGGCATCGTCGGCCCGTATCGCGAGCGGGAAGGCAGTTTTTTTGCGATCAAGGAAATCTGGTCTCCCATCCAGATAGCCCGGACCAACGGTGCCTTTTTAGTCGCCAACCATTTCAGTTTCACCGACGCTCACGATTGCAAATTTTCCTGGCAGCTCCGGAAATTCCCGCTGCCGGGCGAGACTAATTTTACTGCCGCCGTATTGAGTGCAGGTGATTTCCTCTCGCCCCGTATTGCGCCCGGCGGGCAGGCCCTGGTGAAGTTTCCCCTGCCGGCTTCACCCGGTGCCGATGCCTTTGCGCTTCGGGTGGACGATGCGCAAGGCCGCGAATTATGGACCTGGGTCTGGACCTTGAAAAGTAGTGCGGCTCCGCGCCTGGCCGATGGACCGTCCGAACAGCACGCGACTCCCGCCGAAACCAGTGGGGTGATTCTGGTTCGCGCTGGCGATTTTGCCATCGAGTTTAATCGCCAGACCGGATTTCCAGCCAATATACGGCGCGGCGCTCAGCAGTTTTCTTTCACCAATGGCCCGCGCCCGGCGGTCGGGCAGGCGACCTTGCGCGAAATCCATTACGCTGACGACGGCCCGGATGCCGTGGTGGGAGCCAGCTACGATGGTGATTTAAAATCTGTTTTGTGGCGGGTGAATAACAACGGTTGGGTTCACTGTCGCTATACCTATTTAGCCCGGGGAACCAATGACTTCTTCGGTGTGCTGTTTGATTACCCCGAAAATCTCGTACGGCATAAACAATGGGTTGGCAACGGACCTTTCCACGTCTGGAAAAATCGGCTGCGTGGAGTAACGCCCGGCGTCTGGGAAAACGATTACAACAACACCCTTACTGGCTTCCGGGATTGGATTTATCCTGAATTCAAAGGCTTTTTTGCAAATGTGAGCTGGCTGCAACTGCAAACGACCGAAGGTCTCATTACGGTCGTCCCGGAAAATATTCCTTTTGTGCAGGTGCTGACACCTGAATTTCCCCCGACCAATCTGGTTGGCAAAGCCTGTGCGGCCGTACCTGTCTGCGGTTTGGGTTTGCTCGATGCGATCCCACCCATTGGCAGCAAATTTAAGGAAGCGCGCTTCGGTGGTCCGCAGGGGCAAAAGACCGCTGCCCAGGGCGAATACACCGGGATCGTGAGTTTTTATTTTGGCTCACTCAGTAAAGAATGATCCGGCATCAGAATTTTGGCGCAAAACAGCTCGGTCGCCCTTGGGAATAATCAGGAGACTTATGGCCTCTTGGCGACTTGGATCACGCGCTCTCTGGCGGCTCGGCTGGCATTAGTAAAGGGCTGAATTTTCACCCGATCAGGGAACGCACATCCACGGCATCCATGCCGGCGGCGCGAATGGCTGTTAGCCCCAGTTCTGTGTCCTCGTAGGCGCGGCAGTATCTGGGTTCCACCCCTATGCGCCGGGCAGCTTCCAGAAAAATATCCGGGGCCGGTTTTTGGTTTTTCACCATCTCACTGGTTACCACCGCCGCAAACAGATGGCGGATCTTCAAATGCTCCAGCACTTCGCAGATGATTTTCTGGGTGCCTCCCGAAGCGACGGCCATGGGAATTTTGCCCTGATGTTCCCGGGCGATTTCCACGACCGCGTGAATGGGCTCGACTTGCGACATGAGTGGCAGATAAGCATTTTCTTTTTCATGCGCGACGGCAATGTGGTCCAGTGACCTTCCCTGCTCAACTGCGAGCATTTTCAAAATGTCACGCGACGGTACTCCTCCGAGAGAATAGAACCGGTCTTCGGGAAAATGGAGATTATGCCGTTGGGTTATGAGTTGCCAGGCATGCCAATGTAGCGGCATGGTGTCGGCCAGGGTGCCGTCGCAGTCAAAAATGAGTCCTTTAATTTGCATAATAATGTAATTGGGGTGTTCAGCGGTCGGAATTTTCCAAAAAGTTCCCTCCCGGAACCGGCGCGGTTTTACGGTTGAACTTGAGAAAAATTTGGTCGTCGGGTGGTCACGGTTTTGTTTCGCGGCGGTCTGGCGTCCGCCCTCATGCCTGCACTTCGGCCAGACGTTGCTCCATGGCATGGGCCATCAGCGGATCAATCAAGCCGTCCAGATCGCCATCAATGAAAATCGAAAGATTATAGAGCGTGACTTCCACGCGGTGATCCGTAACCCGGTTTTGCGGGAAATTATAGGTGCGTATTTTTTCACTGCGGTCACCGGTGCCGACCTGCTGTTTGCGGTGCGCTGCATATTTCGCATTTTCCTCCGCGATTTTTATTTCCAGCAAACGCGAGCGCAGAATGGTCATGGCTTTTGCCCGATTCTTGATTTGCGAACGTTCGTCCGCAATCCGGACGGTCAGGCCGCTGGGATGATGCTGAATTTGCACGGCAGAATCTGTGGTGTTCACCCCCTGACCACCTTTGCCGGACGCGCGGCAGGCTGAGACTGTGATGTCTTCTGGTTTGATCTCCACATCCACTTCCTGCGCCTCGGGCAGCACTGCCACCGTGCAGGTGCTGGTGTGTATACGCCCTTGCGCCTCGGTCGCCGGCACGCGCTGGACCCGATGAACGCCACTCTCGTATTTCAGGCGCTTGAACACATTTGTGCCGTTGATCTGAAAAATGATTTCTTTGAAGCCGCCGAGGTCGGAGGGGCTGGAATCCATCGTCTCCACTTTCCAGCCATGAGTCTCGGCGTAGCGACAATACATGCGGTAAAGGTCGGCCGAAAAAAGCGCCGCCTCATTCCCGCCCGCGCCCGCCCGAATTTCCACAATCGTGTTCCGTGAATCGGTCGGATCCGGCGGGATGACGCCGAATTGGATTTGCTGGGCGAGTTGCTTCTCTGCCATTTCCAGCCGGCTAATCTCTTCCCTGACCAGCATGGCTAGTTCGGAGTCCGGCAATTCCGACTGGAGTAACGCCCGGTTTTCGCCCAGATCGGCCACCGTTTTGCGATAGGCTTCGCCTGCCGAGACCAGTTCTTTAAGCCGCGCATATTCGCGGGAAAGTTCCTGCGCACTTTGCGGATTATCAAAAAACTTGGGATCGCTTAACAGGGATTCCAACTCAGCAAAACGCTTGCGGAACCTTTCGATGTGCGGGGACAAATCCATGTTAATTGGCTCCAGCCGGCTCAAGGCTGGTTAAAAGCCTGCCGATGGGAGCTGGTTTCAAAAAAGAAACCGCCCGCAATGCCGGAAATAGCCGGCACGGCGGGCGGTGGTTTGGTAATCGCTAAACTCTTTTCTTTTTCTTCGCGGCAAACGCTTCGGCGGCAGCTGCCGTTTTGGCAGCGCGCTGCTGGAACTTGTCCACCCGGCCGGCGGTATCCACAAATTTCTGCTGTCCGGTGTAAAACGGATGGCATACGTTGCAGATGCCGACAATGATGGTTGATTTGGTGGAACGCGTTTTAATCACGTTGCCACAGGCGCACCGAATCTCGGCGTCCACATATTTCGGATGTATGTCCGTCTTCATAAAAAGGATGTCCAATGTAGCACAAGCAACCCTGATGACAAGCGGGAATTCATCAGCGGGAATTCATCAGCGGGAATTCATCGCCGGAATTTGGCAGATTCGCATTTGCGGCGGATGCGCGAATCACGGTTTGCGATTGGCCCAGGTTTTTCCTAAACTCTTTGGCGCATGCCAGAAACTATTCGCGCCGATGGTCGCGCTGCCAACCAGATCCGCCCGTTGCGCTTTCAAAACCATATTGCGCCGCACGCCGCCGGTTCTACCCTCATTGAATGGGGTAACACCCGGTTGATTTGCGCCGTGACTATTGAGGAATCTGTCCCGCGGTGGATGAAAGAACAAAAAGTGGAAGGCGGCTGGATAACCGCCGAATATTCGATGCTTCCTTACTCCACCTTGACCCGCAAACCCCGCGATATTTCCAAGGGGCGCCTCGATGGGCGTTCGTCGGAAATCCAGCGGCTGATCGGCCGGTCTATTCGTGCCGCCGTGGATCTGGAAAAATTCGGAGCCCGCACGATTTGTGTGGATTGCGATGTGTTGCAGGCCGATGGCGGCACGCGCACCGCCGCTATTACAGGTGCCTTCGTGGCCCTTTCTCTCGCGGTCAGCAAACTGATCGAAGAAAAAAAACTTTCTGTCAGTCCGCTTAAATCCGGTATTGCCGCGGTCAGCGTCGGCATTGTGCAGGGTATCCCATTGCTGGACTTGTGCTATACCGAGGATGTCGGGGCGGCCGTGGACCTGAATCTGGTGATGAATGCCGCCGGTGAATTTATCGAGCTTCAGGGCACGGGCGAGGAAGCGACTTTCACTGATACGCAACTGGTTGATCTATTGACCTTGGGCAAAGCTGGCATTCGCGAACTGCTCGGCTTGCAACAAGCCGCTATTGCTCGGGGATAAACCACCATGGTAAAAAATTTCCGGCGCAAAACGGTGCCGCAGCCACCGGCTACGCGGCTATTGCTCATTCGCCACGGTGAAGTGGAGGCGAGTTATCACGGTGTTTTTGGCGGCAGGATTGACATGAACCTTTCCCCGCGTGGCCGGCGGCAGGCGATGATTCTCTCGGAATATTTGCGGGGCAAGGCGATCGACGCCATCTATGCCAGCCCCATGAAACGTGTCCAGCAAACCCTCGCTCCAACGCTGAAAAAAGGGGGGTACGACCAGACCATTTTTCCCGATCTCCGTGAAATTGATTTTGGCGCCTGGACCGGACTGAACTGGGCAGCTGTGCGTGATAAGTTTCATTTCGCCGTTCATGAATGGCTGGACCAGATTGAAAATCCGGGCCCGCCGGATGGCGAGAGCGGGAAGGTTTTCCGCTCGCGGATTGAGCCTTGCCTGCGATCCATCGCGGAAAATCATCGCGGTCAGAATGTTGCCGTTTTTTGTCACGGCGGCGTTATCCGGATGATGCTGGCCATCCTGTTGGATTTGCCGCTGCCTAAAACCAATGCCTTTGAGGTGGAATACGCCAGCATCACTCAAGTTGCACTTCATCCCCACATGGCAGAGGTGGAATTGCTCAATTTTACGCCTTGGCGGGATTTGGTTGCGTAAATCACCTTGATGAGGCCAATCACTTGCCTATAACCTGAATCATGAAACCGCCCAAGCCACTCTGGCGCGTATCTGTGCTGACCTCCACCGAAGCCGAAGAGGCCATCGGTTCACTGCTGGCTGAAATTTTTCGCGTCGCCGTCGCAACCTATTTTGATCTGGAAAAACAAACCAGCTTGGTAAGTGTTTTCGTCGAACAGGGAAAGTTTTCCGCGGCGCAGTCGCGGCGGCAAATTGTGAGCGGGCTCGAGCATATCCAAAACTGCGGCCTGGAACTCGGTGCGGGGCAAATCGAATTTGCCCGGGTCAAGCGCGAGGATTGGGCTGAGTCCTGGAAACGGCATTTTCCTCCGCTGGAAATCGGCCCGGAACTGCTGGTCAAGCCGAGTTGGTGCCAACAGCGCCCTAAGAAAAAACAGGCGCTGGTTGTGCTGGACCCCGGCTTGAGTTTTGGGACCGGCCAACATCCCACCACCGCTTTTTGTCTGGGGGAGATTGTGCGTTGTTGCCATGGGAGTGCCACGCCTTCTTTTTTGGACATGGGCACCGGATCAGGGATTTTAGCGATTGCCGCCGTAAAGCTGGGTTGTGCCCCGGTCCATGCCTTTGACTTTGACCCGGCGTCCGTGCGCGTGGCGAAAGCCAATGCACGAAAAAACCGGATCGAAAAAAAAATCAAACTAACGCGCGGCGACGTGACGAAATTACCACTGCGGTCGGCCCGGAAATATGATCTTGTGTGTGCCAACTTGATTTCTAATTTGCTTATTGCTGAAAAACGGCGGATTGTAGCGAGAGTGAAGCGCCGCGGCACTTTGGTATTGGCCGGGATTCTGGCGGTGGAATTTGGCGAAGTGCAGCAGTCGTTTGAAGGTTTGGGCATGAAACTTGTCGCTAGCCGGGTGGAAAATGAATGGTGTTCTGGTTCATTTTGTTATGTTTGAATAAATTTGAACACTTGGCGTGTGGCGGCGTCAGATAAAGTATTGATTTCAGGCCGAATTTGACACCGGCCTTAGATGGCATAGTTTACGCTACGCTATTTTGTTGAAAGGAAAATGCTATATGTTGAAGACCATGGAAGTTATTAGTGAAGCTGTCCGCAACCCGAAGCATCCGTTCCGTAAGGCTGATAATCAGCCGAAAAAGTCGCAAAAAAACCGCTACGAGCGCCGTAAAATCAAAGAATATCTGCATTTGGGCGATTGGATGTCCGAAGACGCTATTTAGTTAGGCAGCGGGCAATGTCGCCGGAGTTTGTGATCACATTCACAATCTGATGGCATTTAACTGGGTTGAGGGGCAGCCAATTGTTGGTTGATTTGGCTATGTTAATTAGCCTTCAACCTTTTTCCCTCCGCCTCCTTGATTACCGTCGCGGCCGCTTTTGCGGGGATTAGCTGTGGGATAACTCCACTCCACCGCCTTACCAGCTGGAAGTTGCTCCGAATTTTTCAAAATAGGCTGGGTGCCATAGTTTGAAAGGTCAAACTACCGCACCAAACCAATCTTTATGCAAAGCTTTTGGCCAATTGTCAGGGGCATCAGCGGGATGCCCGACTGCCGGTTTCAGCCTCCAACTTCGGCGCGAGCTTCAGCCGCCAGTGCCGTGCTCAGGTAGCGTTCGCCCGTCGAGCAGGCAATGGTGACGATGACCTTGCCGTGATTCTCCGGGCGCTTGGCCACTTCGATGGCGGCAACCACGTTCGCGCCGGTGGAAATACCGACCAGAATGCCTTCTTCCTTGGCCATCCGGCGGGCCATGGCAAACGCGTCGTCGTTGGAAACTTGCACCGCTTCGACGATCTGCGCCTTCCCCGCACTGTCTTTGAGATGGAGATTTTTGGGAACGAAGCCGGCGCCAGTGCCTTGAATTTTGTGCGGACCGGGTTTCACTGGTTGCCCTGCCAGGGTCTGCGAAATCACCGGGGAATCTTTCGGCTCCACGGCAATCGCCTGAAACGAGGGCTTCTTAGCCTTGATGACCTCAGTGACGCCGGTGATGGTGCCGCCGGTGCCCACGGCGGAGACGAGGATGTCAATTTTACCATCCGTGTCTTCCCACAGTTCCACAGCGGTGGTTTGGGAGTGGATGGCGGGGTTCGCCGGATTTTCAAACTGCTGGGGTATCCAGGAGTTTGGGGTTTCTTTGGCGAGCGCTTCGGCGCGGGCAATCGCCCCCTTCATGCCCTCCGCGCCGGGCGTCAAAACGAGTTTTGCGCCGAGCATGGCCAGCAAGGTGCGTCGTTCGAGCGACATGGTTTCGGGCATGGTGAGAATCAACTTGTAACCCTTCGCCGCCGCCACAAACGCCAGGGCAATCCCGGTGTTACCGCTGGTGGGCTCAATGATGATGGTGTCTTTTTTCAAAACACCGCGCTTTTCGGCATCTTCGATCATGGCCGCACCGATACGATCCTTGACGCTGCTCAAAGGATTGAAAAACTCGCACTTTAAAAGAATGGTCGCGTCCACGCCGGCGGTAACTTTGTTCAGCCTCACAAGCGGTGTGCGGCCGACGGTTTCAACGATGTTATTGTAAATGCGTCCCATAATGGTGTTTGATTGAATGATTAAGCTGTTTGTTTTGAAATTTCGGCGAAAAGCATCATGTGGGCAAGTATTTATTTGACAGTATTTATTTAGACAGCTGTAAAATACCATCTCGGGATAATCGGTAACTTGGCAAATCCTCCGCTGTGGTAAGGCTGCCTGCGCAGGTTGGCAACCGGGAGTAAATAATCCGGACCGGAACTGCAAACGCCGCCGGATCAGCAACATCCTGATTGTGTTTTTTGCTGCGCACCGGCAACTTGCCAGCATGAGCTCATTTCCCGCCAATCACGCCTGGAGCATAGCGGTTTTATTTTTTGCCGCCGCCACCTTTCCAATGTTCGCGCAGACCGACACATCGGCCATCACGCCAGCCACCAGAACCGAACTGTTCAACGGCCGCGATTTTTCCGGGTGGACCTTTGTTTCCAAGGAAACCAATGCGCCCGCCGCCACCATCTGGTCGGTAACCAACGGCGTCATGGTTTGTCAGGGCAAGCCGAACGGTTATGCGCGCACCACCCGGGGTTATCGTGATTACCAATTGCACGCAGAATGGCGCTTCCCGGCCGGCCCGGGAAATAGTGGCCTGTTTCTGCACCTCAATCCGCCGGATAAAGTATGGCCCAATTGTCTGGAGACGCAATTGCTGTCCGGCAACGCGGGTGAAATCCGCTGCAATGGCGGCTCACACGTGCAGGAACTGCCCTCCACCACTGCTATCGCCGTGCCGCGCCGACAGCCCGGCACGGAAAAGCCCCTCGGCGAATGGAACCGTTGTGACATCGTGTGCCAAGGCAATACTGTGATCGTTCGCGTCAATGGCGTGCTGCAAAACGAAGTCACCGGAGCCTCGGTTCGTTCCGGTGCCATCGGCTTGCAGGCTGAGGGCAAGCTGGTGGAATTCCGTAATCTGGTCGTGGAACCTTTGCCGTAAGTTGGTTTTTCAGCGTCCCCTCCATTGCTCCAACAGCTCTGGCTGCCGCGCACCTTTCACTCGGAGCCGGGCCACAAAATAATTCTTCCTCAAACCAGAATTGAGCTCTCGGAAAACCCGCCGGCGAGCGTCATAAAATTTCCTATCAACCGGTAATTTCTAAATTTCCACCTGAATCAATGCTGAGCCTTGCAGGTGCCTATGGGGCCAGTTGCACGCGATAAAAATTCAGGGGACCGGAAAAGCTAACCGGATATTGGATGACGGAATTGGTGGCGGTGATGATGGACTGCGTCTGAAACGGCAGCGCCAGATTCGTGGTGGATTGCAAATAATATTGGCGTCCAGCCGTGGCCGGCCAGGCGAGTACTGGCGGAGTGCCGGACAAGGTCAGCGGGATGGTGGGAATGACGCGGTACCACACGGTTTGAGTTTGGTAGCGATGACCCGACGAATCGGTGACGAGTGCATAGAAGGGGTGCAGCCCCAATCCCAGATCTTTGGGCGATACCACAAAAGTGACCACCGCTTGGTTGGTGGCCACCGCCACGGAACCGCCCGTGCTGAATAATTCGATGCGCGTGATATTGGTGGCATTGGCGGCCACGATAAATTGCCAGGGTTGACCCAGAGTAACATTGGTGCCGACCGGCAGCGTAGTCAGCGTCGCAGCGAGGCTGCTGTTTTGCACCTGCACGGTCCGCACCACCCGGGTTTGGGTAGCCACACTCGTCCCTTCATAGGCCACCGCCGTGAACTCATGGTAACCATCGGGCAAAAGCGTTGTATCGCACGCAGCTTGGATGGCCAGCCAGTTCGTGCCGGAAGCCAGGTAAAGATGATTGCGCGGGCGCAGGTCCGAGACATTATCGGCCAGCGGATTGAAGCCAGTTGCACTGGTTGCCAGGTTGGTTCCCGTGCTCAATTGCGCCTGAATTTGCGAGGCGGGCCAGCCCGGACTCCGGGCATAAAGGAAAAACTGCACGGCGGGCCAACCATCAATCGAGCCTCCGTAAAAATCCGCCGCAACGGCCCCATCCGCCGCTTGCAGGGCGGGATTGGCATTGATCTGGCTTACCAGATTCTGCGCGAAGGTGCTAAGGGAACTACCTGCGGAAGCATTGGTCACCCCTACCGAAACCTCCGTTCCGTTGGTCTTGATAAAGATGAATTGCAACCAATCCCCCGCCACCGGCGCTTTGTAAATCGTCACTACCTGATAGCCCGTGGCCACGGAGTCCAAAAATGCCGGGCGGGCGGCCGTCAGGCAGGTGGTCAAACTGGCGGCGGAACCCATCGCGAGGCTGGTGGTCACGGTGACATTGCTGCCGGGATCGGCGAGCGCCAGGGACTGGAGTTCAATCCGGTCGCCCACCGGGAAAGCCAGCACTTGCGTCAGGTTAGTTTGCTCATTCAAGGCGGCCGTCAGCCCGGCCGAGACACCAGCCAGCGTGGCATTAGCCGGCACCGTATAATGAATCGCATGGCCGTTCAAGGTCACCGAGATCGTATTGCCCGCCGCCGGCGGCAGATTAGTAAGGGTTTGGGAAAAAGTGCCATCCACAAAAAGGTCCGCCTGCGCCAGCGGCAGATTCGTGGCCGCCGCCGAAAAATTCAGGTTCAAAGCAGCCAGCCCTGTTAGGACGGTGCCATTGGTCAGCGAACCCCACTCGGCCTTGCCGGGCCGGGCAAAAGGTGCCACCAGCGGTTCCCCGACCATCAGCCCCTGGAACGGATTCAAGACGCTCTGATAATAGGCTTCGGCGAGAGAAAACCCGCGCGCCTGATAAAAATAATCCGCCGGGTCGGGAAATTTCTGGGTGTAGTTGCAAGGCTCCACCACGGTGCCATAGCTGCCGGCGGCTCCCGCCTCCAGAAAAGCCAGCGAGGGGGTCTGCCCGCCGTTCTCCAGAATGTATCCGCCATAGGATGTCAAACTATCGCCCAATGCGCCGGCCACAAATGCGTTCGACTTCAAGGAAAAGGAGGCCAGCCCCGTCAGCAGGCCAAAAAGGTTGGTGAAGGTCGTGGCATTGCCGTTCATCCGCTGGACCGCATTATTACCGACCACCTGATTTTCAAAGATGGCGTTATCGAAGGCCTGAAAGCGGACATTACGGGCCGAGTCGCTCGTTTTTGCGAGGTACACCGTTTGCGTGGGGTACGTGCAATCAGCAACCACGCTGCGGCGGAGAATGTTTTCGGCTCCGGCCAGGTTGGTATCCGTGAGCATCATGGCGAGAAACGAGTTGGTATTGGCCGTATTCGGTGGCGCTTGGCTGAAGGGCAGTTCGGAAAAGGCATAGCTGTTGGAGGAATTATCCGGCAGTGAACAGGAGGCAATCCCTACCACCGGCGCGCCATTAGTTTTGAATCCATAAAAAAGCGCCGAGGTTGTGCTATTCTGGCCGGTGCCATCCGTTACGCGGTAAGGAATATCCATGGATAGCAAAACAAACAGCGACTGACGGGCTAATCCGCGCCGGGCAATCATGTCCTGCAGGGGATTCAATAATTTCGCGGTAAAATCGGCGGGGCTCCAATTGATGGAGCCACCGGTCCACCCGTTCAGGCGCAACACATTTTGCGGCGGGACCCCGCGCAGTTCGCAATAATCATTGCCGAGCTGGAGGGAATTGGTGCTGTTTTGGTTGACCACGACAATCACATTCAACCCGCTCCCGCCCGCCCAAAGCCGGCCGGAGGCCAACAGGCTGATGAGGAGCCAGCGGGAGATCGTGCGCGTTAACATGCATGGAAAGTACAATTAGTTTTAATCAGGGGCAAAAATTATTTACTAAAGATACCATGCCATTGCCCGGGGAGATCATTCGGATGACCGGACGCAGGGTGAGTTTAGCGTGTTGCCGGCCAGAAAATAGCTGCCGGCCTCGCTGCCTTTGCGCTTGCGCAGCCCCACCCACACGCCCGCTCCCACAATGCCCGCGAGATAAATGACAATGATGATCAGGTCAAGGAGTCCAATGTTTTTCATGCTGGAATGAGGGTGAGCCAGCCCTTCAGTCCGGACGCCGCCGGCATCAGGACAGGATTGGCTATGCGGGATTTCATGGCAGGAGTCTGGCAAACATCCCGCGAGCGGTCTTGCAAAATATCACAGCGAATGATTTTGAACATGCTGTCCTGACTGGAGCTGACCGGAAAATTTCCCGCCCGCCC
>CAISVF010000018.1 GCA_903888765.1 uncultured Verrucomicrobia subdivision 3 bacterium | reverse complement strand
CCGCCAGCCGCCCCAACCTATCATGTTTAAGCGCTTACGGAGTTCATTACCAACTCCTGAGCGGGCTTCAGCCCGCGCGATCGCCATAAGTAGTAGATGGCGGGATATACCGCGAGTTCCATGATGGTGGAGGTCAGGACGCCGCCCACCATCGGCGTGGCGATCCGGTTCATCACATCGGCCCCCGCGCCCTGGCTCCACAAGATCGGCGCAAGGCCGGCGAGACTCACGCAGGCGGTCATCGCTTTCGGGCGCACGCGTTTCACCGCGCCATGATAAATCGCATCCTTCAGGTCGGCGGTGGAATGCAGCGCCCCTTTCTGTTTCCATTCCGCAAATGCCAGATCAAGGTAAAGCAGCATCACCACGCCGGTCTCGGCATCCAGGCCGGCGAGCGCGATGATGCCCACCCACACGGCCACGCTCAAATTGTAGCCGCACAGATAAATCGCCCAGAACGCCCCCACCAGTGAAAACGGCACCGCGAGCATCACGATCGCGGTCTTGATGGCGGACTGGGTGTTCAGGTAGATGATCAGCGTGATGAGCAACAATGTCAGCGGCACCACGATCATCAGCCGATCTTTCGCGTGCTGCATGTATTCGTATTGCCCGCTCCAGAAAATATTGTAGCCCCCGGGCACCTTGATGTCGCCGTGCGCCACAGCTTCGTTCACGGCCCGCATGGCCATTTGCACATAGGTGCCAACATCCACGCCCCGGATATCCACATAAACCCAGGCGTTCGGGACCGCCCCCTCGCTCTTGATTCCCATCGGCCCGTCCACGACGTTCACCGTCGCCAGTTGCCCCAGCGGAATTTGCGCGCCGGTGGGCGTGGGCACCACGATATCCTCGCGCAGGGCCCGCAGGTCGGAGCGAAAATCCCGGTCGTAGCGCAGATTGATGGTGTAGCGTTGCAGGCCTTCCACCGTCGTGGTCAGCGGCATTCCGCCCAGGGCCACGGATAAAACATCCTGCACGTCGCCCAGCGTCAGGCCGTAGCGGGCGATGGCATCGCGGTCGATTTCAAATTGAATAAAGCGCCCGCCCATGACGCGCTCGGCAAATACGCTGGTGGTGCCGGGCACTTTGCGGATGACCGCTTCAACCTCCGTGCCAATGCGCTCCAGCGTGGCCAGATCCGGCCCCGCTATCTTGATGCCCACCGGCGTCTTGATGCCGGTGGAGAGCATGTCGATGCGGGTGCGGATCGGCATCGTCCACGCGTTGTTCAGGCCGGGAATCTGCACCACATTATTCAAGGCGTCGGTGAGTTCGTCAGGGGTGCGCTTGCGGTGCGCGATGACTTTTCCGTCGTCATCCTTGATGTCCACCGCCGGCCAGACCGCTTCCGGCTTGAGCCTAATGGTGGTTTCAATCATGTCCATCGGCGCGGGATCGGTGGCGGTCTCGGCCCTTCCGGCCTTGCCGAACACCTCGGCGACTTCGGGAAAGGATTTGATCAGCCGGTCCGTGACTTGCAGGATTTCGCGCGCCTTCGTCGGCGAAATGCCGGGGAAGGTCGTGGGCATATACAGCAGATCGCCCTCATACAGCGGCGGCATGAATTCCGAGCCGATGTTCTGATACGGAAAAAACTTTCCGGCCGCGAAAGCCGCATCGCGCGCTTTGCCGTCGGGCAGCAGGCTGGAGGCCAGCCAGTTCCATGGCAAAAATACCCAGATGACAATGGCGCCGGCGCTGATAATCACCGCCCACCGGCGTTTGACCACAAAATCCAGCACCGGATTGTAAATCCAGATGAGCAGGCGATTCAGCGGATTCTTCTCTTCTGAGGGAATTTTGCCGCGGATAAACCACCCCATCAGCACCGGTGCCAGCGTAATGGATAATAGCGCGGCGGCGGCCATCGAATAGGTTTTGGTGAAGGCCAGCGGCTTGAACAGCCGGCCTTCCTGCTCTTGCAGAGTGAACACCGGCAGAAACGAGACCGTGATGACCAGCAGCGAGTAAAACAGGGTTGGCCCTACCTCCACCGCCGCATCGCGGATGATTTCCCAATGCGGTTTCTTGCCCTGGTCATGCTCCAGATGCTTGTGCGCATTTTCGATCATGATGATGACCGCGTCCACCATCGCGCCAATGGCGATGGCGATGCCGCCGAGGGACATGATGTTCGAGCTGATGCCTTGGCTATACATCACCAGCAAGGCCATCAGCACTGCCACCGGCAGAATGATGATGGCCACCAGCGCGCTCCGCAGATGCAGCAGGAACGCCAGGCAGACGAGCGCCACCACGATGCTTTCCTCAATCAGTTTGTCCTCCAGCGTTTTGACCGCGCGGTCGATTAATTCCGTCCGGTCGTAATTCACCGTGACGTTCACGTCTTCCGGCAACGCTTTCATCGCTTGCGCCAGGCGCGCCTTGACGTCCTGGATGACTTGATAGGCATTTGCGCCGTAGCGGACCACCACGATGCCGCCGACCGTTTCGCCCTCCCCGTTCGCCTCGGCAATGCCGCGCCGCATGTCAGGTCCGAATTGAAGCGTAGCCACATCTCGCAACAGGATGGGCACGCCCTTGTCGCCGATGCCGACGGCGATTTTTTTCAAGTCCTCTAGGCTCGTGATGTAGCCTTTGACGCGCAGGATGAATTCGCGCTCCGATAATTCCAGGGAGCGCCCGCCCACTTCGCCGTTGCTGCGTTCCACCGCCGTGCTGACATCTTTCAGCGCCAGGTTGTAGGCGCGCAGCTTCGTCGGGTCCACCGTGACCTGATATTGTTTGACGAAGCCGCCCACCGAGGCGACTTCCGATACGCCCGGCACCGAGGTCAGCTGGTATTTCAAGTACCAGTCTTGCATCGAGCGCAGCTCGGCGAGATCCCGGTTCGTGGAATTCAGCGAATACATGAAGGCCCAGCCCACGCCGGTCGCGTCCGGCCCGAGGGAGGGCGAAACGCCTTTGGGAAGCTGGCTGCTGATACTGCTCAAATACTCCAAAACCCGGCTGCGCGCCCAATAGGGATCCGTGCCGTCCTCAAAAATCACATACACGAAGGAAAAGCCGTAAAACGAATAGCCGCGCACGACTTTCGCTTTCGGCACGGAAAGCATCTTCGTGGTGATGGGATAGGTGACTTGGTCCTGAACAATATGCGGCGCCTGGCCTTCCCATGGCGTGTAAATGATCACCTGGGTGTCTGACAGGTCGGGAATGGCGTCCAGCGGAATGTTCCGGGCCGCATAGCTGCCGCCAAACACCAGCACCACGGTGCCCAGTAGCACGAGGAACTTGTTCCGCAGCGAGAAATCAATGATGCGTTGGAGCATGGCGGTTTATTTGGCAGGCATCGGCACCAGCTCCATTTCGCACTTGGGACATTTGCCCGGCTGGCTGGCGACAATCTCCGGGTGCATCTGGCAGGTGTATTGCCGGGCGGCCGGCGAGTTAGCCGGCGCATGGTGTTTCCACCAGTTTTCTTCGGCGATCCGGCCATGCTTCACCGTGCCGGTCGGCACCAGCGGCATCTCGCATTTCTGGCAGATTCCGGGCTTGTCCGCCACCACCTCCGCATCGGCGGCCATGGGACACGTGTAGAGCAGCGACGCCTGCGGTTGGACGATGTCAACCTGCGCCATCACGGGGATCAGGGTCATGGCGCACAGCGGACATTTGCCCGGTTTTTCTTCATGGACGCTGGCGTGTTCCGGCATGGGGCAGGTGTAGTACCGGACCTTACCGCCTGGCTGGACTTTTTTCAGCGCCGACTGGCTCACAGGCACCAGCGCCATGCCGCAGACGGGACAACTCCCCGCATGGTCGTAAATAATCGAAACGTGCTCTGGCATGGGGCAGACATAAACGAGTACTTCCACCTCCCCCTTGGCTGGAGCCGCACCCGAGGCCGGGCTCACGGCATTGGCCGTGGTCGATGGGGCTTTTACGGGGGCAGTCGGCCCGCGCATTTTATCAATGGCCTCGCGCAACTGGCTTTCGGAATCCAGCAGGAATTGGCCCGAAGTGACAATCTGTTCCCCCGCGTTCAAGCCGCTGAGCACCTCATCCATGCCGTTCTCAGCTTCCACCCCCAGAACCACCTCGCGCGCCTCGAATTTCCCGCCTTCCCGGGCCACAAACACCGTGTTCTTGGCGCCGCTGCGCAGCACGGCCATTTCCGGCACCAGCACGGCCGAGTCCTCCAGCTGCGCGTGGATTTGCGCCGAGACAAACATCCCCGGCTTCAAAAAATAACCGGGGTTTTCAAACTCCAGCCGCACTTTGGCCGTCCGCGTCTTTTCATCCACGGTGGGATAAACAAACGTCACGCGCCCGCGAAATTCCCGGTCCGGAAAGGACGCCACTTTCACCACGGCTTCCTGCCCCAGCGTTACCAGAGACAAATCCTGCTCAAAAACCTGGGCGATGACCCAGACAATCCCCAGATCGGCAATCCGGTAGAGCCGCATGCCCGCATCCACCATCTGGCCGGACACCACATTCTTTTCAATGACAAAGCCGGACCTCGGCGCCGACACCGGCAGCGTCTTGGCCACTTTACGGGATTTTTCCAGCTCGGCAATCTGCGCTTCCGGCACATCAAAAAATCGCAGCTTGGCCGCCGCGGTCTCGCGCAGCGCGGCGGCACCCGGATCATTCGTGGAGCCGAAGCTGAGCACCTGCAGGAATTCCACTTCCGCGCTGTAGAGTTCCGGCGAATAAATCTCGAACATTGATTCTCCGCGATGCACCAGCTGGCCCGTGGCATCCACGTTCAATTGGGAAATCCACCCCTTGAATTTGGTAGTCACATCCGCCAGCGCCGTCTCGTTGTAATCAATCGTGCCGACCGTGCGGATGGTCTTGCGCAGCGGGCCGGCCTGGACTTCCGCCGTGCGCAGGTTCATGTTCTGCCGCGTGGCCGCGTCCACTGCGATGGCAGCGGTGTCCGCCGCCGCTGGCGCCTCGTCATAAACCGGCGCCATGTCCATGCCCATGCTGTCCTTGGCCGGCGTGGGGCTGGTCTCGCCCGGCTTCATGGTGGATTGGTAAAACTTGATTTTGCGGTCCCCGGATGGAGCCTCGCCGGCGGGCTTGTGAATCAGCGTGAGTTTCATGCCGCAGATGGGGCAATTCCCCGGCTGATTCTGGATGACTTGCGGATGCATGCCGCAGGTGTAAAGCTTGCCAGCGTCTTCGCCGTGGATGCCCGCGACCGCAAACAGCAGGGCGGCCATAACCACAAAAACGGAAAGGATTGGCTTCATAATCTCAGCGTATCGGCGGCGGGTTGTCGGATTTTAACAAAGGGGCCCTGGGCGGCGGCACCCCGGCGATAAGCAGCGAGCGTTCCGCCCGCGCCAGCTCCCGTTGCGTTTGCGCGGCAATTTCCTCCAGTTGGAAGTTGAGCAGCGACCGCTCATCCTCAATGACATTCAGGAAATCCACGCGGCTGGAGCGATACGCCGCGCGGGCTATTTCCAGCGCCTGACGGGCGCGGGGTAGCACCCGCCCCCGCAGCAATTCCAGCGCCCGGTCCGCCTCCCGGATCAGATAGGTCTGCTCGGCAAAACCCACGGCCACCTGAATCCGTTCGGACGATAGCCGGGCTTCGGCTGCCGTTTTCGCGTTTTGCGCCGCCGCGATTTCCGCGGCAATTTTGTCGCGCCATATCGGCAGCGTCATGCCCAGTTCCGGGTTCCAGATAAAGGGCGAGGCTTTCACGTCCACCGTGGCGCCCGCCGAAAAATCCGGGATGCGCTCTTTGCGGGCGACCCGGATGGAGGCTTCCGCCACCTGGATTTCCGCCTCCATTTGCTGCAATCGGGGATTCTGCTTCCAGGCGCTGGCGAGCAGTGCTTCCTCCGTCTCTCGGGCTTCGGCAAACTCCGCGTTCGCAGGCACAGGGGGATCGGCTTGCCGGGCATCCAGCCCCAGCGCGGCCTTGTACTGGGCCACCAAGACGTGCCGCGATTCTTCCAGATTGGCGGTTTCGGTTTGCAATTTGTCCTGCTCAATCTGCGCCTTCAGCACATCCCTCAGCGTCCCCTGCCCGACCTCATTCTGCGCCCGCGCCAGCGCTTCGAGTTCGGCCAGTAGCGTCAGCGTCTGCCGGTTCACGCGCAGTTTGGCCTCCAGAAAATGCAGTGGCAAAAAACTTTTCTCCACCCCGAACGCCGTCTGCTGCACCGCGGCGGCAAATTGAAAATATTTGGACCGGCTTTCCGCCGAAGCCGCAGCCGCACGGGCCGATAATTTGCCAGGGCCCGGCAGATCCGCCGACAGGCCGGGCATCAGCGAGGAAACCACATCCGCGGCGTAAAGCTCAAAGGTAAATTTGGGGTCTGGCAGGGAACGGGCCACCGTGATCGTCTCCACCGACGACGCCCAGTCCGCGTACGCGGCCGTGACTTGCGGATGATATTTGATGGCAAAGAAAACCACGTCCTGCAAGGTCGCGGCTTGGGTCAGAGCGGGCGGATTGCTTTGCCAATAACCACCCACGGCGGCCAGCTCCTGCCGCGCGGCTTTCTCCCCGGTCGCCGGCACTCCGCGGCAGCCCGTGACCAGCAGTAGGACTGCCAGCCCGGGCAAAATCAATGGGTGAATCCGGTTCATGGGTGATTGCAAGAATCGGCGCGCGGAAGCCTGTTCTCCGCGCGCCGAAAGCAACGTTCTTGCCGCCGCTCGCTGCGGCTTACTTTTTGTCCGCCGCCCGAATCAGTTTAATATATTTATCCGGATTCTTGTCGAAATCCTTTTTGCAGGATTTGCAGCATAGTTTCACTTCCTGCCCTTTGTAGGAAAATACATTCGGCTTCCCCATTTCGCCAAGTTTTTCTCCGGAAACGGGACAGGTCTTGAGCAGATCTGGCACGCCGTTGGTATTGGATTCCGCCATGGGCGTGGCCATCGTCATCCCGCTGCAACAGCCCATCGCCGGTGCGGCTCCGTCAGCGGCCGTGAGTTTGCTGTTAAAAGCCAGAACGCCAAAGGCGCAGCCGGCCAGAAGGGTGTATTGTATCGATTTTTTCATAATGTTATTTTGTTAGTGAATCAGTTCAGTTGTCGAACTTAAAGGTTATACCCCACGAACCCCCAAACCCCGCAAATTATTTTTCCGGACTCGTGCCCACCACCAACTGCCTACTTTCCGAGGTGAAAACTTGGGGGGGTGTAGCTTGACACAGTTCTCCATTGCCCATGGACGCCGCGCTCCAAGAACAGGCTCAAGATGCACCCGGCAAAAACTCGGTCGTTTAAATTCCATTGACGGCGCTAAAAATTAAACTAAATTTATTTTGTGAATTGCAACCTAAACTTGTTCCTTGCGAACGCGCTGCGGATTAGCGCGGCAGTCAGGTTTTGAACAATTACCAGAGTTTTTCAAACCCACTGCCAAAATGGCGGTGGGTTTTTTGTTTTAACCCAATCGTCCGCAGGAAATAATTAGAAAGGCAAACGACCATGCAAAAAGATCCGTCAAAAAAGTACCGGGCATTCCCGGCCATCCATTTACCGGAACGCCAATGGCCCAACCGCTTGCTCACGGCGGCTCCTCGCTGGGCGAGTGTTGATTTACGCGACGGTAACCAGGCCCTCGCGGTACCGATGAATGTGTCCCAAAAGCTGGAATTATTTCGGACCCTCGTTAAGATCGGTTTTAAGGAAATTGAAGTCGGTTTTCCTTCTGCCTCAAACACCGAGTTCAATTTCAACCGCCGGCTGATCGTAGAGAAACATGTACCGGACGATGTCTGGCTGCAGGTGCTCGTGCAAGCACGCGAGGATTTGATCGAGCGAACCATTGAGTCGCTCATCGGCGCGAAGAGGGTCATCATCCACATGTACAACTCTACGTCTCCGGCCCAGCGGCGCGTGGTTTTTGGCAAGTCAAAAGAAGAGATTAAAGCCATCGCCACGAAAGGAGCGCAAATGATCCAAGACAGATTACACCGGCTGGAAGGCACGGAAGTCATGTTGCAATACTCGCCAGAAAGTTTCAGCGCAACCGAAGTAGAATATTCCAAGGAGGTTTCCGAGGCGGTCATGGACGTGTGGCAGCCGACGCCGCAGCGCAAAATGATCTTGAATCTGCCGGATACGGTTGAAGTGGCCATGCCCAATGTTTATGCCGACCAGATTGAGTGGATCTGCAAAAATATCAAGCAGCGCGACGCGTTAATCATTTCTTTGCATGCGCATAATGACCGCAGCACCGGCGTAGCCGCCACGGAACTCGGTTTGCTCGCCGGTGCGGATCGGGTCGAAGGCACTTTGTTCGGAAACGGCGAACGCACTGGTAATCTGGACATTGTCACCGTGGCGCTGAATCTCTACATGCACGGGATTGACCCGCAGTTGGACTTTTCCAATCTTCATTCGATCATTGAAGTGTACGAACACTGCACAGGCATGACGATTCCTCCGCGCCAGCCCTACGCGGGCGAACTTGTCTTCACTGCATTCAGTGGCTCCCATCAGGATGCCATTAAAAAAGGATTGGCTGAACGCGAGAGCTCACCCGGCGCGCATTGGGAGGTGCCCTATCTTACCATTGACCCGGCCGATATCGGCCGGGAATACCGCGAGGTGATCCGCGTCAATTCACAAAGCGGCAAAGGCGGCGTGGCCTATTTGCTGGAAAGAGAGTTCGGCATCAATCTGCCCAAAGACATGCAGCGCGAGTTTGGGCCGATTGCCAACGACGCCGTTGACCAACTTGGCCGCGAAGTTTCCGGAGCAGACCTCAAAGCGATGTTCTGGAAAGAATACGTTGAACGGAGCGAACCCTGGTCATTGGCTGGCTTTGAGACGGAAAACAAAAAAGGCGTGGTGAAATGCCAGGCGGAACTATTCCACTCCGGCAAGCCGGTTACCTTCAACGGCGAAGGCAACGGTCCGTTGGCGGCGCTGGTCCATGGCTTGGCCACTTCAGGGGCTCCGCGTTTTGAAATTGCCAGCTATAGCGAACACGCTTTGAGCAGCGGCGAAGGTGCCGCTGCAATCGCCTACATCCAGATCAAAACGCCTGACGGCAAGCGACGCTGGGGTTCCGGAGTGGATACCAATATCGAAATAGCCTCGGTGCGAGCTGTGCTGAGTGCATTAAACCGCCTTTGAGACAGGGTGCCGCTTAACCAATCAAAAAATGGATCTCCTTGCAGTGCCAATTTGAAAGCGCACTCTTTCTTGGAACCATGTTGTCCTTGGAATCATCTGCTTCAGGGGAGGATATGGCTCTGCGGGGACGCAACCTGAGCGCCGCCTGAAAACTGACGAACGGCGGGCCGAGCTGCGCTTCTGGCGTGGCCCGGCAAGCTCTACCGGGGTCAATTTCAAAGCGCTCAATCCATCGTCTTTTGGCAGCTTCGCGGCTATGAAAGCTACAACGGATCAAGCGCCTGCCTGCCCCCATCATTCGGCACCTCCTGCAGCTTCATCGCCACGACGAAATCTCTGCCTCGGCGGTCCGCCCAGGAACTGAAACTCTCCCGCACCATTCAGGCCCAAGTTCTGCTCTTGGCTGTCATGCGGATTTTCACTTCTCCTTTGCCGCACTAACCGCTTGCGGGCGTTTGTGGCAACCCATCCAAACCAGGAGCTTAGCCGACCAGCCGATGAGTGGAAAATGTGATGCTCGGCTCCCTGCAACCCCATGTCCTGCTGTTGGGAGAAATCACCCCGCAGGCGGCCACGCTGTACGCCTTCATCACCAATGTCACTTGGGGTAGTCGTCTCGTTGGGGTGGAACCGCAGACGGAGAGCCAATACGAAGCGAGGGCGAACTTTGAGAACGGATTGCCATTGGTGTGGCTTACCATTCCCCTTGTAGCTGGCTAATTTGTGTCAATGCGCTCACTCAAGGCAGGAGGCAAAGCTGAAAGCGTTTACTGCCAGCTTCCGAGTATTTTTCGAGCACGGATTCGTAATCGGCTACATGGAAGGCGAGAGAGGCCTGGCGCAGCAGCGGCAGGAATTCCGCCTGATCGTGCTTCTCCTTGATCTGCGGGTAAGGCCATTTTTTGGCCGGACGATCCATATAGGGCAACAGAAAATCAAGGGCCCGCCGCAAGCTGCGCCCATCGCTGGTTTGGAAGCTCCAGAGATCAATACCCACATGCTGGCCCAGCGTGGCCAACTCACCCAACGCATACAGATTGAAACAGGAATAACTAAACGAGGTGGTGCGAGCCAATTCCAGCGGCTGCCGGCCATCCGGTTCGATCTGCACGGCAATGCGACGCATCCGCGCATCGGCAATTCGGCTGGCGGCGACATTCGTGCGCCCGAGACAGAGCGCCAGTTCGACCGCCTGCACGTCATACCAGGTCCCATGATTATTTTTTGCCGCGCCTTCTTCCCGCCCGGCGCGGCTGTTAAGCAGCCAGTCGAAATAAGTGCCTAGCCAGGCCTGCAACGCTTGCGCATCCGCCGCCGGCCAGGCACTCGAACCGGACAACAAACCAAGGGCATCCGCCGCCTGGGCCAGGTGCCGACCTTCGAGAATGCCGGTCCCCCGCCCATCATTCACGCCAGGAATAGCCTGGGCATATTTCAAATGGGGATTCATCCGCGTGGCCGGATCCAGGAACCAGACACGGGCGCGCTTGCCCGCCGCCGCCGCATACTTTGGGTCACCAGTGAAATAATAAGCCAGCGCGAGCGTCTCAATGGCGTCACCCATTTGCCGGATCCGCGGACTGTCATTGATTTTTTCATCACGGCTCTCGGGATTGACCTTGCCGTCATGACGGATGTAAGGCAAACCGGTTTTGGATTCTGGGTCTGGCCAGAAATACGGGGCGAGGCTCATGTAATCGTGGCGGTCACCACCGGGCGGGGCTTTGGTTTTATACATCACGCTGGGCGGCGCTTCAGGCAAGGTGGCATCGGCCTCGGCTATGAGATTTTTCAGCGCTTTCGCCAATTCCCGGTCACCCGATTGCAGGCGAATTTTGACTTTTTCCAGCGATCCGCGCCGGGCGGCATAGTAATGTGGCGTCAAAACTTCGGCCTGGGCAACCGGACAGGCCAAGGCTAACGCAAAGGCCAGCACCAGCGAGACAACATTCTGGCTAGTGGTGATTTTTTGTGCGGGTGAAGGTGTAAACATAAAAATCCTGGTAAAAATGGAAATGAACCACCAGAAATCGCATGGCCCGCAAAATCATTTCGGCAATGCACCGCGCCAACCTTGTTTCCACTGAGCCATAAGCTGATTGACCGTCGCGGCCTGATCAGCGTGCGTGGCGAGATTGGTGTTTTCCTGCGGATCGGTGGCGTGATCATAAAGTTCGAGCGCATCCACCCGGTCATGATCCTGACGACCAACCCAAGCAGTGAAACGATAACGGTCGGTGCGCATGGTGTACCCCATGAGGCCACCTCGTTGACCACGGGGATACTGGCTAAAGGCGGCCGTTTTCCAAGGACGCAGCGGATCGTCGAGCAACGGTTTGAAGCTCATGCCTTCCAGATGGGGCGGCAGTGGCAGACCAGCCAATTCGGAAAGGGTCGGATAAATATCCACAAACTCGACGAGAGCGTCCGTGTGCCGGCCGGCCGTTTTCATACCGGGCACAGATAGAATAAGCGGTGCGTTAACATCGTTTTCCACGTTACTGTGTTTGCCCCAGGCCAGATGTTCGCCAAGTTTCCATCCGTGATCCCCCCAAAGAATGACGATGGTGTTGGAACGTAAATTCAGGCGGTCCAGTTCATCCAGCACGCGACCAATTTGAGCATCGGTATAGCTGACGCCGGCATAATAGGCTTGTTTGAGCTTATGCGCGACCGCATCCGAAATCGGACCGGCAGGCGGGACGCCCTTATAAGCGCGCACTTCCCCGTCGTTCGGGTTGACAGCGTAATCCGGCGCGCCAATGGGAAGAAACGGATTAGGCGCGAGTTCAATTTGCGCGGGATCGTAAAGATCCCAGTATTTTTTGGGAGCAACCCACGGCAAATGCGGCTTGATAAAACCGACCGCTAGAAAGAATGGTTCAGATTTTTTGCGGAGCGCCTGCAAGGTCTCCACGGCCAGATCCGCCACCTTGCCATCGGTATAAGTGTTGTCCGGCACATCAGCACATTCGTAAATCGGGCCGCGCGAATTCGGTCCGGACGACGACTCGGAATCCGCAGCCCCCCCGGCTGCGGGCTGCTTCTTTTTTTTGCCTTTTTTCTTCATCGCCGGATTGGTCGCCTCAGCACCAAACAAGCCCTTGGGGATGGAATAAGCTTCCGAAGCAGCGCCGCGGTTGTCCCCTTTAGGGCCATCGGGTTCTCCCTGCACTTTATCCTGAGCCAGCGCAACATTTTCGGGAAGCGCATAAATGGGCGCTTTAGGCGTGACCCAAGGCACCGACCAGGACGGCTCGTCGTTAAAACCGCCGTGAAAGATCTTGCCCATCCCCTGAACAAAGTAACCGTGGTTTTTGAAATTTTGCTGGAGCGTGATCACGTCCGGAAGCGCCTCCCGGAAATGCGTCTTCAAATCCCACACCCTGGTCGTGTCCGGCCGAGCACCGGTCAACAGGCTGGAACGCGACGGAGAACATACCGATTGCTGGCAATAAGCACGATTGAACACCACGCCCTGCGCAGCCAAATGGCTGATGTTCGGGCTGTGAATGTACGTTTTCCCATAGCATTCCAATTCGGGACGCAAATCGTCCACAGCGATGAAAAGCACGTTGGGTTTCGCTAACGCGCCCCCGGAGGCAGCTGCGGGAAGCGCGGTTAGCAGCGAGACACAAGCGGCAGCTAGAAGGGATGGGGATATTTTCATTTTCAAGCGGGTACCTGGCTAAGGTCAATGGATTATTTCAAGAAAGGGGCCACAGCCTTACGCCAGATGGCATAACCCGCTTCGTTCATGTGCAATTGATCTTTATCATAAATGTCCGGCTTGGGTTGACCATCAGCGCCGAGCATTAGTGCAAAGGTGTCAACGAAGGTCAAGTTATGCTCACGGCAGTAACGGGCAATCAACCCGTTGACCTTTTTGATGGTGTCCGTCTGAGCCCACCGTTTGGGGCTGGGCGGACAGGAAATAAAAACGATTTTTGCCCGGGGCAAGGCCTGGCGAAGTTTCGTCATGACCGCGACAAAATCGCCGAAGACCAACTCCGATGACATGCCGGAGTTAATATCATTGCCGCCGGCGTAAAGCACCACCTCGCGCGGCGCGTAGGGAATGACAATGCGGTCGGCGTAGGCGTAAACATCCGCCAGATGGCAACCGCCAAAACCGCGATTGACCACGGGCAGCCCCGGAAAATCTGTGGCGAGAGTGCTCCATTTCCGGATGTAAGAACTACCGGTAAAAACAATACAGCCGCGCGGCGGCGGATTGGTGGCATCGGCAGCTTCAAAGGCGGCGATGTCCTTCCGCCATTTCGAGGCATCATGCTGAGCGAGAGAATTCGTGGGAGTTAAATCACTACCAGCAACGACCTGCAAAGCAATGGTCAAAACCACGAATATGGCAACGATCAGCAAAAGGGGGTTCAGTTTCATAGTCTCCGGTTTGCTTTTGTAATTTGCATTAAAATTTCCAGCGAGTGAATCTAGTCGTTTGGTCCGTTTACGGTCTCGTCATCCATGTTCTCGCTATTGCTGGTGCCCTTGTTTTTCTTTTTGGCCGCTTTTTTGGCCGCCCTTTTTTCGTTATTAGCATGCCGGCCGGAACCGCTGCCGGGATCCACAATCCCGCCCGCAGGGTTGAGCTGGGTGAGAATCTCCTGCAATCGTTGGCGGGCGAGCACGGCCGTTTGATCCGGCGTAGCGGACGAAACGAGAGGCTCGGCATACGGAGCGTTTTTCGTGTCAAAAAGTTCCGCTGATTCATTCAACTTCCAACTCATTTCACGGTCATACCAATGGCGGCCCAGCTCGACAAACACATAATCCCGCGGCCAGACGGCAGATTGCCCGAGCAGTTGCGGCGCAAAACCCCGTCCATCAATCTTAAGACTGGCCGGCACGCTGGCTCCGGCGATATCGGCAAGCGTGGGCAGGAAATCGGCAAAACTGATGAGGCTGGCGGAAGCCTTGCCCGACGAAATTTCACCCGGCCAACTCACCATGCAAGGCACGAGCGCCCCGCATTCCAGCATTTCACCTTTCTTACCAGAAAGAGCTTTCCCACCATTGATGGTACAACGCGCGGCATAACCTTGAGCGGTTCCATTATCGCCCGCAAAAACAATCAAGGTATTGGTTCGTAAATTCAAGCGGTCGAGCTCGGCAAGCAACTGACCAACCAGCTTGTCCATATAGGCGACATTGTCATAATAAAGGTCCTTGCTGTCGGGCGCGCTGTCAGGCGTGGGCAGGATTTCGGCATGGACGTGAGACATCGCGTAGTGAATGTAGAACGGCTGGCGCTCATGGCGGCGAATAAAGTCCACGACAAACTTTTGCATCGTATCGGGTAGATATTCACCATCCGCCAAGGGTATCAGGTTGCCATTCAGGGTGTATTTTTTATTGCCCGCCTGGGTATTCCAATACTTGCCGCTGCCATTGAACCGGAGATACTCGTCGAACCCCCAATCGCTCGGCTGCCACTGCAACTGACTCCATTTGCCGCACATCGCCGTCACGTAGCCGGCCGGCTTGAGGATTTTTGGAATCATGACCTCCTGGTCGGGTTTCACGAGCGGGCCGCTATCGTTGCCAGTCATGCCGGTGTGATAAGCATAGCGGCCAGTGAGAAGCAGAGCCCGCGATGGACCACAAAGCGGCGCGGCGTAGCAATGCTCGAAGCGGATGCCACTCCCCGCCAAGCGGTCAATGTTAGGCGTCTGGAAATGGTCCGCACCATAACAACCGACATTACCAATGCCCAAATCATCGGCCAGGATGAAAATGATGTTTGGCTTAGTCACCGGATTGGTCCCGGATTGGGCCGCCAACGAGACAAACCGCATCGCCAGCAGCAGCGAAAAAATAGCGAAGGAATAGGGTTTCATAGGAATTTATTGGCCGATTTAATGGACGGGCGGCGGACGGATCATGTTACGGTTTTAATTGGCTTTATTGAGGATCATTAATTTGGCCAATGCCGCAAGGCATCAGGGACAAACGCGCTTGCACTCCGGAAAAATCAATGTGGCAAATTCACCTTTTGAGCGCCTTCCGCGATCCATAATACCGGCTGGGTAATGGCAACATTTCGCCGCACTTCAAGATCCTTTGGATCCGGAGCGAGTTTCTTCCACAAGTCCAGATAAGGCACCTCTCCCAGAGCGAGTCCGGCGAAGAGCAGATGAGATTGCCGCATAGGCCAACCGTCCCAGGCCATCACATCCGGCTTCAATGGCCACGTGGACTTATCGGCAATAAATGGATATAAATAAGCGAGGGCCTTGCGAATGCCGCGTCCATCCGGCAACTCAAAGTTCCATAAATCATCTGTGGGGGTGGAAAGCACCTGACACAGGGTCGCCATATTATCTAATTGAAAAATGGAATAGGCGTAAGGCTTAGTGCGCTTGAGTTCGAGGGGGAAACTGCCGTCCGCAGCCATCTGATTTGGCACAAAGACCTCCTTGAACTGCCGCCGACAATCGGCCAGCCTCGCCTCGTCGCCGGTAAACCGCGCAAAGCACGCCACCTGCAACCAGAAGGCAACGGAATGATTATTTTTGGCTGCTGCTTCCTCTTTGCCATTCTTACTGGTGAGCATCCATTCAAGATAATCCCGAAACCACTGCTTTAAATCAGCTACCAGCGCGGGCGTGAATGCCGGTGACCGTTCCATCACCGCAATGGCGGGAGGAATTTCGATAATATGCAGCGTATCGATGATGCCGATGCCGCGCCCGGGGTTCTTGCCCAGCACGGCTTGCGCAAATTCCAGTTTCGGATTCATGCGAGTTAGCGGATCCACAAAGAAAACTTTCAGCAATTGTGCCGCCTTGACGGCATAACGATCCTCGCCAGTGATTTGATAAGCCGCCCCCAGCGCCGCGACAGCGTCGCGTAAATTTCGCATCATCATCCGGTGAGCGGTGAACAGGCCGGGATAAGATTCCCCGTCCCGTTGGATAAACGGCAAGCCATTAGTTCTGGCCGGATCCGGCCAGAAATAATCCGCCATGGAAAAATAATCGTTGCGACCACCAGAACTTTCTTTCGCAGGAAAGTCCGTGATAGTAAAGGGTGCAAGCGTCAGCGCGGCTCCGGCCGCCTGCAAAATGCGGTCCCGGTCAATCGCAGCCACATCGATTATCGGACCGGAAGATTTCTCCGCCGGCCGCCCGAGTTTTCGGCCGGCGCTGAGATTAGAGCTTTTTGAGAAGGCTGCCAGTGACCCGGCAGCATTCGTCACGTTTAGGAACTGGGTCGAAAAACCCTGGCTGGACACGCTCACGACGGCTTTGTGCGCCGTCAGGTGCAGGCTGATTTGCGCACGGCCATTGGCCAACTGGACCACCCGCGAGCCGGTCGGCGTGCCCAGATTATCGAGCAGCACCCCGTCGCCGGTCAGACCAAAGCGCACGAGGTTCGCCGCATCCAGGCAAGGAATAGCGTCCTTATCCAGCGCCCGCACTTCAACCGTGATGATCTCCTGGTTCTCGCCGACTTGCTTGAGCGCAAGTTTCACCGGCTTGGTCCATTCGGCGGTTTGATACTGCAAAGAAATTGCGTCGCTGACGTCCCCGCCCGCATCATGACCAACAGCGCGCAAATGGTTGGCCCCCTCGTCAAATTTCACCAGCCAGCGCAAGCCGGCGGCCGGAAAATCCGAGCTATGGCGCTGTTTCACGCCGGCGGAAACTTCGTTCACAAACAACTCCACTTCACGGCAATTGGAAAACACTTTCACTTCCCGCGCCTCGCCGACCTGCCCCCAGCGGACCGGCCAGGTATGACCGTAAATATGCAGCATTGGCGTTTCTGCCCAGTAACTTTGGAAAACATAGTAGCTCTCCTTGGGCGAGCCATCACGAGTAAGGACGCCTTTCTGGTTCACGCGCGGCACGGGATTTTCCGGGCGGAGTGGCGTCGGGAAATCCTTGAAGATCCACATGGCCGAACCGGTCAGATTGCTCATGGTTTCCTGTTCACGCAGATGCCAATCGAACAAATTGATAATGTAACTTTCCGACCAGTCTCCGTCTTTCGACGCACGGGCTTTGCCGCCCTTCGCCTGGTAAGCCCTGCCCACCTCCGCCGTGCCTTCACCGGTGACGACCTGACCGAGAAATTTTTCCGGTTCCTCCGCGTGCCGTCCCGCGTGACTGTCGCCGCCCCATTCGGCGTGGAAAAAATGTTTATTTTCGGCAATGGCTTTCTCGGTCGCCGCGCGGTATTCGGTGTAACGGCCGCCATACCAACCGGCCCAAATGCTGGGCGAATAGACATCCACGATGTCCTTGCAGAAATCACAGCGGCGGATACACGTCTGGCGCGAAGGATCGAGCTGGTGAGCCAGCGCATTCAGCTCGGCCAGGAAGCTGCGGATGGCATTAGTGTCATAAGTCGCAAAATCCCCAGGCCAGTCAATCTCGTTGCCCAACCCCCAAAGGATCACGGATGGATGATTGTAATGCTGGTCAATCAAGTGGGCCAGCATATCTCGGCACTGTTGCCGGTAGCGTTTCCCACCCAGACCACCACGGCACCATGGAAATTCCTCCCATACTAGCAAACCCAGTTCGTCGCATAATTCCAACACCAGCGGCGATTGCTGATAATGCCCGAGCCGCACAAAATTCGCGCCCATGTCCTTGATTTGCTGAAACGTTTTGCGCACGATTTCATCCGGCACCGCCGCGGCTGTGCCAGCATGATCTTCGTGATATTGCGTGCCGCGCAGCAACAACCGCTGGCCATTTAAGGTGAACGGACCGTGCTCGATCCACGCGACCGACCGGACGCCGAAATCCTCGCTGACCGTCTGCTCCCCGCGGGCCGATTTGAGCGTGACACTGCAATGATAAAGCGACGGCGACCCTGGCGACCAAAGCCTGGGCGAAACGATTTCAAGCGCAGCCATTTCCCGCTCGTCGCGCCAAGCAGGTATTTTTTTGTTCACGGTTTGAATAACAAGATTCTGCGGATCGCGCACATCGAGCGTGAGTTCCACTGCATCATTCAGCGAAGCCGGATTACCCAACCGCGCGCGGACTTTGACCAAAGCCTTACCATTGTTTGATAATTTTGACTCGATGTGGACTTGTGCCAATGAAATGGCGGGAACATAAACGAGGCTCACGTGACGGTACAAGCCTCCGTAGCGACAGAAGTCGCTCAAGTCAGACGGAATCATTTCCGCATCGCGCGAGTTGTCGCACAGAACCGCCACCGGCACCTGGCCGGCGAAATTTTTATTGGCGAGCGCTTGAGTCGCCGCGTCGGTGATGTCCACGTCCCACTCGTCATAACCACCGATGTGCTCACCCACTTTATCCAGACCAACATATACTTTTGACTTCTGCCCCGAGCCTTCAAAATGCAACAGTGTGCGACCAGCGGGAAAGGGATTGGCAATTTTAATTTTTGTGCGATACCAGCCAGGGCCCTGGTAGTAGGGTGTATCCGGATCCACACAATCGCGGGAGTTGAAGCAATGCGGCAGGGTCACCGGCGACCACTTGACGTTGTCCGTTGCCGCCTCACCGCGCCAGATTTCCCACAAACTGCCCAGTGAACCACGATAAAACTCCCAACCAGCATCCAGCCTCTGCACATTGGTGCCCCCGGTGGCGCTAACCACGACAAAAAACAAAGCCACGCCCGCCCACCCCAGATTTTTTATAAATATAAATGGTTTCATTACGAAATTTTTTCCAGACCCATTATTATTCCACCACCATCACTCGCTTAATTAGTTTCAAATCCGTCAGGAATTTTTCAACCTCGAAATGCGTTTTGAGATCAGCGGTTTTGCCAGCCTCGCCAAACTTGCTCGAATTGTAGGAATGCCCCAACCCTTGGAAGGTCACCAGTTCACAGCGGTTACCGCTGGCAACCAGCTTATCCCGCAAGGCAACTGAGTTTACATACGGCACCGTCAGGTCGGCGGTGGCGTGAAAAACAATGGTGGGTGGCATGACCTTCGGCATCTGATCCGGTACAGAGCAGGCCAGAGCGCGAGCGGCATCCCCGCCAAACCGCTTCGGGCCGCCATAACCGCCGGCCTTGGTGTCGGTGACGGGATTCAACAATACCAGCGCCGCCGGCATGAATTTCGGGGCCGGATCGTCTTTGCCTGGACCATCCGATGGAATCGCGGTCCACGCCGCGACATGACCGCCAGCCGAGCCGCCCATGGCAATGATTTTCTTGGGATCAAGACCCAATTCGGCGGCGTAATCCTCCACCCAGCACACGGCGGCGCGACCATCGGCGACACAATCTTCCGGGGTACCGGCAAAGCGCTGGCGCGTGCGGTAATCCGGCGCGATACCGATGAGACCCTTGCTCGCGGCCCATTTCGCCCACCCGATGCTGTGAGTGGGTGAACCGGAAACCCATCCACCCCCAAAAAAACTGACGAAGCACGGACGATGATCGGTTTTCGCCCAACCGGTGGGTTTGACGACGAAGAGGCGCAGTTCATTGGTGCCAGCTTTACGAAAAACATATGTTTCACTTTCCGGAAGGGAAACCGGCGTGAGGTCGGGAGCCTTTTCCGGAGTGGCGGCGATTGGCGGTGCGGTTTTCGCGGGCTCATCCGCAGCGAGCGCAAGTTGGCTCCCCAGCAAAAGCCCAGCCATTCCCAAACTAAAAGCGCCTTTATTTATTTTCATATAGATTTGAAATTTTTGACTCACGGGGCCACGAGCCGATAAAAACGGCCAGGCATATTGGTCACGGTGGCATCAATAAAATTATAATTACCATTGACGTCAATCACGTTAGTACTGACCGGCAGCCAGAGCGCATCCGTCAAATTGGACTTGGCCTGGAGCAGATAATTCGCTCCGGGCGTGCCGGAATATTGGAGCTGGAAGGTATGGTTGCTCAGGAACGCACTGGTGATAGTTGGCGGCACTTTGATGGCAAGTTTGGCCAGCACGCTGGTAACCACACCGGAAAGATTCGTCACCACCACTGTGTAAATACCCGCACTGGCGGACTGAACGTTTGTCACGGTCAACGAGGCGGCAGTCGCTCCGGCGCGGTTGGCACCATTGAATTGCCATTGGTAGCTCAGCGTCGGATCGCCGGTCGCGCCAACCGTGAACGTGGCGTTGCTGCCGGCCAGGATATATTGATTGGCAGGCTGATTGGTGATGGCCGGCAACATGGCAACATATTCCGACGGCAGCAAGATGGAATAACCGTTGGTCAACAGGTATTGGATGATCAACTGATATTCCAAAAAGTTGGTGCTGGAGAAACTGGCGGGATGAAATTGCAGGGCAACAGGTCCGGTCGGACCGCCGGGATAAGCGGTTTCGAACAGCGAAGCGACGGGATTGCCCGTGCCCCCGGATTCGCTGATGATTTTCACGATGCCGACACGAGAACTTAAACCGTAGCTGCGGATAGTGTCCGGGCTGGAGGCGAAAACCAGACGCAAAGCGGTGGTCGTATTAATGACGGTGGCGGCATTGGTATCCAGTTGATTGTAGGCAGAACCGAAGGCGCTTGCCGTATGACCCAAGGCGTTAGAAAGGGCGGCTTGGGAATTCGTCATGAAATACTGCTCGGCGGCCAGACCGGAGCCGGAATATTCGTAAATGGTTTGCCCAATCAGGTTAGTCCAATAAGTGTGGATCCAGGCATGATTCCAAAATTCCACGTCGCCGACAGCCGCTTGGGAGCGCATCCAGTTCGTGGTGGCCTGATAATTGGCCGACTGGGCAAGGGCATAAGACGGGTCAAGGTTATTGGTGCAAATGACGCCGATGCCAACCTTTACCCCCAAAGCACGCGAGGTTTGGAGAAAAGAATTCCAAGCCGCCTGGTAAGAAGCATTATTGGTGCCCCTGAAATCATCCGCTTTGATGACGACAACTTTAGCCGGATTCGCTGTCTGGCTAAAGGTCACCGTGTCGGTGGCCGTGATCGAAGAACAGGAGCCAGCCTGGGTCGTCGTGAAGGCCAACTTGACCGCCGTGCCCGCGTCGGTTGCCGACGGCGTATAAATGGTAGCGGGCGAATTTCTTGCGGAAAAAGTCCCGGTTCCGGTCGTGGACCAAACGCCGCCGGTCGCCGTACCGCTCAAGGTGGCTGTGACGGATACAGACATCGTGCGATAGACGGTTTGCGTGGAGGCGCTCAAGACCACGCCCGGGCCGGACACGGATAACGTCACTGAGGGTGACAAAGAAGTGCCGCTACCGCAGACGGAGGTCACCTCGCAAGCGTATTGATCGCCGTCGGCTGCCACAGAAACAACCAGATTGCTGCTCGTGCCTAGAACGGTCAGCGAGCCGACCTTCTTCCACGCGTAAGTGAAGGGCGCGGTGCCGGCGGCAGGAATTTCAAACAGTGTGATGGGCTGACCGGGACAAATGGCGAGGCCACCGGCACCGCTGCCATTGCCAAAAGGCACAGATGCAAGCGCGGCGGAACAAATCGTTGCGGCATAAGTTAGAATAACCTGGCCAGCAGCGCCGCTGCCGCCAATTTTGACACCATTGGCAGACGATCCTTTGGCACCACCACCACCACCGCCGGGAGCAAAGCCATTGGTACCATTGGCACCGGTGCCGACCACGCCATCCCCACCCGGGCTACCGACCGTGAAAACCCCACCACCGCCCAAACCTGCCGTATTGGTAATGGAACTGGCGTTACCACCGACCCCGTTATCTCCCGCACCACCACCACCACCACCACCGACATTGGTGGGGCTGGCAATTCCAGTGCCGCCATTTCCTCCGGTAAAT
>CAISVF010000017.1 GCA_903888765.1 uncultured Verrucomicrobia subdivision 3 bacterium | reverse complement strand
GATGTTTTGCCACATTACCCAGAACTGGCGCGGCAAAGCCTTGGTCAGCCACGAAGTCATGGTGGAACTAATTGCCTCCACCACCACCAAAAAGGGACTCAAAATCAAAGCCGAGCGAGACCAGGGACGCTACGAAAAGGGTAAGGCGCCCACCGATGAGGCATTGGCTTCAATCCAGATGTTTCCCGACGGTTTTCACGGCGAATGGAACTACGCCATCCGTCCCCAGTCGTCATGATTGTATCATGTTATTTCTGGACTAGTCCTAATTGACCGGTGGCAGGCCGCGGAACATCATGGGCAAATGAATACCGCGATCCGCGCTTTACCGCTATTGCTGCTGGCGGGAGTCTGCGCCAGCGAGGCCAAACTGACTTACCCGACGACCCGCACCACCCAACAGGTGGACGTGTATCACGGCGTGGCGGTGGCCGACCCGTATCGCTGGCTGGAAGACGATAACGCGCCCGAAACCAAAGCCTGGGTGGAGGCACAAAACCGGGTCACCTTTGATTATCTCCAAAAGATTCCGCAGCGCCAAGGTATCCGGAACCGGCTGCAAAAACTTTGGAATTCGAGCGCTACAGCGTGCCTTTCAAGGAAGGCGGACGCTATTTTTTCACCCGAAATGATGGCCTGCAAAATCAAAGCGTGCTCTACACCCTGTCAACACCCGACGCCCCAGCGAGCCTCCTCCTCGACCCCAACCAGCTGTCGCAGAATGGCACCCTGGCGCTCGCGGGCATGGCCGTCAGCCGCGATGGGAATTTTCTGGCCTACGGAATATCGGCAGCGGGATCGGATTGGGAAGAGTGGAAGGTGCGCGACGTCCGCACCGGGCGGGACACGGAAGATTATCTAAAATGGGTGAAATCCTCCGGCGCCTCATGGCTTAAAGACAGCAGCGGTTTTTTTTACAGCCGCTACGACGAGCCGGCGGAAGCAACCAAAATGACGGCGGCAAATTATTTTCAAAAACTCTACTTTCACCGCCTTGGCGCGCAGCAATCGGCAGACCGACTGGTTTACCGGTGCGACGACCACAAGGACTGGGGCTTTGGCGGCGACGTCACGGATGACGGACACTATCTCATCATCTCCGTTTCACAGGGAACCGACCGGAAGAATCGGGTGTTTTATCAGGATTTGAGGGAGCCGGAGGCCAAAGTGTGCGAACTGCTGAATGACTTTGACGCCCAGTACCAATTCATCGATAACGATGGCCCGGTGTTCTGGTTCCGCACCGATCTCAACGCGCCGCGAGGCCGCGTGATCGCTATCGATATCACCCGGCCCGCCCGCGCAAACTGGCGGGAAATCATTCCGGAATCCGGCGAAACGCTCACCGGCGCGAACGCGGTGAATCATGGCTTTATATGCACCTACCTCAAGGACGCGCACAGCCAGGTGAAACTGTTTTCACTCAGCGGAACCTTTGAGCGCGAAATCGAACTGCCCGGCATCGGCACAGCCAGCGGGTTCGGCGGAAAGCGGACGGACCAGGAAACGTTTTACGGCTTCAGCAGCTACACGGCTCCGGGCAGCATTTACCGCTACGACTTAACCACTCACAGCAATACGGTTTTCCGCGCGCCAAAAGTGGATTTCCAGCCGGCCGACTACGAGACCCGGCAAATATTTTACGCCAGCAAAGATGGCACGCGGGTGCCGATGTTCATCACCCACAAGAAAGGCATCCGCCGGGATGGCCAGAATCCCACATTGCTATATGGCTACGGCGGGTTTGACATCAGCATCACCCCCGCGTTCAGCGTCGCCAATCTGGTCTGGATGGAAATGGGCGGCGTCTATGCCGTGGCCAATCTGCGCGGCGGCGGGGAATACGGCGAGGAGTGGCATCAAGCCGGGATGAAATTTAAAAAAAACAAAATGTCTTCGACGACTTCATTGCCGCGGGAGAATGGCTGGGGGCGAATGGCTACACCTGCCCGCGGAAGCTGGCGATTGCCGGGGCCAGCAACGGGGGCCTGCTGGTCGGAGCGTGCGAAACCCAGCGGCCGGACCGGTTTGGTGCCTGCCTGCCGGGAGTGGGAGTCATGGACATGCTACGCTTCAACAAGTTCACCGTGGGCTGGGCGTGGATGAGCGATTACGGATCGCCGGATAACGCGGAAGAATTTCGCGCGCTGTATGCCTACTCCCTCTTGCACAATATCCGGGCCGGCACCCAATTCCCGCCCACGCTGATCCTGACCGGCGATCATGACGACCGCGTGGTACCCGCGCACAGCTTCAAGTTTGCGGCCACCCTGCAAGCGGCGCAGGCCGGAGACACGCCGATTTTGATCCGCATTGAAACCCAGGCGGGACACGGTGCCGGCAAGCCAACCTCCAAGATCATCGACGAAGCAACGGATAAATGGGCGTTTCTGGTGCAAGCGCTGGGCCTTACGGGCCACCGATAAGCGCAGGCGGGCGGGGAAGATCCGTGGTCAGGTGCAGATCAACGCCACCCGCCGCATTACCGGTCCATTTTAAGATCGCGCTCGCTTCGAACCCACACCCGCGCTTGCTTTTATGGAGGAGCCACTTCACTCGTGCCGGGCTTGGCGCTTTGCGAGAAACGGATGTTCCAAGCCACCTCACGACTCACCGGAGTTTTGACCATAACCCGGACAAAACCGTTCGTGGCCGTGGACGAGATGGTAACACTGGCAGATTGATCGGCAGCGTAAACCGAGACTTCAGCAACGGACCAAGCCGCGCCCGGACTCATGGCCACGATCCGGAGTTCATACGGATCGTCCGCCACCACGGCACTGGTGCCGGTCAGGCTCCGGCCCGGTTCATCCCACTTTTCCTGATGCACCTCCAGTATACCTTGTGAGACATGGCGGGAGGTGCTTAACAAAAAGGGGCGCGCCAGCAGCGGGCGCACGGCCAGCACGCGGCACCCATGCCCCGCCACCGGAACCGCAAGTGAATTGGCAAAGGGCGGAAGAAATGCCTGGCTCCAAAAATCGAAAGCGACGTATTGGGCAGCGGCTGGCAACCTGCATGCGCCCGGGTCAATAGTCATTTCGTGAGCGGTGGCGTCCCAATTAAACAGTCCAAGCACATCGCGCCGCTGATGCCCCGGCCGCTCATCGGTGACCAGCCAAAGGCGCTGCGGCTGGGTGGCAAATAAATCGACGGAACGCGCCGTCGCGCCATGACCAGGAATAACCCGCCGGATGATGTCGAGACGTTCGGGGGGAAGGGCCGGCAGCCAATCACTCAAGGAAATCATGTGGCCGGCCAGGGCGGTCCAGGAAGCGATACAGCGGGCACTCTCCAGCGGAATGGATGGCCGGACATAAATGGGATCGGGATCATTCCACCAGATACGGCCACTGAGGTGATGATGGCGCCCCCCGTACAGGGGCGAGCTTTTAAGCCAACCATCCCAACTGCCGCCATTGTCGGGACCGGTACGCATGGCATCCACCAAGCCAAACGAGCCCGCGTAACTGCGCATATTTTGTGATGCACAACAGCCGAGAATAAAAGTTTCCGGCCCGGCAGTTTCCCGGATCATCCGCAAGCCGGAGCGAAACACCTCCAGATTGCTTTTCGCCGGATCATGGAAAAGCGCGTCGCCGAGATTATCCTCCTTCCAAGCGGAATTGACATATTGCGGTTTAACCCCGCAGCCGGTGGAAAGTCCGTCCAACTTGAGGTACCCATAACCCCATTGATGCACCGCCTGACTGATTTCGCGGCGAACAAAATCGCGCGCTCCGGGAGCGGTAAGGTCCAAGCAGGTGCCACCCCAGGCGGTGTCAAACGGTTGACCATCAGCCAAACGTTTCACAAACCAGTCCTGATGGGAGGTAAAAAACGGATCGTTCCAGGTCCCGCCGAACGGCAATTCCCAAAGACCGGCGGTGAGGCCGGCAGCCCGAATTTTAGTGGCGGTGGCCTGCATGCCGGCCGCGTAGGGACCCTGCGGATTAAAGGCGGTAAAATTCTTTTTCGGGCCATTGCCCTTTGAGTCGCCCAATTGCCAGCCGTCATCAATTTGCACACAGGTAAAGCCATAAGGCTTGAGTTCCCGGGCGGCAAAAGCGCTTAATTCAGCGGTGGACCGCTCATTACCCGAGCCGCGATGCACGTTGTCATACCAAGTGCAATAGACCACCGGCTGCGGCGGCAAATGCACCGCCAACCGCTTAGCCACGGCATCCGCCCAAGCCTCCAAACCCAAGCGGGCATCCGGAAACCAACCCACCATAAACGTTTCAGTTTCCAAACTCCGGCCGGCCTCCAGGGGCAGCCGACCATACTCGCCGCGCGCCTCCAGGCTGAGCCGGGATCCATTTTTGCCCGTAAAAACCACCCCGCTGGCGCGTTCATGGGTAAGCCATCCGCCCACAACACCTTCACGCGATTGCGGATCCGCCACCGCCAACCAGGCATAGCTGCCGGGGTTATGATCCGGCGCATTCAGGCCTCCCGTGCCCAGCGTAACCAAATCGGCCGCCGGCGAATTCAAAGCCAAGTCTCCGGCCAGCAGTGAAACTTTGTTGTAATATACCGCCTCGTGGTTCGTATTGACGAGCGTGGCGCAGCACAGAACAAAGGGAAGCCGCGCGAAAACTTGAAACAGCTCGCGGCTGCCGTCCGCAAAAGCCAGTTCCAGCGCCTGACCTTCACCGAAATCCTGATCATTGAGGCGGCTCACTTTCGCCTCAGTGCTGACGCCATGCAGACTGAGACCGGCCATAAACGGCCGTGGTTGCCCGGCCGCTTGCAGGACGTAACGCCCTTGATCCCAGGTCACCGTCAACTGGCCATTGCTGATAACTTCCACCGCCGAAAGAGGCGGCGTGGAACTGCCAATCAGGAGCAGGGCCAAACCCGAAGCGAAGACAGAGTGGAAGCGCGTATTTTTCATAGTACTTATTTGATCCGAAAGATAGTCCTGATTTTTCCGTATGATTCAGTGGATTATTCCGCAGTAAACTCAATCACCGCGCTATCGAATTCACGAGTGCAAGCAGGCGTCACCCCATCGCGCATCCAGGCGGATCCACTGAGGAGGGTGCCAGACTGCGGCAAAGAAGATTTAACCCCGGCCGGCAAGTTCACTTCCCGGACACGATACTGGCGCTGCGGATCCAAGCCCTGGGGCTTCACGGGGTCGGCGACGCCGGCACCGATTTGATAAACAAATAACACGGCGCGGGTGCGATCATCGGATACATAGTTCAGCGCCGAGCGCGGGCCGTCGTAAGGAGAAGACAAACGATAGAGATCCCCTTGCTGGACGATAGGGCGCAGGTCGCTTTTGTAAAGAGTCACGGCGGCGATCGCCGCCGCTTTCTGGTCCGGTGCCAGCTTTTCAAAATCCACATCGAAGCCCAGCGCGCCGCTCATCGCGACATCCAGCGTAAATTTAAAAGGCCGGTTGCCCATGCGGGTGACGTGCGCCGCCATGGCGCACGCGGGAAAGAACTGGCTGTAACCCCACTGAATAAAAACGCGATCGCACGGGTCGGTCCGGTCGCTCGGCCAGAACGTGTGAAAATATCGCAGGGCCTGATAATCCACCCGACCGCCACCGCCGGAACAGAGCATGGCTGTGACATTGGGATAGTTGGTGGCAAAGCGCGCCATGACCTCATAAAGGGCCCAATTGTAGTCAATCAGCAGGTGCGACTGCTCCTCCGGCCGCAGATAGAAAGAGCCCGGCTGGGTAACGAAACGATTACAATCCCACTTTACATACGAAATATCGGGGTTGGGCTGGAGTGTTTTATTGATCACCTGCCAAACGTATTCATGCGCTTCGGGCCGCGTCAGATCGAGAATTAACTGGTTGCGCTGCAATTGCGGCTCACGGTGCGGCTGGCCGATGACCCAGTCGGGATGGCGCTG
>CAISVF010000016.1 GCA_903888765.1 uncultured Verrucomicrobia subdivision 3 bacterium | reverse complement strand
GCTTCCGCCTTGAGCGTCAGGTCTGGATCCACGCCGTTGATTCTTGCCTCAACCAGCACACGCGAGTTATCGGGATCAGGAACCACGGAAATATTTTCGACAAATGAGGAACCGACGCCTTCGAGCCACACAGGTTGCCAGATGCCGGTGGTTCGGGTGTAGGTGCAACCCTCGCTCTTATCGGGCGATTGCTTGCCGCAAGGCTGAAGTCCTGACCACATATCATCCAGCACTTTTACCACCACCGTATTGGAACCATCTTTGAGAAGGTGCGTGATCTCGTAATTGAATTCGGCATTTTCGCCGATGTGCGTCCCGGCCAACTGGCCGTTGATATAGACCCAGGACTTGAAATCCACACCACCGAAATGAATCCGCACACGCTTGCCTTTCATGGTTGGCGGCACGGCAAATTCACGGCTATACCAGACATTCGTCAGCCGTTCATTATTGCCCAAGCCTAGCCCAGAAAGTTGGCTCTCCGGACAGAAAGGGACGAGGATCTTTGAATCAAGCCCCTTGCCGCTGATCAAACCACGGGATTCGCCGTCAGCCTTGCGATCAACCGCAAATTGCCATTCCCCATTAAGCGTCATCCAGTTCTCACGATAAAAATCCGGCCGCGGATGTTCCGGTCGGGGCACTTCGGCCAGCATGCTAAAACTTGCCATGGTTATAACAGCCATCGCTGCCCACCCACCCGTCGAGCTTTGCTTTCTATTCATATAAAAAATTCAATGCGAGCAGCCACAGCGAGGCGCATCACACGCGGTGGCTTTCTTTTCCGCCAGCCTGGCTTCGATTGCTAGCGAAGTTTTGGTGATGGAAAGTCCGCCTAGCGCCGTGCACCGCAACTCGCGAGGCATCTGCCCCGCCACGCGCTGCGCCGCCTCAATGACTTCGTCGAAGGGAATGACCGGATCGAAATCCGCCAGCGCCATATTCGCACAGGAAAAAGCGTTGCTTGCTGCCAATACGTTCTTGCCCAAACAGGGCACTTCAACGCGATTGGCCACCGGATCGCAAATCAATCCCAGCATGCTTTGGAAAGCCATGGAGGCTGCCGCCACCGCCTGTGAAAACGTCCCATTGGCCAAAGTTACCAGCGCCGCCGCCGCCATCGCCGCTGCCGAACCGCCCTCGGCCTGACATCCACCTACCTCCGCTGCAAACGTCCAGCGGGTGGCGATGATCGCACCAATGATTCCACTTGCGAGCATGGCCTTCGCCATATCCTCCTCTGACAAATTCATTTCTTCGGCCATTCCAATCACGGCGCCGGGCAAAGCCGCACACGCTCCCGCCGTGGGAGCCGCGACGATAACGCCCATGGAACTTTTCACCTCCATCATTGCCGACACGTAAAGCACAATGCGGTTAAGCGCACCGCCGTTAAGCAGTCGCCCACCTTGCAGGAGGTCATTGAATTTGCCGCTCTGATGTCCCAGAACACGATCAGAATATTGTGTGCCGGCGATACCGTGCTGAATGGAGCGACGCAAGATACGAACAATTCCCAACATCTTCTCGATAACTTCCCCTTCGGATAAGCCACCACGCGCTTGCTCGTATTCCATGGCAATCTTCCATAGCGGAACGTTGTTACCGGCATGGTAAACCATCATTTCCTCGCAGGTAGTGAACGGCACTTTAGTATCTTTGCGCGACCGGATGGGTAAGACAGGGGCAAGGCGCTTGACGGCAAGTATGGGACAAACCTGCCGAAGCTTAGCGATCATTTCATCGCTCAAAAATGCTGCGGCTTTTACCTGCACGAGTTGTTTGCCGCAATAAGCTAGCAAACAGACTTCATCCACAGTGACGAGTTCCGCCAGGTCCTTGGCGAGCGCCTGACCATTGCCGATGATGTATAATAAAGTCTCATGGTAATCCCCGCATAGTGAGACCTTGAAACCATCAATGTTAATGACTTCCATCATCCCACCGCCCGTGGAGATGGCGATGATCGAGTGTTGAGCACGCGCGCTGAAAAGTGTGAGCCGGTAAGTGTTCGGGTGGGGGTCTCCGGCGTCCACAGTCTCGATCCGGATATTGACACCCGCATTGCGCAGTGCTTCCGGTGCCCCCGGCAAGCGCTCATCCGCCGCATCCCAACCGAGCAGGCCACCGAACAATCCCATGTCCGAGCCTTGGCTAGCGTGAGTGGTCGGCAGCGAGCCGTTGCGGTCGAATTCCACCAATACTTCCTGAAAATCGTCATCCATCAGGTCACGCGCCAGCTTTCCAATACGCAGGGCGGCGGCACAGTGAGAACTCGACGGACCGCGCATCACGGGACCAATTACATCGTTGAAAATGCTGACAATCATATAATTTTATTGGGGGGGGGCAGATTTCGGTCTGGGAACGGAAGATGAAGAATACTTCGGCGGATCATTTTGCAATTCCGTACGAAATATTTTCATGCCGCGGGCGAGGTAGTTGGCCAAAGCAGCCGGATGGTCTAGTGTGCAAGTATGAACCCAGACACGCTTGGGATGCTCGGCCCAAGCCGCCAACAATGCTCCGGTCAGCAAAGGGCCGCCCAAACCGTGGCCAATAAAAGAGGAAGTCAGGCCAAGGTAACTGATTTCCACACCATTTTCTTCGTCACAACGCAATTCGAAATAGCCGGCTGGCGATCCTGCATAGCTGGCGATCCAAGTGCGGAGGCGATTATCGTGCGCGTAGGCCTGCCATTGTGCGCAATTCCAACTCAATTTTTCCCACCAGGACCAGGATTCGCCCACAAAGCTGTAGAAAAATTTGTTCACCTGCCATTGTTTGATGGTAGCCTCATTAATGGAAAATGCCGGATCTGCCGCGTATCTCGGCAGAATCTCGCTGGCGGAAAGCATTTCCAGGTGGGTAACGGTGACAATCATGGATAAGAAAGTTTTATTTTTACAAGGCTTTATTCAGTCAGAGGTAGATTTTCCTGCAAATACCTTGTCAGGGTTTCAAATAGATGGCGCTTGGTATTGTCCCCTTCTTCAATGGCATGAGTCCGGTTCGGATAAGCCATCAATGAGTATTGCTTGTTCTGTTTAATAAGTTCATTAACCAGAATTTCACAATTTTGATAATGGCAATTATCATCGCCGGTGCCATAGACGAGCAAAAGCTTGCCTTGCAACTGGTGCGCGAAGTTGAGAGGTGAACCGTCCCGGTAGCCAGCTACATTATCCGCAGGCAAGCCCATGTAGCGTTCCTGATAAACCGTATCGTATTTACATTGGTTGCTGACAAAAGCAATGGCCATAGCCATGCGATATAGATCCGGGTAACGGAAAATAGCGTTAAGACTCATGGAACCACCTCCGCTCCACCCCCAGATGCCAACGCGCCGGGCATCCAGATAAGTGCGTTCCTGCAGCAGTTGCCGGGTAGCGGCTGCCTGGTCAGCCGAAGCTAGAATGCCAATCTGGCGATAGACAATTTTGCGCCAATCGCGACCGCGCAGCGTTGGCGTGCCACGATTATCCATGGCAATCACAACATAACCTTGTTGCGCCAACATTATGTGCCAGAGATAGCTTTCCCCACCCCAGCGGTCGTTAACAATGGTACTGGCCGGTTCTCCATAAACCTGTATTAAGAGGGGATAATGACTGCTTGGATTAAAGTCCGGCGGCTTGATGCACCAGCCGTCAAGCTGAATTCCATTCGTTACGCTGACGCGAAAAAATTCAGTGGAACAGGCTGGTAACTCGCCCAGTTTACGGCGCAGCTTTGCATTGTCGGCGATTGGTTGCACGATTTTGTGTTCCGGCAACTGTACGAGTTCGCTTACCGGCGGATGGCTGAAACTTGAATACGCATGGAAGGCCCAGCAGCCATCTTCCGAGAGGTCATAAGTATGCGTGCCTGGCTGATAGTCAGGTGAAATCCGCTCGCAATTCCCACGCCCATCCAAGGGTGCGCAATAAAGATAGCGCTGTGTGGGATTGTCGGGCGAGGCGATGAAATAAACATACCCGCGCCGCTCATCCACGCCGGCGATGCGGGTCACGTCAAAGGCCCCCGGCGTCAGCAATTTGATATCACGATTGGTGCAATTCACTGAGTAGGCGTGCCTCCAGCCGTCCCGCTCGCTAAGCCATAAAAAATGCTCTCCGTCATTTAACCAAGGCCACTCATCATTGACATCTACCCAGGCTTCATCGCGATCGGTGAAAAGCGTTTCGCACCGGCCGGTTTTTATGTCACCGCACATGACCCTGTTCGTGTTTTGCAGCCGATTAAGCTGCTGAAAAACGATGTGCCGGGAATCTTTCATCCATTCCATTGCCGGAATGTAATTGTTTCTCGGGTCGGCACTCGGCTGGAACCAATGCGTGCTGCCACCACTGGCTTTGATAATACCCACCCGGCAAGCAGAGTTGGTTTCCCCGACTTTCGGGTAAGCAAAGGACTTAATTTTGGGGTATAGCTCATCGGTGTAGTTGATCAGCTTATATTCTCTGACTCCGGACGTATCAAATTGCCAATAAGCAATGTATTTACCATCAGGACTCCAGCGCAACCCGTTCCGCAAATCGAATTCCTCCTCATAAACCCAATCCGAGGTGCCGTTGATAATGGTGGGTGACCCGCTTTTGGTTATCTGGGTGATGCGCCAGGTGTCCAGCGATTGCACGAAAATATTATTTTGACAAACATAAGCAATCTGGCGGTTATCCGGGGACAGCGTGGCAAACATCAAGGTCGAAGGCGCCGCGTTGCCGCCCAGCTTTTTAAGATTCTGCCGCTTCAAATCCCACACCCAGTAATCCCCGCGTGTCTCCTTGCGCCAGACACGTTTGGTGTCCGTAAAGATCAGCAATTTACAGCCGTCATCAGTCCAGGCATAGTCTTTAATCTTCAGGGATGTGGAAGCACCTTTAAGTACAAGATTGGTTGCGAATATCAACACCTCGCGCCGGCCCGAAACCACATCGTAGCGAACAATATCTTTGGCGTCCTGGGCGAACCTAGACGGTTCGAGAGTCGTATAACCGGAGCCGTCTTTTAACCAGCAGCCCGGCCCCCATTCCTCCGATTTAAATTCCCCTTTTTTCCCAAAAATTCGATCTACTGTCAGCAATGCCTGGTTCACCGGCTGCTTTTCGGCAGCCAACAGTTCAAGACCTGATAACAGCAGGTATGAACCTAACAAGAGCGATTTGCGCACGGCATGGTACATGATTTCAATTGCGACTCGGATGCCAGATTTAGTGTCGGCCGCCAATCAGGTCAGAGGCCGTTCCATTTAAAATTCCCGCCATTTGCAATTTTGACATCGCAGGTATGGTTTCCGTAACGGAGGCGGCAAGGATTTCCATTCAGTGAATGAATCACGCATTCAACCAATTTCTCCTCCTTCCATTTGAGGTCCACAGCGAAACCTCCGCGCGTGCGCAGACCGGTGACTTTTCCTTCCGGCCAGGCTTTCGGCAAAGCGGGCAGCAGTTGGATTTCACCTGCCTGACTCTGCACCAGCATTTCCGCAATGGCAGCAGTCGCGCCGCAAGCGCCTTCCAGTTGCGGAGAGGAGAAACAAATGGAAAATAAGTTCGGGCACGTCTGCCGGGCGACCAAATTGGCCAGGCAGGCGCTTGCGCGGTCGCCGTCCTGAAGCCGCGCCCAGCAGGCGGCTTTCCAAGCCATGCCAAAGCCAGTGCCGGCATCGCCGCGCTCGTTCAGCACGACTTTCGCCGCAGCGGCCAGTTCGGGTGTGGCAGCGGGCGAAATTTGCGCACTGGGATATAAGTTGTATAGGTGTGAAAGATGGCGATGCTGCGGTTCTATAATACCGGTATAATCTTCAATCCATTCCTGCAAGTTGCCCTGCCTGCCTATCTGAAGCGGTGCGAGTCGGGCCCGGGCAGCCGCGACCTGCTGACAGAATTTTTTATCTTCATGCAATACCTTCCCGGCCTCAATGCATGCGGCGAATAAATCGCGGAGAATTCCCATGTCAATGGTGGAACCGGCAGTAATGGTGGTGCCCGGCAAATTAATGCCCGTATAGTCGTCGTGAAAGGTGTGGTTGCCAAACCAGGCCGGAAAATTTTCCGGCGAGGTCGAGGGACAGGTTACCAGCCATTTTTTATCCGGATACTCGACCAGGGTGTCGAGAAAGAATTGCGCCGCCCCCTTGAGCAAAGGATAAATCTCGCGAAGATACTCCTTGTCGCCGGTGAACAGGTAGTGCTCCCACAGGTGAGTGCACAGCCACGCCCCGCCTACGGAGAAGGTGCCCCAAGTGGGGCCGTCCATCGGTGCGGCGGCTCGCCATTGATCGGTGTTTTGATGAAAAACCCAGCCACGCGCACCATAATGAACCTTTGCCACAGTCGCACCGGTTTCGGATAGTTCCCGGACCATTTGCACCAGCGGATCCACGCACTCAGGCAAAGCGGCCGTCTCCGCCGGCCAATAGTTCATTTGCAAATTAATGTTCGCAGTGAACTTGCTATCCCACGCCGGATTCATGTCTTCATTCCAGATGCCCTGAAGATTTGCCGGTTGCCCACCAGGGCGGCTGCTGCCCAGCAATAAATAACGTCCATATTGAAACATCAACGCCATAAGCTGCGGATCTTTTTTAGGATCGTAGGTTCGCAAACGCTGATCCGTTGGCCGCAGTGACGCATCCGTAGCAGGCAGGGTCAAACTAACGCGCCGAAATATTTTTTGGTAATTCTCCAAATGCCTGTCGAGCAGCCGGTCGTAGGTTCGCTCGCTAACGCTGCCCATGTATTCCCTGGCCAGCTTTTCAGGATCGCCACTGATATCGTCATAATGTTTGAAGTTGGTGGCAGCGACAAACAACAACATTATGGAATCGGCACCGTCCACCGACACGCCATCCCGGGTGGTCGTCAACTTGCCACCTTCATTCAAAACCTTTACTCGGCCCACATATTTCACCCGGCCCTTTATATCACAATAAGTTGCCGTAGTTCCGCGCAGCACCATTTGACCGTCTGTGGTCACTTCGGCGGCAAAGCTCTCGTCGCCCGGCGGGTTGGTGTTCAAGATACCCGCAAATTTTGCGCGAATAGTAATTGCCCCCGGCTTGTTCGCCGTGAGCCGGAACACAATAACCTGATTATCTTCGTTGGCAAAGGCATCACGGCGATAGATGGTGTCGCCCAGCTGATAGGAAACACTGGCTACGGCGGTCTCCAGATCAAGACGCCGGAGATAATTGCTGACGTTGGTGTGGCCGGGGAATTCGAGGAACAGGTTGCCCAGCGGCTGATACTTCATCTGGTCGGGCTTGCCCATCATCTTTTTGGCAAATAAAGTTTCGGCCTCGTAAAACTTGCCCGCAAACACGAGCCGCCGAATCTCGGGCAGCGCTTGGGGGCCACCCGGAATTGTCGGATCATATGGTCCGCCGGTCCAGATGGACTGTTCGTTCAAGGGAATACGCTCGACCTCCGTATTCCCAAAGATCATCGCCCCCAATCTTCCGTTGCCTATTGGCAAAGCTGCGCGCCACGCAGTCCCCGGTTTGTCATACCACAGAACTGTCGATGCCTCTTCCGGCTTGATTGACTTGACTTTGGCCTGACCTGCTTCCTTGGTGGACCTGGCCTGACTCCCACCAACCGGCCCCCAGATGGCCTGCAACAATTCGTAAATCTGCGGCTCACTGGTCATCAATTCAGCGCGATTAAAGGGGAAAAAATCATTTTCTCCAAAGTAGGCTTCGGTCATTTCCGCAAAGAACTCCTTGTGATCGGTCAGTGCGTAATGCCTCACGCGAGTGCTGTCGAAAAGCAAAGCGGCATCGCCATGTCCGCTTTTCTTGTATCGCTCATAGGCCAGCAAAATGCGCGGGTCGTCAAACCCAAGCACCTGGTCGTGATAGGCATGGGCCAGTTCGTGCAGCACCACCCAGGGTTGCTCATTGATGTTGCGCGGCGTGGGCAATTCATCCGCCCGGGGAATGTGGACACATTTCACCAGATTGGTCGAGTAGCCGTTTTCCGCCAGCCAGCCTGCATCGGGATGATACTGCAGGTTGCGCAGGTCGCCGCGGCTCAAATCCAGCACGATATTAACGGACTGCAGCTTCGCGAGGGGTTCACCGCCAACCACTGCCCTGATATCCGCAAGTTTGCTTTCTAGAAAACGTAACGCGCGCCCGCCCAACTCGCCATTCGGCGGCGACAACAGCCGGTCATCCACTTGCAGCGTCCAGCCTTCCATTTGGCGAAGCGTATGCGAAACCGGCTTAGCCTTATCCAACGAGCCGGCGGCACGAGTTGGCAGGGTAATCTCCGAAATCAATCCGACGACCATAAAAATGACCGAAAATGGCCTTAAAACGCGATGCATATTTCAATTAATTGGGTTTTGTTCTTTAAGATTACAATAACCTTGCCGCAGTGATGGTTGCATATGCGCATGGTTTGGTAAGTCAAATCAGGAGAGACCTTTCACCGACCAGCCATGACGGTATTCCCGGCGAATCAGGTGGCTTGCCTCGGCCAGATCAAATTTCAAACTCTTTGCATCCCACTTCAGCGTCGTCTGCGGAAAGTGAGAGGCCACTCCGCCAAGTAACACGGCCTCCGTAAGCGGCCCGGCATAGGTAAAATTCGCGGTAGTCTTGTCCTTGCCGAGGCAGGCATCCACAAACTGCCCCCAATGGTTAGCTTCGCCCGCATCAGGGGGCACAAAGTCACGAAATTTTGCGTCAGGATGGAACTGCGGGCGGCCATAATGCGGCAAGACCATTACACCTTCCTGACCCACGAAAACCGAACCGCTGCCCGGCAGTTTCTTTCCTTCGAGCAGATTGACGATTTCAACCGACGGGCTCTGCATCCCATCATACCAGGTCACCGGCAATGTTCTTTCTGCGGTAAATTCGGTACCCGGAAAGAGGTAGTGAATTTTGGAATCGAGCCCCCAATTCCATTGGTTGGGAGGGGCACCTTCGGAGCGGACCGTCAACGGTGCCGTCAGGTTAATGGACTTGAAGACCGGATCAAAGATGTGACAGCCCATGTCGCCGAAAGTGCCGGTGCCGAAAGCCAGCCGTTTGCGCCAGTTCTCCGGATGATAATACTCGCCGCCAATGAATGGACGTTGCGCACAAACACCCAGCCACAGGTTCCAATCAAAATCGGCAGGCGCAGCATCACTGCGATCCGGCATGGGCGAATTGTCGCCCCAGGATTTCGGACACCAGGAATGAACCTCTTTGATTTTGCCGATAACGCCCCCCTGAATAATACGCACGGCTTTGCGGTAATGAGCATTGGAGTGAATCTGGATGCCCATTTGGGTGACCACCTTTCTCTTCTGGGCGATTTCGGTCATTCGGCGCACTTCGTAAAGATCGTGAGCGAGCGGTTTCTGGCCATAAAGATGTTTGCCGAGTTGCATCGCCGAAACGCCGATGGGTGCATGCATATGGTCAGGAACCGACACGTTCACGGAGTCAATGTTATTTGCTTCATTATCCAGCAACTTGCGCCAGTCCTGATAAATTTTCGCCTTGGGAAATTGTTTCCGGGCATCCGCCGTGTGGCTCAAGTCCACATCACAAATGGCGACAATTTCAACGCCTGGACACTGGGCGATTTGAGTAAGATCCTCCCACGCCATCCCACCCGCTCCGAAACTCGCGTGGCGCAAGACGCCATTCGGCGACTGCCCCAGCAGGTTGCGGGTGACAAACGGGGCACCGGCGGTGGCGACACCCAGTTTCTTGAGAAAGGATCGACGGGACTGGAGTTGGTTTAAATTCATGGGGGGGACGTGTTAGTTGAGACGCTTGATGGAAATATTGCGAAACGCCACTGGATCATCGTGGCCAGCGAAACCGAAATGGCCACTGATGCGGTCTTTGCCGGGATGCGCTCGATTGTGCATGAATTCAGTGACCTTGCTTAAATCGGCATCAAGGATCATGGTGCCGTTCAATTCCACTTTGATGTTCTGCCCCATGACAGTGACCTCCTCATAGTTCCACTGACCGATGGGGCGCTGAAAGCCGCGTTTGGCGGCTACCATGCCGTAGGCCGAACCGTGCGCCTGGCGTGGATCAATTTTTTCGCCGGTCGCTTTCTCATAATTATCGTCCAGCACCTGACATTCGCACATGCCATCGTAAGCCGTATTGCCTTCACCCGGATAGCGAATAGCCAAGCCATTATTTCCGCCAGGCGGAAGCTTGAATTCCAAGCGCACCACAAAATTCGTGTATTCACCCTGGGTATAGATCGTGCCACCTTTGTCGTGCCGCCAGACAATCGCTTCGCCTATAATCTCGCAGCAATCGAGTGGACCCGCCCAACCCGTAAAATCCTTGCCATTAAAAATGGACTGAAAACCTGCTGGATCTGTGCCGTGAAGGGAGCTAATGGACTTTGGATGGCATGCAGCACTGGTTTTGTCCTGCGATTGACAACTGGTTAGGAGAATAAGGGTTGATGCGCAAAGTGGGCACAACCATCGGCTGGATTTCATAAGTTTTTTAGTGGATATTATATTTATTTTATCACTTTCAGATAAGGATTGCGTAAACCTGAAAGCAAGGGTTAAGATGTCTCAGGCATTAAATCAAGAAGATGCATGATGGAAGGCTTTAAGCGCATTGGGTTTCAGGTTTTAGAAGGGTTGGGGGGTGCGTTTCACTTGTGGTGGCGTTCAAAATTTGAACCGGCTTGCCTAGGCGTATGGATTTTTCCTCCGCCTCACAGATTTCCAGTGCCATTAGTCCATCAGTTCCGGTGACGATTTGGGGTGCCCGTTGGTTGACCACGCAATCCACAATATAATTGACTTCAACATTATAGCCATCGGGCCCGTCGCAAGGGACGGTGCGCGGCATTTTACCCGGTTGAGTTAAACGCAGCGCGTCGGTTCCGCGCGCCAAATCGAAGTCCAGCGTTACGCGTTCACAATGCAGCGTGTAAGCCATGTCAAATCCTTGCATACGCAGCCAGCTGCCTTCGGCGTGAACCGTCGGACCATCGGCGAAGTGATATTGGGTGACGACATGATTGATGGCTCCGCCTTTGCCGAGTACGCCCGAAGAAAAGACACTATCTGGCAGGCCGAATAAATAGTTCACAAAATCCGTATCGTGAACGTGCAAGTCAAAAAGCGCTCCCCCCAAATCCATTTCAGCCTTGTAAGTGGTTTGATTGCTCCACGCCGGCATCGCTGAAACGCGGCTGAATTTAGCGGCCAGCACCTTGCCGAAAGTTTCCTCCGCCACCAATTGCTTCAGCCAGCTCCAGCCGGGCCAGAAGCGCATGCACATTGCCGGCATCACCCAGCCCGGAGAGTTTGCCGCTGCCTTTAATATTTCACGCGCCTCCAGAGAAGATCGTGCCAGTGGTTTTTCGCAGAGAACATGCTTTCCCGATTGCAATGCAGCAATTGCCTGCTCCGGATGCAGCGGTGTGGGAGTGCAAATATCTACCAAATGAATCCCTGGCTCCGCGAGCAATTCATCCAGATTACGGAATACTTTGACGTCCGGATTTAAGTAAATGTCGTCGGCCATACGGATGTTTCCTGCGACTCCCGATAACACTCCATTAAGCGGCAGACGCACGGCATCGCACACGGCAACCACCCGGGCCAAAGGATTATTCAGATAAGCGTGCAAATGGGTCACCCCCATAAAACCAAGACCAACGACGGCCACGTTAACCGGGGCTGAGATTCTGGATGAAGTTGAATGTGACATTTCGTTTTAATTGTGCCGATAAATATCCAACTCATAGATGGACCAGTGATAAAGCGGGTTGACGCCAGTTTGTGTAATCCGGAGATAGCGTGCTTTTTGCCGGGGAAAGCTGATATCGTTAATGCCTGGTTGTCCCGGGCCCGTGGCCACCGGGTATCCCCAGTTGGTTCCATCGTCAGACACAGAAATGGCATACTTGGCCGGAGAATCCCAGAGCGCCCAGGTATTATCTAAAACGACTTTGTCAAAAACCTGCGGCTGTTTCATATCCACCTGAAACCACTGGCCGGTGAATTGCGTGTTTGACATGTCGCGCCAGCCGGTCCAATGGTCGCCATCAATGGCATTGGCCGCCGAAACATCAACCAGGATCTTGTCGCCGCTAAACAAAAAAGTCCCGTCCGGTACGGACGCTGTGGCGGTCCAGGCCTTCTTGTCAAGCGGTTGCTCGTTCCCGACTGACTGCAGGGGTAATTTCGGCAAATTCATGCACAGAATTCCGACGCCGGAAAACTTCCAACTGCCGGGAGCAACATTAAATTTTACGTAACTTTCGTCTTCACCTTTAAAAGTTATCCCCGGAACACCACCTGAATAAGTTCCATTCCAGATCACGGCGTCGCTCACTTTGATGAAATTTATTTTTCTGAAGGAGCTTTTGGGAATACCAACAACGGCGGTAGTGTTTTCCGGCGAAGTGAGATTTAACGAATATTCCGATGCGCTTTTCCTCAAATCAACCTTCACGTTGCCCTTGATAGTTGGAACCGTCACATTGATTGTGGTCAGGAAAGCCTCCTTGGGCAGCACATGATATGTCGCCCACCCTGCTGATTCCGGAGCAATGCCGGCGATGGTTTGCGAAAGCAGCAATGCCGGAGGATTCCAGCCGTGATTGAGCGAGGAAGCTTCATCAAACGCGTCAATATGCGAAGCCCACCAGCGGTCATAGTGCTCCCACAGAGTGGTGAAACTGCAAGGAATCATGGTTTTGTAGCGGTTATACATGCGAAGCATCGCATATTCTTGTTTACCCATTTTGCATAGCGCCTCAAAAACCCAGCGGTCGAAAAAACAACTGGCATAGATTTTCTTGGTCAACACATTTTCATAAATTGCTTGCCATTTATTTTGGTCAGCCAGGCCCACGTTGACTGCCATGGCGTTTGCTCGATCGTCAGGAGTATTTACTTGGGAGGACATGTAAAAACCGTTTTTCCAGTATTGTCTGTCAAATTTTTCTTTAATGCCCGCGAGTTTCTCTTCAATAGCGGGAATATCGGAATCACGTCTGGTGGCGAGTGCCATTTTTCTTAAAACGCACAGGCAGTTGTAATAAAAGCACGTCTCAATGACTGCGGTGTCTTTGACCTCTTTTCCCCAATCAAACCAGGTGCGTTTATTGCCAAATTGATAGGTATCAAATAAAAATATTTTGGTTTGCTCATAAACCGCGCGAATGGATTCCAGATCGCCTGTCTGGAGATAATAAAACCATAAGCCATAATCGCCTAAAAATTCCAGGTGCTGCCCCGGGTAAAACTTAGGCTCCAGTTTCCGTAATACCAATTGCTTGGCCAGTTCGTGCGAGGCGGAATCGAAGAGATAAAAACACTGATCCAACTCGGGAGTGCCATCGCCCCAAAAACCGACGCGTTCACGGTCCGGACAGTCGTAGAAATGATCTCTCATGCATAGATAAGCGGTGCGGGCGGCTTTTTTCCAGAGGATATTATAGTCGCCATCATTGCATTCAAACTGACCAGCAAATGAGGTGTCGTAGCCGGTTTCGCGATACCTGACCGCTTCCACCGTAACGTCCGCAGGAATTGTGTAAATAGCTCCTTCGCCACTTACCCAATTTGTCGCCTCCTGAATTTGCTCACCTGCGGTGGTGGTATGAATTTCCGTCGGCGTAAGATAGACCACGAGCGGATTGCTGGAGTCAAAACTGATTTTTTTACCGGCCGGAGCCACCAATTTAATCCAAGGCTGAAAATGACAGTTGTAAGGCATCGTGCAAACCAGCTTCCAAGGCTGGTTTTGAGCATGGGGTAATTCCCGAGAGACATAAACATAATCTTTTAGCCCATAATCCTTTATTGCTGCCATACCCGAACTGGCAAACAACAGGCAAGCAGCAAGACCCGCAATGATTGTCTTTAAGGCCATGTCAGGTATTTTACAAGCCACGAATAAATGAATCTGGCTGGTGGATGGATGCTTTCCTCATTTTGTATTGGCTGCAACCATCGACTTCGCCCCTTGCCAGCCTTTTTTCCATTGGGCCAGCAACTTTGCAACCAATTCGGCATTCTCCGGTTTCTTGGCCATGTTATAGTTTTCCTGTGGATCAATTTCATGATCATAAAGTTCCATTGCGTCAATTTTCACGTGGTCTTTTCTGCCCACCCAAACGGTAAATCGGTAACGGTCTGTGCGCATTGTGTACCCCATCAGCGCACCTGCCCCGGTCTTGCCGGCATTGCGCGGATACTGACTGAAAGCGGCCGTTTTCCAGGCCCGTTGCGGGTCATCCAGCACTGGCTTAAAGCTGGTGCCTTCAAGGTGCCCCGGCAGGGGGATGGCGACGAGTTCGCACAACGTGGGGTAGATGTCCACAAACTCCACTAGTGCGTCGGAATGGGTACCGGCGTTGTGCATGCCCGGTACCGAAACCATCAACGGCGCGTTAACATCATTCTCTACATTACTATGTTTACCCCAGGCCATGTGTTCCCCCAGTTTCCACCCATGGTCGCCCCATAGTATAATAATGGTGTTACTGCGCAAATTTAGATGGTCAAGTTCCGCAAGCACCTTGCCAATTAGCGCATCCGTGTAACTCACACCGGCGAAGTAGGCCTGTTTGAGCTTATGTTGAATTTCCAGCGGAATGGGACCGCTGGGCGGGACCCCCTTGTAGGCGCGAACCTCGCCGTCATTCGGCTGAACAGCATAGTCCGGGGCGTCAACAGGAACAAACTGGTTGGGTGCCAATTCAATTTTTGCCGGATCATACATATCCCAGTATTTTTTTGGTGCGACCCATGGCAGATGTGGTTTGTGAAACCCGATGGCCAGGAAAAAAGGCTGGGGGTTTTTACTGATTTTTTCCAGGATGCTTACCGCCAGGTCGGCGGTCTTGCCATCTACAAAAGTGCTGTCCGGAACGTCGGCGCATTCATAGATCGGGCCACGAGGATTGGACATCCCGCTGGCGTTGGCTTTCTTTCTCTTTGGCTTACTGACTGCCGGATTTTTAGCATTGGTAGCAACCTCGCTGGCGTTGGCCGTGTTGGGCTTCGGCAATAAATAGGAACTCGTGAGCGTTCCTTTATCATCTGATCCATCTTCATCCTTTGGTTGCATGTTCTTGCCCACCAAATCAGCGTCTTCGTCCAACGCATAAATTGGAGCCTTTGGTTCCTGCCAAGGCACTGACCAGGTGGCCGGATCATCAAGACCGGGATGATAAATCTTGCCCATGCCTTGGACAAAATAACCATTGGTTTTGAACTGTTGCCCCAAAGTCACCACTGCCGGTAAGGCATCGCGGAAATGGGTCACCAAGTCCCACACCTTCGAGGTGTCGGGGCGCACACCGGTCATCACGCAGGTGCGAGACGGCGAACATACTGCCTGTTGGCAATAGGCGCGGTTGAATACCATCCCGGATTTGGCGATGGTGTCAATGTTGGGACTCTTGATGTAGTCTTTACCATAGCAGCCAAGTTCCGGCCGCAGATCGTCCACCACCAGGAAAAGGACGTTTGGCTTCCCGGGCAAAGTTCCGGCGGCGGTCATCGTGAATGCACCAGCGCCAAGCAAATAGACCGCCAGGAGGTTAAGGGATGGTTTTATGTTCATTTTTGAATTGGGTAGCTGTTCCTGTTTGACATAGAAATTAATTCAAAATTTAATCGGGTCTCCATTAATATTCTGTCTATTCACAGTTTCACTATCCCAGGCTTTCGAACTATGTCCGCCTTTCAATTTATGATTGGCTGCTTCCATGGCGGCATTTTTGTCTTCCCGGCTGGCTGGCTTACCCGAACCACCACCCTGGTTTATGATGTCCACGGCCAGGTTGAACTGATGATGGAGAACACCACGCAGATGCCCGCGCTCAGCGATCGTTATCTGATCTTGGGTGCCGCCGCATGCCAATGCCTCTATATGCGGCGTGTTGAAGTCATCCGCGCCATAACACCTCAGACTGTCGATGCCAAAGTCATCCGCCAGTACGAAAAGGATATTGGATAAATTTTCTGCTTTGGCGGTCCCGGAAAACCCTCCCACGGGGGCGAGGCAAATCGCCGTGCGCTTCACCAGGATTTTGATTATAACTGGCTGCATGGTATCAATATAAGCTGTCAAGATGGGCCGCTTAAAGTGGCGCGTTCTTGACCGAGCGGCGCGAGCGCACCGTGTTCATGGCTCTGATGCTCGACCGGACTCATTAGACCGGGTGCATTTGCCCTAGGGGTTGGCTTGTCTATGGTCAGGTCATAATCCCATTGCTTGTTCATTACCGGTGCCAAGACACGCTGCACGGCATCCAGCAAGGCGAGGTTGAGGGGTTCCTCGTGCCATTGCACGTTGCGGCGGACCGATTCTGGACTTGCGGAACTGAACAGAGTTGTGGGCAGGCCCGCATGTTGACTGGCAAATTGCAGCGCCAGCTTGCTGATGGGTACGCCTTGCTCCTGACAAAAGGATTCCGCGTCTCGAAAAACCTTGCGCTCTGCCGCTGTGGCCGGATGCCAGTCCGCCGGACCATGTTCGGTGAGCAGACCGCTGCCAAAGGGGGAGCCATTGATAATGCCGATGTTCTTTTGGCGGGCCAGCGGCAAAAGTTCGAGCAGGCGGTTATCATTCAGACAATAATGGTTGTGGACCAAGGCTGCATCCACTTCGTAATCATTGAGTATGCGGTGCCACAAATCCATTGGATAAATGCCCGCGCTCACGGCACCAATGCGTCCTTCGCGCTTCAGCTCATGCAAAGCGGACAATCCTTCGCTCAACGCCCACTCGGTATGCCTGCGGCCTTGATACTCGATGTCATGGATATGGATGAGATCGAAATAATCAGTGCCCAGACGGGTTGCGCTTTCATCGAGCGACGCCCGGATACGGGCCCGCGAATAGTCCAATGTGTCAATTCCATAGCTACCGGCCTGGGTATATTTGCCAACTTTAGTGGAAAGATAGTAACGATCGCGCGCAATGCCCTTGAGAGCCCGCCCCAAAACAGTTTCGGCACGCGTGGCACCGTAGGCAGGTGAAACGTCGAAGTAATTAATGCCGAGATCGAGCGCGACATGCACGGCGCGAATTCCCTCCGTCTCATTGATTTGAGCAAAAACTCCACCCAGCGATGAAGCGCCAAAACTCAACGACGAAACACGCAGGCCCGTCTTGCCCAGCAGATTTTGTTTCATATAATGATAAGCAGTTCAGAAAGCGTTGGAATTCATCGCAAACCGAAATACAGCACCCCTACCAACGCTAATAAGATGGTTGCTATCACCCGTGGATCGCTCGCTCCCGCCACCGGCCCCCGCAAAAAGCCGAGCGGATGGTCCCAGCACACTTTCGCGACTTCCTCCGCGTTCATCGCGGGCGTGAGTACGCTGGTGATCACATAAATGCCCACGCAGAATGCCGCGATCATTGGCCCCACCAGCATGAAAGGAACGCCCAATCCTTGGGCTGGGTCGGTAACCAAACCGGTAAAACCATCGTGTGCTTTCCCCGCCCCCAGCATCAGCTTGCCGACGCTCGGCAAGTCCACGATAAAATATAAGATGCCGATTATGGAGCCAAGGTAAAGGGTCGTCATCGCGGCCTGTTGGGTGCCGCGCTTCCACAGGACGCCCAGGACGAAAACGGTCGTCACTGCTGGCGCGAAGGTCATGGGGATTTTGTTGATCGCTTCAAAAATTGTTCCGAATTGATCGCCTTGCGTCGACCAGAGCATCGCGAGCACCATGATCACCCCAGTGGCAATTCGGCCAATGGCCACGGTGCGTTTGTCATTGGTGTTGGGGCGCAGGCGCTTGACTATGTCCAGGGAAATCAGCGTGGCGCAGCTATTCAAGGCGGCGGCCATGCAACTCATCAAGGCCGCGGCCATACTCGCGGCGATCAAGCCTTTCAGTCCAACGGGAACCAGATAATTGATCAGCGAAGGCAGCATGGTGTTGTAATCCGGTTGCCCGGTTCCAGCCACGTTCAGCAAATGAAAAGCGCCCTTCTGCCATAACACATATCCAATCACCCCCGGCAGTACCATCAAAAACACCGGGGTTATCTTAAGAAAACCGGCGAATAGCGCACCATTCTGTCCATCTTTAAGACTCCTGGCACCCAGCACGCGCTGCACATGCGTTTGATCCGCACACCAATACCAGATACCAAGAATGGGGTACCCCAGCAAGACACTCAGCCAGGAAAATCCGTTCAAATGCCCTTGCTCATTCCTGATTGGTTGCAACATGTGCAACTGCCCCGGAGCCACGGCGGCCTTGAAGCCGGCCAGGTCATGCACCCCAACACCGGCCAGCGCCTTGATCCCGAGTACCGTCACCAAAGTTGCTCCCCCCAGTAGTAACCACACTTGAATGCTCTCCGTCATCACTACTGCTTTCAAACCACCCAGCGCAGTATATATCACAGTGAATAGCGAGAGTACCATGATGGTTTCCACCATCGGAACACCGAGAAAACTTTCAAAAACTTTCGCGGCGGCGAACAGGCTGATGCCAATGTGAATCAGCAGGGCTCCCAGCAGGCCAATCACGGCAAGAAACGTGCGTGCCTGTGGACAGTAGCGTCGCTCCATGAACTCCGGTAGGGTTGATACTTTGGAATTGAGGTAGAAAGGCGCGAAAATCAAAGCCAATGTCATCAGGGTGAAACACGCCATCCACTCGAAATTACCAATCACCATTCCATCCTTTGCTCCCCCGGCAGCCAGACCCACAAGATGAATTGTTGAGATGTTTGAAGTAAAAACCGCCGCGCCCACGGTAAACCAACCAAGGGACTTGTTCGCCAAAAAATATTGTTGCGCGGAAGCGTCGCGCCGGTAACCAATCCAGATGCCGAACGCCGTGATGCCAATCAGATAGCTGGCTATTATCGCCACATCAACCGGTGAAATGTTCATGCTAATTTATTGGCTCCTACCGTTGATTTCGATTTGTACCTTGATGACCTCGTCCTTCGCGAAGGCGCGCTGCATTGCTTGCCGAACTTCTTCCAACGGGAACACCTGGCTGATCAACGGTTCCAGATTAACACGCCCCGACGACACGAGGCGAATGGCTTCATCAAAGACGTTTCCGTAGCGGAAAGAGCCAATGAACTGGATCTCGCGCGCCATGACTTGATTGGCCGGCAGGGGTACATCCTCCGTGCCGAGAGTCCCAATCTGAACGATCGTTCCGCCTGGCCGAATCAGGTTAAAAGCCTGCCGCAACGCGGGAGGCGCCCCGGAAGCCTCAAAGACGATATCGAATCCGTCACCGGTCAACTCGCGCGACTGCTCGGCAAGGTTTTTCGTGGCGGGATCCCAAGCCAAGTCCGCACCTAGCTTCAACGCAGTTTGCCGTCGGCCTGCGACCGTGTCGCTCAAAGCCAATGGCGTTGCTCCCAATGCCCGCGCGGTGATGAGCACCAACAAACCAATGGGGCCGCCCCCGGTTACCAGCACCTTCCTGCCTGAAACCAAACCGGCGCGTTTTACCGCGTGCAGCGCCACGGCGAAGGGTTCCATCATCGCGCCAAGTCCATCTTCCATCTGGGGTGGCAAAATATGACACTGGTCCGCCCGCACGGTGACAAATTCCGCGAAAGCGCCATCTGTCGGCGGCACTGTGCTGGCGCTGCCGAGCATGATGGTCTGGCGGCACAAATTGCCGCGGCCGGCCTTGCAATAGTCGCAAAAACCGCAGGCACGAGCCGGATTGACCGTCACCCGCGCGCCAACCGGGATCGTCTGCACGTCTGCAGCCACTGCCTCCACATCGGCGGTCAACTCATGACCTAAAATAAATGGCCTGGTTGGCACAAACGCGGCACAGTAACCGTGTTCGAAGTAGTGCATGTCTGAGCCACAAACACCGACGCGCCGAACACGCAGGCGCACCATGCCGGCACGTAGCGCCGGAACAGCGCATTTTTCCACGTGCATATCTTTAGCGCCATGAAGGATGCCTGCCAGCATCATTTCGTTCATACTTGTCGATGGGGGGTTAACCTGTTTAATCCGTAAAATTTGGCGCAAGTGCCGCCGAGAATGCTTTCATGGTTTTCTACTGTGAACTGCCGCACATACTCAAGCACAATCATCATAGTGGAAACATAGTCGCCGGATAAGGTGCACACCGGCCAGTCGGAACCGATCATCACGCGCTCCGGGCCGAATACCTGAATCACGATATCCAGATAGCGGCGAAAATCTGCCGGATTCCATGCCTGCCATTTTGCTTCGGTTACCAGCCCGGAAAGTTTGCAGCAGACGTTGGGAAACGCAGCCAGCTGCCGCAGGTTTTCCTGCCACGGCGACAACTGCCCTTCACGAATCGCTGGCTTGGCGATGTGGTCCAGCACGAACGGTTGATTGGGAAATTCCGCAACCAATTTCACCGCGGCCGGCAAATGCTTCGGAAACAAGAGCAAATCGTATGTCAGCTTGAATTCACCAAGCAGTCCTATGCCTCGCCGGAATTCCGGCCGCAGCATGAAGTTATCGTCCGGCTCATCGTGCAGCACATGGCGCATGCCCACCAGCTTCGGATGTCTGGTCAATTTTTCCAATTGGTCGCTGAGCGCAGTTGCGCGCAAGTCCACCCAGCCCACCACGCCGTGAATAAAGTCGTGCCGGTCCGCCAACTGCAGCAGCCACTCGGTTTCCTCCAGCATTTGTCGCGCCTGCACCGCAATGCTTCCCTGAAACCCGATGGCTTGGAGCAACGGCTTGAGTTCACCAGGCAGATAGTCGCGTTTCAACACCTGCATTTGATCGGTCATCCAATCCTGATGCGCTGGATTGTATTGCCAGAAGTGCTGATGCGCATCTAGTTTCATAACCTCACGCGGCCGAAGTGCCTTAAACAGCCGACCTGCGTCTCTCCCGCTTGCGGTGCCAAGTCACAGGCTACTGGTTTTCTTATTAGTCTCAAGGTGCCCAATTATCTGCCAGCGGGCGCAATGCGGCGACTAGCATTTTGCGTCAAAGTTTATGTCATTTTGCGTTGGCCATCTCGCCAATCACTGCTTGCCAGTTGCGCCGGCGCGAGTAGTATCCGGCGCATGCCAAAAAAACGCTCGGTGTTGCTCGCCCTGACCGACACGCATCACGGCTTCTTCAAAGGCGTCGCCCGTTATGCGCGCGAGCACCGCTGGCACGTGGTTGCCGACATGATTTACACCGCGAAAATCCCCGTCGGCTGGCGGGGCGACGGTATCATTTCCTTCATTGGCGACCGGGATGACCTGGCGGAATTCATCCTGTCATCCGGCCTGCCGGCGGTGGAAATTTCCATGGTGCGCAACGACATCAATTTGCCACGCGTGGAAGGTGACAGCGAACGGATCGGCCAGCTTGCGGCGGAACATTTTCTTGAGCGGGGCTTCCGGCATTTCGCCTGGGCCCCGTTCCTGGATGACGTGGTGAACGCCGAGCGGTATCGCGGCTTTGCCAACCGCCTGGCCCAGGCTGGTTCCACCTGTCACCTCATGCCGGCGGCCGACAGCCGCCATGGTAATCCAGCGACCTGCGATTGGACCGGGCGGCGCAAACATCTAATGCGTGAGCTGAAGCGTCTGCCCAAGCCGTTGGCGGTGTTTTGCTACAACGACTGTGTAGCCGCAGACATCATCGATGCGTGCGACGACGCCGGCTTGCTCGTACCCGAGGGGGTGGCTGTGATGGGCGTAGATAATGACCCGATCCTGTGCGAGTGCGTGCGGGTGCCATTGTCCAGCGTGTGCCACGACTTGGAGGGGATGGCGTATCAGGCCGCCGCCTTGCTCGACCGGTTGATGTCCGGGCGCAAACCGCCAGCGCAGGTCGTCCGCGTGCCGCCCACGGGGCTGGTCACCCGGCGCAGCACGGACGTTATCGCGATTGAGAACCTGCAAGTGGCGCGGGCGTTGCGCTACATCCAGGATCATTATGCCAATCATCTGCTGGGAGTGGATTCCGTGGTTGCCGCCACTGAGCTTTCTCGACGACCGCTTGAGATCGCTTTCCGCGAAGAGCTCAAACGAACAATTAATGAGGAAATCGTCCGGGTCCGCATGGAGAAGGCGAAGAACCTCCTCTCCACTACGAACGAGAAGGTCGTCGAAATAGCGGCCGTGACGGGTTTCACGCAGCCCAGCCACCTCTTCCGGACTTTCCGGAAACTGGTCGGAATGAGTCCGAAAGAGTATCGCAAAAAGCAGTCCGCCAAACAAAGCTTAAAATGAACATCGCGGTCGTTGTATCTTTCATCCTCACTTTGGTGGCAACTCGTCTCGAGGCATTTGAATTTCACGTTGCGCTGAGTGGCAGCGATGCCAACGCCGGCAGCGGTGAATCACCTTTTGGCACAATTCAACACGCCGCAGATGTGACGCAACCGGGCGACATTATCACGATTCACGCCGGCGTCTATCGAGAACGCATCAGCCCGCCGCGCGGCGGGGAGTCGGATCGCAAGCGCATTGTCTATCAAGCCGCACCGGGTGAGCGCGTGGAAATCACCGGTTCAGAAATAGTGACAAACTGGATCCGCGTGCAGGATGATACTTGGAAAAGCACGCTGCCAAATTCCATCTACGGAGCCTTCAATTCATACCGCGACTTGATTCACGGCGACTGGTTTCACCCGGAGGGTCGCAGCATCATACCGGGGCGGTGTATCTCAATGGCGACTGGCTTTGGGAGTCGTCAACTTTGGATGCTGTGCTCAAACCAGCCGGCACGAACTCGCTCTGGTTTGGACAAGTGGATGCGATAAACACAACCATCTGGGCGCAATTCCCCGAAGTGAATCCAAACCAACAGCGAGTGGAACTAAATGTCCGCCAGACCGTGTTTTATCCGCAGAAAACTGGCATCAATTTTCTGACCGTGCGCGGTTTTGTTTTGCGGAATGCCGCGACGCCTTGGGCGCCGCCGACCGCCGAGCAAATTGGCTTGATTGGCACACATTGGAGCAAAGGCTGGATTATCGAGAGCAACCTCATCAGCCATTCCCGCTGTTCCGGCATCACGCTCGGCAAATACGGCGACGCGTGGGACAACACCTCAGCTAATTCCTCCGGCGGCTACGTGCTGACCATCCAGCGCGCGCTCACTAATGATTGGAACGGCAGCACGGTGGGCCATCATGTCGTCCGCGATAACGAGATCTCTCACTGCGAGCAAACCGGCATCTGCGGCAGCCTCGGCGCGATTTTCAGCACGATCAGCGGAAACAAGATTCACGACATCCATGTGCAACGCCAGTTCGGCGGCGCCGAAATGGGCGGAATCAAATTTCATGCGGCAATTGATTGTGTAATCAGCAGCAATCACATTTACCGCACCTATCGCGGGCTGTGGCTGGATTGGATGGCACAGGGCACGCGGGTCTCCGGGAATTTGTTCCACGACAATTCCACTCAGGATCTTTACACCGAGGTGGATCACGGGCCATTCCTGGTGGACAACAACATCTTTCTTTCGCCGGTAAATCTATGGGATATGTCCGAGGGCGGCGCTTACGCGCACAATTTGATGACCGGAATTATCATCAGCCAGCCCGATCACGCCCGGTCAACGCCTTTCCATTCGCCGCACTCCGTGAACATTGCTGGTTTTACCAACATCGCTGGTGGAGACCATCGTTTTTACAGCAACCTTTTTATCGGCGATGGCGGATCCCGCCGGGAATTGGAAAAATTGGAGCCGCCGCCAACGAGTCCCATTTTTTCCCCGCAGGGCGCGGGGTTTGGTTTGTGCGCCTACGATGTGCGTGATGTCCCTATTTACACGGGCGGCAATGTTTATCTGCACGGCGCAACGCCGTGGAAAAATGAGACCGATGCCACGGTCCACGCCACTTTCGATCCGAGTGTTAAATTGGTCCGGCGCAAAGACGGATTCTTTCTGGAGTTCAAATTAAAGGACCATTTGCAGCCGGCGAGGAACCGCCTGGTCACCACTGCACTGCTAGGCAAGGCAAGCATCCCCAACGCAGCCTACGAAAACCCCGATGGGCCTTCGCTGCAGATTGATACGAATTTCTTTGACGCAAAGCTCAACCGGCAAAGTGTAACCGACGGCCCGTTTAGAAACTCTTCATCCGGCGCGCGGAAATTGCGATGAAAACTCAACCTCCTTGGCGTAACGGTGTGTCGACGAATTAGGTACTTATGGTTTTCGGAGGATCATGAGAAGAACCAATAAAATCTTGAAACGCGCAGTGCTAAATTTCCTGACGCTCCTCGCGCTGCTCGGCCTCAGCAGGCTTTCCGCAGCGGAACTGAAGCCCAACATCGTGTATATCCTTGCCGATGACCTTGGCTACGGCGACGTCCAATCTCTGAATCCACTGCGCGGAAGAATCAAGACGCCGCATCTTGATCGGCTCGCGTCGCAAGGCATGATTTTTACGGACGCACACGCCGGCGCATCGGTCTGCACACCGAGCCGCTACGGATTGCTAACGGGGCGATACGCCTGGCGATCGCGTTTGCAGAACAATGTGCTGGATGGTTATGTGCCGCCGCTTATCGCGTCAAATCGGCTTACTGTGGCCGCGTTGCTCAAGCAGCAGGGTTATGAAACGGCGTGCATCGGCAAATGGCATCTCGGCTTCACCATTGCAGGCGCGGACAAGACGGGCAACAAAGACAAGGCCAGGAATTCAGACAACGAAGCCAGGCTGATGGGGGCTCCGCTCGGAGCCGTTACGCGCAACGGGCCGCTAACGCGTGGCTTCGATTATTTTTACGGGTTTCATCACGCGCGCATGATGCGTTCCGTTTTTGAAGACGACCGCGTTGCGCAATTGCTTGACCCCATAGACATGCTGCCCACGCTGATCACACGCAGTTGCGGCTACATCGCGGAACATGCGAAAGCGAATCAGCCGTTTTTTCTCTACCTCGCGTTGAGTTCGCCGCATGAGCCAATCCTGCCAACGAAGGAATGGCAGGGCAAAAGCGGCCTCGGCAAATATGGCGACTTCGTGATGCAGACCGACGCGGCAGTGGGCGAGTTGCTCGCCGCGCTCGACCGGGCTGGCATTGCCGAGAACACACTCGTCATCTTCACCAGCGACAACGGCTGTTCACCCGTCGCCGGCACGGACAAGCTTGAAGCGCTTGGACATTTCGCCAGCGCGCAATTTCGTGGCTACAAGAGCGACATTTGGGACGGCGGCCATCGCGTGCCGTTTTTTGTCCGCTGGCCCGGCAAAGTAAAACCCGGTTCGCAGAGCGCGCAACTGATTTGCCTGACCGATCTCATGGGCACTTGCGCGGATATTTTTGGTGCAAAGCTTCCCGAAAACGCCGCCGAGGACAGCGTGAGCATTCTTCCCGCGTTGCTCGCCTCGGACAAACAGCCGTTGCGTGAAGCCGTGGTTCATCACAGCGTCAATGGCAGATTTTCCATCCGTCAAGGTCAATGGAAACTCGAATTCTGCCCCGGCTCCGGGGGCTGGGGCAAGCCCGGCGACCGAGCCGTGACCACCCAACATCTGCCGGAGATCCAGCTATACGATCTCAAAACTGACATCGGCGAAACAAAAAACGTGCAGGGCGACCATCCTGAAGTTGTCGCCCGTCTCACGGGACTGCTTGAAAAATACGCCGCTGACGGCCGCAGCACTCCGGGCACGCCGCAGCAGAACGACGTTTCGGTGGACATTTGGAAAAAGCAACTCAACCAGCCCAGGGCGCTTCCCTCCTTGAATGAGTGATTTTAAAACCGCTGGAAATTGCGCCATGAAAAAAGCATTTGTTTACCTCGCGCTGTTTTTGCTGATTGGCACCGGGCTGACCGCCTATTCCCGGCCGAACATTCTCTTTCTTTTCGCTGACGACCAGCGCGCAGATACGGTTGCGGCGCTCGGCAATCCAGTGATCAAGACCCCGAACCTGGACCGGCTGGCTCATGCGGGAATGGCTTTTAACCGCGCCTACATGCAGGGCGGAATGAACGCCGCGACGTGCGTGCCATCGCGGGCGATGCTGCTTTCCGGGCGCAACTTGTTTCACATTTCCGAAAATCTCATACACGACGGGACGTTCGATGAGACGTGGCCGGCCGCGTTTGGCCGCGACGGTTACACCACCTTCATGACCGGCAAATGGCACAACGGTCCGCCAGCGCTGCCGCACAGCTTCCAGATCGCTCGCTCCGTTTTTGCCGGCGGCATGGGTAATCCGTTGCAGTTGAAATTGAGCAACCTGGTGGACGCCAAACTTGCGCCGCCGCACATCGGTGCCCGGCACTCGTGCGCCATCTTCGCGGACGAGACGATTCGCTTTCTGAAGGAGCACCCGGGCGGTCCGTTCTTTGCATATGTGCCGTTCGACGCGCCGCATGATCCTCACATTGTGCCGGCGGATTTTTCTTTCAACTACGCTCCCGCCAACATCCCGCTGCCGCCGAATTTTCTGCCGCAGCATCCGTGGGACAACGGCGAAATGACCATTCGCGATGAAAAGCTCATGCCTTGGCCGCGCACTCCGGCGGGCGTCAAATCCTACCTCGCGGAATACTATCGCTACATCACTTACCTTGACGCGCAGATTGGCCGCATTCTCGACGCGCTGGCGGCTTCGCCGTATGCGACTAACACCATCGTGTTATTCAGCGCCGACTCTGGCGTGGCCTGCGGCAGCCATGGTCTTATTGGCAAACAGAATGTTTACGAATATGATTCCGTTCGCGTGCCGCTCATCATCAGCGGTCCAGGCATTCCCGCCGGACAGCGGACGGACGCCATGTGCTATCTTTTCGACGTGCTGCCTACGCTCGGCAAACTCTGCAACGTGGCCTCGCCAAAGGGCAGCGAAGGCATTGAGTTCAGCGCCGCGCTGCATGATCCGGCGAAACCCGCCCGCCAGGAAATGCTGTTCGCCTACAAAGACGTTCAACGCGCTTTTCGCGACGAGCGCTGGAAGCTCATTCGCTATCCACAGGTGGACAAGACCCAGCTGTTTGATTTGCAGACCGACCCGCAAGAAGCCACCAACCTCGCCGGACTGCCGCAGTTCGCAGCGAAAGTTGCGGCCTTGACCGGGCGGTTAAAAAAAGCCCAGCGCGAATGCGGCGACGAAGCTCCGCTCATCGTTGCTCCTCCCAGGCCCGCCGAATGGGACCTGCCAGCCAAAACTTTTAACTCGAAAAAAATCAAGGCGATTGACTAGAAATTTCTTACCGGCACCCGCGTTTTGATTTTTGCCAACGAAAAATATGAATAAACAAATCATGCTGGCTCTGCTTCTCGCAGCCCTCCTGCCACCTCCTGCCGCGCTTCAGGCGGCCGATGCACCCAAGCTGGCAGCCAAGCCTAACATCATTTTCATTTTGATTGATGACATGGGTTACGGCGACATCGGCCCGTTCGGTTCAACAAAAAATCATACCCCAAACCTCGACCGGATGGCGCTGGAGGGCATGAAGCTCACCTCGTTTTACGGCGCGCCGGTCTGCACTCCGTCGCGGGCTCAAGTATTGACCGGTTGTTACGCCAAGCGCGTGTCGTTGCCGGAAGTTATTTTCCCAGCCGCCAAAATCGGATTAAATCCGAAGGAGCGCACGGTGGCTGATCTGCTAAAATCCGGGGGTTATGCGACAATGTGCATCGGCAAATGGCATGTGGGCGACGCGCCGGAAGTGCTGCCCACGCGCCACGGTTTCGACCACTATTTCGGACTGCCTTACTCGAACGACATGGGCGGCGAAGAAGCGCCCGCCGGGACGAAGCAAAAAGGCCCGCCACCGTTGCCGCTTGTGCGCGACGGGCAGGTGATTGAAACGCTCGCGCCGCGCGACCAAGACCGTTTGATCGAACGCTACACAGATGAAGCGCTGAAATTCATTCGTCAAAATACAACCATCCCTTTCTTTCTTTATTTTCCGCACACCGCCGTGCACGTGCCAATTCATCCCGGCAAACTGTTCAAAAGCCATTCGGCCAACGGCCCCTATGGCGACTGGGTGGAGGAACTCGACTGGAGCGTCGGGGCCGTCATGAACATGCTGCGCGAACTCAAGCTCGCGGACAACACACTGGTCTTCTTCAGCAGCGACAACGGTCCATGGCTGGGGCTGGGCAACAGCAGCGGCTCCGCCGGTCCACTGCGCGGCGGCAAGTTCAGCACGTTCGAAGGCGGTGTGCGCGAGCCGACCATCGCTTGGTGGCCGGGTCGTATCCCAGCGGGCAGCACTTGTGATGCAGTGGCTGGCAACATTGACTTGCTCCCGACCTTCGCCGCGCTGGCGGGAGCGAGGTTGCCGTCCGGGGTAAAAATTGATGGCCGGAACATTCTGCCCATCCTTTTTGGCCGGACCAAGGACTCGGAACACGCAGCCTATTTCTACTTCAATGGCAACCGACTCGAAGCCGTCCGCAGCGGCCCGTGGAAACTCGCCATCGCGTGCCAGGCGGGGACCCGGAAAAAATCCGCCCCGCCGCCACCACCGTTCAAGCCCGCACTTTACAACCTCGATATGGACATCGGTGAAACCACCGATGTCGCGACGGAGCATCCGGATATCGTGGCGAGCTTGCAAAAGTACGCCACCGAAATGGACGCGGATCTTGGTGCGAAGAAATTGGGGCCGGGGGTGCGTCCGCCCTATCACGTCGCCAAACCCACCGGGCTGTGGATGCCAGGTCACGCCCCTGTTGACTAGCTGTGGTGATGAACCTATTTCGACAATTAAAAATTATGGTTCCTGGGTTTCTGGCCTTGGCGGCAATCGGCTTCGCATTACCTCTACGCGCAGAAGATGTTTCGCGCAGCCAGTTCGAAGTGGTCCGCCTTCCAACCAACCCCATCATCCGGCCCGAAATGTTACCGGGGCGCGACGGCGAAAATATTAACGGCCCATCGCTGATTCGCGCCCCCGCCTGGTTGAAAAATCCGCTCGGAAAATATTATCTCTACTTCGCCCACCACGGCGGAAAATTCATACGGCTCGCTTATGCGGACGACTTGGCCGGGCCGTGGAGAATTTACGAACCCGGCACCTTGCGGCTGGAGGAAGCGCCTGGCTGCAAAAACCACATCGCCTCGCCCGATGTTGTGGTGGATGATGAACAAAAGCAGATCCGGCTCTATTTCCACGGCCCCGCGATAAATGTCCCCGGTCAGAAAACTTTTGTCGCCACTTCGCGGGACGGGCTTCACTTCAAGTCCTCGGACGAGATTCTGGGCATTTTTTACCGGCGTATTTTCCGGTTGGACGGCTGGTGGTATGCGATGGCCAAAGGCGGGCTTCTTTACCGGTCGCAGGACGGACTGACAAAATTTGAGGAAGGTCCCAATCCGTTTCCGAGCAGAGCCCAACGAGACAAGGAAGCCAACTCGCCCGGCCCGCGCCATGTCGCGGTTCAGCGCGCCGGCAATCGCTTGTGGATTTTTTACACGAACATCGGCGATGCGCCGGAACACATTTTTTGTTGTCAACTGGAACTGGATAGCGACTGGACGGCATGGAAAACATCCGAGCCGCAAGAAGTTCTCCGCCCGGAAACGGAATGGCAAGGGGCGCAAGTACCGCTGAAAAAATCTGCCGCTGGCGAGGTTTCGGGCCGGGAAAATGCCCTGCGAGACCTCGCGATCTTTGTGGAAGCCAACCGGACTTATCTGCTCTACTCTGTGGCCGGTGAAACCGGCATCGCCATCGCAGAATTTGTAAAGAACGCAACCACGCCGAAAACAGTTATGGCAAAACCAGGCAAGATTCATGAATAGAAATCGATTAATGCTCATCCTGCTGGGCCCCCTGCTGCTAATGCCGTTGCCCACGCTGCGCGCTGGGGACGCATCTGCGCGCCCCAATATTCTCTGGCTCGTCAGCGAGGACAACAATCCTTTCCTCGGCTGTTATGGCGATGCGTTAGCGCACACGCCTACGCTGGATCGCCTCGCAGATGAAGGTGTGCTTTACGAGCGCTGCTTCGCGCAACCCGTATGCGCGCCCTCGCGATTTGCGTTAATCACCGGGATGTATGCGGCGACCGCCGGGCCGGCGGAACACATGCGTGCCCAGGGAAAGATCCCGGCCTGGCTCAAGGGCTTTCCGGCGCTGTTGCGGGCTGAGGGTTACTACACTTCGAACAACGACAAGACCGACTACAACTCGCCTGTCAGCATTAGGGAAGCCTGGGACGAGAGCAGTCCACAAGCGCATTGGCGAAAGCGGCCTAGTCCCGCGCATCCCTTCTTTAGCGTGTTTAATTTTTTTGTGACGCACGAGAGCTGCCTCTTTCCAACCAAAGAACTGCCGCTCACGTTGCCGCCGACGGACCGCGCCCAGGTGCGCATTCCCGCCTATCAGCCTGACACGCCGGAGATTCGTGAGGACTGGGGACGTTACTATGATCACATTGCGCTGATGGACTCACAGATCGCGCAGAAGCTTAAAACTCTCGCGGATGACGGCCTGGCGGAAAATACCATCATATTTTATTACGGCGACAACGGCGGCGTACTGCCGCGCAGCAAACGATTTCTTGAGGAGAGCGGCACGCACGTTCCGCTGATTGTCTATTTCCCGCCGAAGTGGCGGCGCCTCGCGCCGGCGGCTCCGGGCTCGCGCATCAAAGAGCCGGTCTGCTTTACCGATTTCGCCGAGACGGTGCTGGCGCTCGCCGGCGTGAATATTCCCGATTACATGCAAGGCTGCGCCTTCGCCGGTCCGGCGGCCAAGACCAACGAGTTCGTTTTTTGCACCCGCGACCGGATGGATGAACGCTACGACATGATGCGCTCTGTCATGGATTGTCGCTGGCTCTACATCCACAACTACCGGCCCGATTTGGCTTATGTTCAGCGGCTCGATTATATGTTCAAAGCGCGGGGCTATCAGTCGTGGCAGCGCATGGCTGCCGAAGGAAAACTCACGTCGGCTACCGCGCAATTTTGGGGAGCGAAACCGACCGAGGAACTTTATGACATGATGACCGATCCCGACAGCGTGCAGAACCTCGCCACCGATGCCGCTCACCGCGAAACGCTCGAGCGCATGCGCGCGGCCCTTGCACGGCACACGCTGGAGATTAATGACAATGGATTCATCCCCGAAGGCTCGCCGCTCGAAGGTTACGCAGCCTCGCGCAGAAACGGCGCTTATCCCCTCGAGCGCATCCTAGCACTGGCGGCGGCTGCATCGGAACGCGATGTAAAAAATCTCCCGAAGTTGATCAGTGCGCTGGACGACGCGAGCGAGCCGATGCGCTGGTGGGCTGCGCAAGGCTGCACCATGCTCGGAGCCAAAGCCGCTCCGACAGAAGCTTTATTGCGCAAACATCTCACGGACGCGTCGGGCGCCGTGCAGGTGGCTGCCGCCGAAGCACTGTCCGCGCTTGGAAAAACCGATGTTGCGCTGCCCGTGCTAGCGCGTTGCCTGCAAAACGCGGATTCGCCCTTTTTTAGTCTGCAAGCAGCCAATGTGCTCAATCGCCTCGGCGAGCGCGCCCGCCCCGCGTTGCCGCTGTTGAAAAAATTTCTCGCTTCGCTCCCTAGGCCATCGGATGAGACGCTGGCGAACGGTTATCTGAAACGCCTCACCGGGCAAACCGTCTCCGTTCTTGAGGGACGCGAGCCTGCGCTGGTATATCCAACTTTCCCAGCCGCCGCAAAAGAGTGAATCACATTATGAAACGAACCTTGCTCATTATCGCAGCCTTGATTTTTTCGCCGCTCGCCGCCTGGCCTAACATCAACCCATCGAAACCGGTAAAAGTCTTCATCCTCGCCGGTCAATCCAATATGGAAGGTCAGGCCGTGGTAGATTTGGACGGACCGGACTACAACGACGGCAAAGGCACGCTCGTGAAGCTGATGGCCGATCCCGCGAAGACCGCATTGTTCCAGCATCTCAAAAGTGCCGACGGCAAATGGACCGTGCGCAAAGATGTTTGGGTGCGTTATCAGCGCGAAGACCAGCCGCTGCTCACGGGGCCGCTCGGTTTGGGTTTTTCCGTGTATGGCGATGAGCATCATTTCGGTCCAGAACTGCAATTCGGCCATGTCGTGGGCGATAACATTGAGAATCCGGTTTTGATTATCAAAACTGCATGGGGCGGAAAAAGTTTGTATCGCGATTTCCGTCCGCCGTCCTCGGGCGGCAAAGTTGGAAAATATTATTCGCTCATGATTCAGCAGGTGCGGGAAGCGCTCGCAAACATGGATCAAGAATTTCCCGCCTTGAAAGGCTGCGGCTATGAACTGGCCGGCTTCGTCTGGTATCAAGGCTGGAACGATGGCGTGAACGGCCGGACCGCCGTGCCTGAGTATGAGCAGAATCTCGTCAACTTGATCCACGACGTGCGGCGCGAATTCAATACGCCTAAGCTGCCCGTGGTCATTGGCGAACTCACCGGCCCGTGGTTAAAGGCCACCGGTGATTGGCAGGCTTTGCGCGCGGCGCAGGCGGCGGTTGCCGCGCGACCAGAGTTTGCGGGCAACGTGCTATTTGTTCCCACGCACGAATTTGTCCGTAAGCCCGAGGACTCGCCCAATCCCAGCCACGGCCATCACGAGTTCGGCAATGCGGAAACTTATTTCCTCGTCGGCGACGCGCTGGGCAAGGGCATGCTTTTCCTCCTGCCCGCGACGCGTTAGCCACCCGCTGCGAACCCCCTTCGACACGCGGATGAAGCAGTGATGTGGTTAGCGCGATCACCCCGATAATGAAGTGCTCAAACCTCCGCGTGGTGGTCACAAGGCGGAGTCGGCCTGGGATTGCAGCGCAGACGGGTTGTGGACGCTACCCATCGCGTGCGTTCGGAAGGTGAATGCTGGCTTGGCTCCAAATGTCCGCTGGCAGCAGTTGCTCTCGGTCAACGCAAAATGTCACACAAGTCAACGCAAAGTGCCAGTTGTTTCCAAGATGCCCGCACAGTATTTTATTTTAAGTAATAATTTACTACCTGCGCCGGAACAACGACGTAGTTATGCACCGCACGCAATCCAGCCGTGGGGCATGCCTGACTTTCAGGTGCAGGCGAGCGGCGGCGGTTTCGTGTTTAACGACGGCGAGGTGCCCCATACGGACGCTTACTATCGGTTGATTTGCCACGGCAACTGAATGTAAATAGTTTGCCAGTTTCGTGATGGTTTTGGTTGCCGTCACAAAGACCGGTCATGAGTTGCGGTTCGGTGCGGGTGGCGGTGTCTTAGGTTGGCGCCGCCATTCGGAATAATCTGGACCAGACCTTAATCATGCACATCGGGTGCTCAATTGATATTGCGAATACAAAAGCCTGTTATTATCCGGCGAGAAGCGGCGTCAACAAAAATGGTATTTGAGAAGAACATAAAGTATGGCCTCATCAGTTTCGCGCTGCTGTTGGGGCTTCCCAGCGGAGCTAAGGCACAACTGGCTCCGGATCTGACCTCGCCGGGCGTGATCGCAGGAATAAACACCACCTATAACTACAGTCTCGGTCCCACAGGTATGCGCGGATGGCTTTATCGTGACGGGCGCAATGTCGGCGATTATGGACTGATGACCGCGCAGAAGCCCTGGCAAATATTGGTCGTGGCGGTGGGAGCCAACACGCCGGCCTATGGCATCATGGCCAGCAACGACGTGATTCTGGGCGTAAGCACCGGGTTGGGCAACCTTCCCGTTCCGCTCTTTACCAACGATGCACGCAAATGCCTGGGCTGGGCCATCGGGGCTGCGGAGGCGGGCGACGGCGCGATGAATCTCAAGCAATGGCGGGCGGGTGTCACTAATGACGTTACGATTCATTTGCAGTTCTTGAACCTCGCCTACAGTGCCACGGCTCCGTATAATTGCCCGAAATCCGCACTGATCCTTTCCAACGCTTGCAACATCATTGCCCAGGAATCATTTCCTTCCGGAGCAGAAAATGGCTATCCGGGTCCACCCGTTCTGGGGTTGGCGCTGATGGCCAGCGGTAATACGAATTACCTCCCGCAAGTAAAGGCTTATGCCTATTCGGTAGCGCCGGCCACGCTGGCCATTACCTATGCCTCTGGCCAGAACACATCCGGGGCGGACGCGTGGGGTTGGGGCTACAATGGCGTGTTTCTGGCCGAGTATTATCTGCTCACCGGCGACACAAATGTGATTCACGGCATTGGTCAATACACTTTGGCTCTGGCTCAGGCGCAAAGCCGATACGGCACGCTGGCTCATGGTGGTTCGCTTCTGAATACCGATGGCAGTTTTCATGGCACTATGGGACCCTACGGCCCGGTCAATTCAGGTGGTCTGGTCGCCAATCTCGCCATTGTCCTGGGTAGTAAATGCCTGGTGCAAAGTGGCAGCGCAGTGGATCCGGAAATATCCTCGGCCATTGCCAGGGCGGATAATTTCTTCAGTTTCTATGTCAATAAAGGTTCGATCCCCTACGGCGAACACCAACCCGGCTGTGGCGGTCTGGGCGGGCAGCACTCCTCCAACGGCAAAGACAGCATGGCTGCCCTCCTGTTCGCGCTGCAGGGCAATCAGCCGGTCGCCACCGAATATTTTACCCGGATGACGCTCGCTGGCTACAATGGCCGTGAATACGGCCACACTGGCCAGGGGTTCAGTTATCTGTGGAGTGCGATGGCGGCCAACATCGGCGGCACGAATGCCATGGCATCCTATTTTTCTCAAATTCGCTGGCACTTGGATCTGGAGCGCCGGTGTGATGGTTCCTTCGTGTATGACGGAGGGGATCAATACGGCGGCAGCGCACTCTATGACTATTGGGGCACGGCCAATTATTATGGTATTGATCCCACGGCGACTTATGTACTGACCTATGCCCTCCCCATCCAGGCGCTCTACCTGACGGGCAAAAATGCCTACCCGGCCAACTCGTTATCTAGTGTTAAAGTCACCAACGCCATCTGGGCGGGAAACTTCGGTCTGGCTTGTGGTAATTATAACACCAATCAACTACTCTCCGCCCTGGCCGAATATGACCCGCAAGTACGCTGGTGGGCGGCCACTACGATAGCTTCCAATACGAACACCAGTTTCTCCATGCTAACCAATCTTCTTGCCAGCACCAATGGCTCTCAGCGCGCGGCTGCTTGCATAGCTCTTGGGTCGGGGCTGATGGCGGCGAAAACCAACTCCGCACCCTTGCTGGCCAGGGCGCTTAGCGACGCGGACGATTGGGTGCGTGCCCAGGCCGCCAACGCGTTGCGTGGCTTGGGTTCGGCCGCCATTCCCCAACTGACCAACATGCTGATGGCGTTTACCAATAACGCCACCGATGCGAATGCTGTGGTGTGGACCGATCCCGTGCAGATTGCCAATGGATATTTATCGTTTGAACTGTTTGGCGATGCTGTTTATGGAGGCAATAACGTGGCCTCTTCCACCATCAACGCCAGCACCAACCTGCTCTATCCGGCCTTAAGGGCCGGCCTGAAGCAGCCCGACTCGAATCCGCGTTATGGAGTGGCCCAGTTTGCGCAAAACAAATTAACCCTGCCACAAGTCAAGACCCTGTCGCCGGAAGTATTTCAAATCGCCGCCAGCGAGAGCCAGGCGGATACGATGTGGAGCATGAACCCGCGCGATTGCGGCATCACGACACTCGCCAACTACCGCGTTGCCGAAGCCCTCCCGCTGGCATTATCCATGTTGGTAACGCCCAAGGGCTTCGGTTGGAACAACAGCGTTTTCTTGATCGCCGCTCTCAAAGCCATGACAAATTATGGCGATTCAGCCCGCTGGACGCTCCCCACCCTCCGGGGCTATCTTTCGACATGGGATCCGACATCATCTCAATACACGGCCCTGAATAGCGCCATTGCCAGCATAAATAGCGCCATCTCCACGCCATCTGGCATCACTAACTTGTATCCGGTTGCAAATTCCCAATTGGTAGTCACTACGAATGCAGTGGCCGTTACGCTGACCGGATTCTCCTGGAGAACCAGCAACGTGGGCTTCACAAATGTGACTGCACCCTCACATGGCGTTCTTACGGGCACAGCGCCGAACTTAACTTACACGCCATCCTCCAATTACGCCGGCGTGGACAACTTTTCGTTTCAAGTATTTGATAGTGTGACCAATTCGCCCTCGGCAGGAACTGTCAACTTGATCGTCAGCATGGCTCCTGGCAGCGGATTGACGGGTGCCTATTACACAAATGTGGATTTTACGGGACTTAAGTTCACCCGCACCGACACCAGCGTCAATTTTTCTTGGGGAGCCAGCCCTCCTACCAACACGATGTCGGCTACAAATTACAGCGTGCGTTGGACCGGCCTTTTGCTGGCGCCCGAAAGCGCAAATTATGTGTTCTCAACCCTCAATAGCGACGGTGTTAATTTATATGTGAACGGCGTGCCCGTAATCAATGATTGGGTGAACCAGTCGCTTCAATGGACTGATGGCGCTCCGGTTGCCCTGACAGCGGGCCGGCAATATGTCGTGCAAATGGATTACTTTGAAAAAACCGGTAATGCCGTGGCGAAGCTCAAGTGGACAGGACCATCGTTTGCCGGCTCCAACGGCGTGATTATCGCCCCGCAGTGGTTATACAACGGGGCCGGCGTTACCAATTGGCCGGCCATTGCCTACCCGCAAAGTGTGACCATGGTTCAAAACACCAATCTGGCTATAACCCTGACGGGAACGGGCAACAATTCGACTTACGCCATAGCGACACCGCCGACTCACGGCACTCTTTCAGGAACTCCGCCCTATGTGACTTACACACCGGCAACTAATTACAACGGATTGGATAGTTTCACCTTTGTTGTTAACAACGGCCTTAGCAACTCCGCACCAGCCACGGTATCCATCGCTATTTGGGCGGGCTTGCCCATTTCCTACTTCTGGAAAAGCGCCGTCTCCGGCAACTGGAGTGACGCGGCCAACTGGACGAATGCCGCAGGTGTTTCCGTTGCGCCTGCCGTTACTGGCCAGCCTTACTATACTCTAAATTTTAATCCTTCCGGCACGTACACTGTCACGAATGATCTGACCAACGCGTTTATTCTTAACCAACTTAACGTCGCCGGCACGGTGACATTCGGAGGCACCAACGCTGTTGCGTTTGTGAACAACGGCCCGCTCCTTCCGCAAATCAATCAAAACAGCGCCAACGGAATTTTTTTCTACAATCCACTGAAGCTTTCCGCCTTGACAGCCTTGGGCGGCACGGGTGGCGGACAAGTCACGCTTAGCAATGTGTTGTTTGGCACAGGAGGTCTGGTGTTGAATCAGGGGTTGTTACAAATGAACTGGATTACCAACACCTACGCCGGTGGAACAATAATCAATGGCGGTACGGCGTCGGTGGGCGGTGTATTTAACTCGACCAGTCCAAATTACAACGCTTCGTTTGGATCCGGACCGGTAACGATGAACAACCACGCCACTCTGTTGCTGCAAAGGGTCATTGCAACCAATGCCCTAGTTTTGAACGGCGGAACCATCATCTCTGAAAACGGGTTTAATGCGACTTGGAAAGGTCCGGTCACTCTGAACTCCAACACAACGGTTCAGGCCGATTTTAATATGACGTTTAGTGGCAACCTAACTGGGGTCGGCGGCCTGATATTGACTGGAACCAGAACAATGAACCTCAATGGCACCAATAGCTACAGCGGCGGGACCTATGTCACCTCCGGCATACTTGCCTGTTCCGTGCCAGCCGCGCTTGGCGGCGGCATCCTGCAAATCAGCAGTAGTGGCGTGGCCGCATTAAATTACACTGGCACCCGGTGGATTTCCGCATTGTTCCTGAGCGGCATCAACAGCAACACCAACTCCACCTCCCAGCCTTACGGCGCCTATGGCGCCACCGGGTCGGGGGCGACATTCATTGATGATGCCGACTTCACGGGCACCGGCACGGTCACCGTGGCTCCGCTCACCGGCCTTACCAACTCGTCCGCCACAGGCATCACCTCCAATTCCGCCGTGCTTAATACCACGCTGTGCGGTTTCGGAACCAACTATTCAGTTCATGCCTGTTGGAACACGGTCAACGGTGGAACCAGCATCACCCTGTGGACCAACTCGGCCTTCGTTGGAACCTGGACAAATGTGCCTATCGTAAACGTCAGTTACTCGGCTACAGGACTTGCTCCAAACAAAACCTACTACTTTACTTGCCGTGCCACGAACTCTGCCGGCTCCATCTGGGCGACAAACGTGCAGAGCTTCACCACCCTCGCGCCGCTGACCGTTCCCGATTTTGGCGGCGGCGGAATCGCTCTGCCGGGAGGAGTGCCGTCCTTCACTTTCTCAACGGTTGCTGGCTATATTTATCGTCTCACCCATAAAACTGCGCTTACAGACGCAACGTGGGTGCCGGTGATTGCGCCGCCCAATTTTCCGCCGCCCAATGGATGGAGCGCCGCCGCGACTGGTTCAACCATGTCATTAAGCGACACGAACACTGTCGGCCAACCGCAACGTTTTTACCGAATCGAAGTCGCCAACCCATAATCAAAAGGCACAATCACATTTTCTTGCCGCCACAAGAAATATGAACGCATAAGGTTTAACTGATATGAAAATAAAATTCCTCCGTTTTTGCTCGCTGATTTTGATAATTCCATTCACGGCATTTTCCCAACTTGCCACAAAAGATTTTCTTGCCGCGAACATGGATTCCTCAGCAGATCCGCGAAAGGACTTCTATGACTACGCCAACGGCGGCTGGCTGTCCCACAACCCGATACCTGCATCCGAACCCGCTTGGGGCATCGGTAATTTGGTCGAGGAAGAGTTATACGCCAAACTTCGCAAAATAAACGAACAAGCCACCAATTCGGAAAATCCCGCCGGAAGTGATCAGCATAAGATTGCTTGTTTTTGGACTGCTGCGATGGATGAAGCCAGGGCAAATCAACTCGGGCTGACTCCGTTGAAGAACGAACTCGAGCTGATTGACTCAATCAACGAAGTGCAATCATGCCTTGCTGTTTCTTTTGCCTTGCGGCGCATTGGCGTGGACGCTTTCTTTGACGTGTCGGTGAGCCAGGACGAGAAGCAAAGCGATTTGATGTCCGTCCACGTTGGCCAAGGTGGGCTGGGTCTGCCGGAACGCGATTTTTATTTCAACCCGGAACTAGGCGTGGCACAAATCCGCAAGGAATATGTGGCTCACCTTGCCAGAATGTTCAAACTGTTGGGCCGCTCCGGTCCAGAATCGCTTACGGAAGCTAAGAATATTTTGCTGTTCGAGACCGCTCTGGCCAGGAATTCGCGAAAGCTTGAAGACTTGCGGGACCCGGAAAAGAACTACCACAAGATGTCGCCGGCAAGTTTGGCCTCTAAATATACGCCTCTGGTTGCTTGGGACGAACGGCTGGCCGCCATGTCGTTGCACCCTGAATTTGTCATTGTCGGGCAACCGGAATTTTTTACGGGCCTAAACCGGTTGTTGAAGAAAACTCCGCTGCTCGTATTGAAGGATTATTTGCGCATTCATTTAATTGCGGAATATGCCAAGTATCTGAGCAAGTCCTGGGCCGACGAAGAATTTTCCTTTACTGGCAAGGTGCTTACCGGCCAGCAGGAGCAGCGGCCGCGCTGGAAGCGCGTCTTGGATTCACAAAGCGACGCCATGGGTATGGTTCTGGGAAGAATCTTCGTTCAGGAGTATTTTCCCCCCAAGGCAAAGCAGCGCTATGCGGACTTGGTAAAGTCCATTCAGTCCGCCTATCGCGAAAGAATTGACCGACTCAACTGGATGAGTCAAGCCACTAAAGCCAAAGCCAGGGAAAAACTCAAAAAAATGACCGCCAAGGTCGGTTATCCCGATAAATGGAAAGATTACTCGGCGCTCGTTATATCCACGAATTCCTACTGCGAGAACATGATGAACGCGGCTCGTTGGCAATTCAATGACATGGTTTCCAAGTTTGGCAAACCCGTGGACCGGGCCGAGTGGGGCATGACTCCGCAAACCTATAACGCCTACTACGACCATGCCAACAATGAGATTGTCCTTCCTGCCGCAATTTTCACGGTGCCTGGCGAGTGCGACGGGGACTTGGATGATGCGGTGGTATATGGGTATAGCGGTGCCTCAACCATCGGCCATGAGATTACCCATGGATTCGACGATGAGGGCCGCCAATTTGATGCCGCCGGCAACTTGAAGAATTGGTGGACCAAGGAAGATGCGTTACGCTTCCAAAAAAGAGCCGACGTCATGGTCGCGCAATTTAATGCCTACGAGCCACTGCCCAAGCTGCACATAAACGGTCGCGCCTGTTTGGGGGAAAACCTGGCGGACTACGGGGGATTACAGCTTGGACTTGACGCCTTTATGAAAACCGAACAATACCGACAAGGGACTAAAATCGGGGGATTCACTCCGCTGAAACGCTTTTTTCTTGGCTATGCGCTAGGTTGGGTTTATCAACAGCGCGAGGAAAATCTGCGCCGAAAACTTCTGAGTGATGTCCATTCGCCAGCTAAATGGCGCGTCAACGGTCCGCTCTCCAATCTGGATGCATTTTACCAGGCCTTCGGCGTCAAGGCCGGGCAGCCAATGTGGCGTTCCCACGAATCGCAGGTGGAGGTCTGGTAAATTCGTCGCAAAGTTGTATCGTCTTATCTTCGTGGACCACCTGAAGCCAGCTTGATTATGAAAACGAAGTTACATTTTTGGACCAGCTTTGCGTTCTTTAAACTGGGGTTATGTTTGGGGGCCGCCTCCCCATCCCGGACACAGGCGCCGGATCTTACGCGCAGTGACCTGAGCACGATCAATCGGGAAAGCACCTACAATCTCGGTCCCACGGGCATGCGTGGCTGGATTTACCTCAACCAAGATACTGATGCCGGCCAGCAAGGATTGATGACCGCCACTCCGCCGTGGCAGATTCTGGTCACGACCGTCGGCACCAATACGCCCGCCGCAGGGATCTTGGACCGCGACGACGTTATCCTGGGCGTCAGCGCCGGCACGGGCCAAGTGCCTGTCCCTCTCTTTACCGGTGATTCCCGCAAGTGTCTGGGTTGGCAAATCGGTGAAGCTGAGGCCCAAGACGGCGTGCTGAATATTAAACGCTGGCGGGCGGGAACTACGCAGGATGTTTCCATTCATTTGCAAACACTGGGTGGCTACAGCGCCACTTCACCTTATAACTGCCCGAAATCAGAACTAATCCTGTCGAACGCTTGCAACATCCTTAATAAGGAGTTGTTTCCCGATGGTCCGGAAAATAGCTATCCCGGACCGCCCATTCTAGGCCTGGCTTTGCTGGCCACTGGCGATGCTAAATATTGGCCTGTGGTCCGAAATTACGCCCGATCCGTCGGCCCAGCAACCTTGAGTCTCCGCTATCCGCCCGGAGAATCAGCACAAAAAGCCGATACTTGGGGCTGGGGTTACAATGGTGTTTTTCTCGCTGAGTATTATCTGCGCACCGGCGATACGAATGTTTTGCACGCTATCAATGAATATACCGTCGCTCTCGCGCAATCCCAGAGTCGCTACGGCACTTTCGGACATGGTGGCAGCCTCCTGGCTGCCGATGGGAGTTTGCATGGAACCATTCCGCCGTACGGCCCCGTAAACCAGGCTGGCCTGGTCGCCAATCTGGCAATTATTCTGGGAAAGAAATGCCTTCGCGAAAGTGGGGAGGCGCTGGATCCGGAGATTGTCCCGGCCATCGAGCGGGCCTCCAGGTTTTTTGGCTATTATGTGCAGAAAGGAAATATCCCCTACGGCGAACACGAACCTTGGTATTATCATGCAGGCAACGGCAAGGAATCCCTCGCTGCATTGATGTTTGCGATGATGGGCAATCAGCCGGCGGAAACGGAATATTTCACCCGCATGACTTTGGCTGGCTACAATGGCCGCGAATACGGCCACACCGGGCAGGGATTCAGTTTCTTGTGGAGTCCGCTGGCTGCCAGTCTCGGCGGCACCAATGCGCTTGCCGCTTATTGGGCCCAAATCCGCTGGCACTTAGATTTGGAGCGACGTTGCGATGGCTCGTTTGTGTATGATGGCGAAGATCAATACGGCGGTAGCTCCGGCATCACCAATTATTGGCAAGCCAGCAGTTATTACGAGCTCGATCCCACCGCCTGCTACGTTCTCACTTACGCCTTGGCACGCCAGCAAATTTATCTCACCGGCAGGAATTCCAATCCAGCCAACTGGTTGAGCCAGGACCAGGTGACCAACGCCATCTGGGCTGGAATGTTCGATCAGCATTTATCTGATTATGACACCAATCAACTCATGTCGGCTCTGGCCGAATACGATCCTCTCGTGCGCGGTTGGGCAGCGGTTGCCTTGGGGAGGCGGACGAACGTGGCCCCCCTGGTGCCTGGGCTGATCAGAATTGCCGGCAGCAGCACCAGCGCGCAGTTGCGTGAGGCCGCTTGCCATGCACTGGGTGTGACCAAAAACACCAATGCGCTGCCCCTGCTCGTTCAGGAGTTAAGCGACCCGGATGTCTGGGTGCGTGCCCAGGCAGCCAATGCTTTGCGAAGTTTCGGCGCAGCGGCCAGCCCACAACTGAGCAACATGCTGATCGCTTTCACCAAAAACGCCACGGATCCGGATATGGTGGCCTGGGAAGATCCAGTGCAGCTTGCCAACAGTCACTTATCCTTTGAACTGTTTGGTGATGCCGTCTATCATGGCAACGATGTGACTTCTTACACGGTCAACGCGCCCAAAAACCTCCTCAATCCGGCCATCGAGGCTGGGCTACGCCAGCCGGACTCAAACCCGCGGTCCGGGGTGGCCAGCTTCGTCTATAAACATTTGTCGCTGGCGGATATTCAACCATTGCTGCCGGCCATCTTTGAGGTTGCCGACACCGAGAGCCAGGCGGACACGATGTGGAGTATGGATCCTCGCGCCTCCGGCATTGAGACACTGGCGAAATATCATATTGCCGAGGCCATTCCTTTGGCCCTGTCCATGTTAATTACGCCCCGGGGCTTTGGTTGGAACGACACTGGCTTCAAGATTCCCGCCTTGAATGCCTTGGCGGCTTATGGCGCAGCCGCCCGTTGGACATTGCCTACCTTGAAAAGTTATCTCAGCAAATGGAAAAAACACGAAGATCAATATCAGGCGCTCGTCAAAACGATAGCTACCTTGGAAAATGCCACCAATGCGCCGCCTTTGGATCATGTTGTGCCAATCGCCAGATCCCAGGTTGTGGTTGCGACCCGAACCAGGCCCATTACATTAAATGCCTACGCTGCACCTGATGATCTCCTGACCTACTCGATCGTTAGCCCGCCGGTTCATGGCACCCTGACCGGCACCCCGCCTGAACTTTTTTACACGCCTGCCAATGGCTATCGGGGAACTGATTCGTTCACCTTCAAAATCAACAATGGCAAGATCGATTCAGCTCCCGGAACTGTGATCCTCAATGTAGGCGGGTCTGTCAGCACTCAGAAACGTGCCCCCATTCAAGAGGAAGACTGAATCTTGGCGGCCCCTTTCCATTCTTTTATGAAGCGCACTTTCTTTATCTCGCTTGGGTTGTTGGCAAACCTTTTATTCATGACGCTCCCCGCCTGTTGCGAAACCCCTTCCATTCCCTGCCGCCTTCATGACAGCGCAAATGCGGATCTCTTTGTGATGATGTTGGGAACGGTCAACACGCCGCTGGCGCAGGGAAATTTCAATCCAGCCAAAGACGAGGTTCGCCTTAATGACGAAACCATCATAAAAAACTATTACCGCAATACGCTAGGCATCAAATTTTACCGGCCGATCGATAAGTCCATTTTCTCTGTTCCCCCATCCGGTTGGTGTTCCTGGTATTATTACTTTTACGACATTAATGAAAATGAAATCCACAAAAATGCACAATGGTTGGCGGCCAATCTCAAAGATTTCGGCCTGACATATGTTCAAATTGATGACGGTTGGGAGGGCGTCGGGCGCGGTTATGGCGACAATCGGGATTGGACGACCATTAACGAGCGATTCCCCGGTGGTATGGACCGCCTCGCGACAGACATCAAGCAGCTTGGTTTCAAGGCCGGACTTTGGATTGCACCGCACGGTCAAAGCAATCCCCTGGTCATCAAGACTCATCCTAACGCTTTTTTGCTTAAGCCGGATGGCACTTCTCTTTCGGATACTTGGGAGGGTAATTACCTGGTGGATCCTTCCACTGCGGAAGGTCACGACTACTTGAAGGATTTATTCAGAAATCTCACCAAATGGGGTTTTGACTACTTCAAGATAGATGGCCAACCATGTGTGCTGGAAGAATACCAGCGCTGCGCCTCCCAGATGAAAAATCCCACCACCAATTCCATCGCGCTATATCGAAAAACGTTGCAGACCATTCATGATACCATCGGTAGCCAGCGCTACCTGCTCGGGTGTTGGGAGCGTCCGCTTGAGGGCGCCGGCCTCACCGAGGGATGGCGGCTCGGCGCGGATGTGCTGCCAGGTTGGGATGGATTTTTAATTGCTTTGAATGCGACGATGGGATCCTATTTTTTACATAACATCGTGTGGTATTGCGACCCCGATGTCGTCATGGTGCACCACCCCCTCACCCTGGAACAGGCGCGGGCCTGGGCCACGCTGCAGGGTTTAACCGGGCAGGCCCTGATGGCAAGCGACCGCATGATGGACCTGCCCTCCGAGCGGGTTGAGCTATACAAGCGGATTTTCCCGGCCGTGGACATTCGGCCACTCGACTTGTTTCCTAGCG
>CAISVF010000015.1 GCA_903888765.1 uncultured Verrucomicrobia subdivision 3 bacterium | reverse complement strand
GGCGTTCTTGCTCGTGGCAATTCTCATGGGCGGCAAACTCGCCATGTGGTGCGTGGTGGCGGTGGGGTTATTCACCTCGATTGGTTGGTCGAACACGTTCTCCCTTGCGCTGGAAGGCACGGGAGTGCTGAAAAGTCAGGTGTCATCGCTGCTGGTGATGGCCATTCTGGGCGGGGCGATTCTGCCGCCGCTGCAGGGCCTCGTAGCCGATGTGACCAAGAACCTGCCGCTCTCCTTCATCGTGCCGCTGATTGCGTATGGTTACGTCGCATTTTACGGCGCGGTGGGCCACCGGATTGGCCGGAAGAATCTCACGAGTCATTCCGCATCATGAACCAAACGTCGCCCATCATTTATCGCGACCTGCAATTGCTCGCTCCGGTCATTGCAGAGTTTAAGGCGAAGACCGCCGAGCCCGCGACGAAACGGTTTTCCGGCTTGTGCGGCTTCGACGGGTTCGTGGACACCTTTGTCCGCTTGCAGACGCCGCCCTCGATGGCCGAGTTTGGCGCGAAGGTCACGGCAGCGGCGGGCATTGCCACTTCCTATCCGGTGCGGCAGTTGGGAGACAAGTTCGGCGGGAACGGACCGCTCTTCGTCGCCGCTTTGAGCGATATCTACGCCGGGAAGATTGACGTGACTTGCATCGGACCTTTGGGCGAGAACGAAGTGATGCCCATTTTTCAAGGGGCGTTGGGCGGGAAAACCCGGCGGCTTCACACACTGGGCCGGGCCGCGCTAACCACCTGCCTGGAGTTTACCGACGGCAAGGTCATGTTGAATGACATGTCTGCCTGCGCGGAAGTCACCTGGGAACGCCTGCTGAAATGTGTTGGTCAGGAGGCGCTGGATATAGAACTGCAAGCTGCCGATTTCATCAGTGCGGTCAACTGGGGCAAGCTGCCGCATGCGGGAGAAATCTGGAGCAACCTGGCCGCGCGACTGGCGCAACTCGGCGTGCCGGCCAAAAAAGTTTTCTACTTCATGGATCTGGCGGAATTTGAAAACCGCCCGCTGGCGGACCGGGAGGATTTGCTGGCGCGCATGGAGCCGATCACCCGCCAATGCCACACCCTCCTGAGTTTCAATCTCAAAGAGGCTTGGCAGATGGCCGAAGTTTTCGGCGGAAAGTTTTATGGTCGCAAAGATGCCGATTCTGTGGCGGAACTCGCGGCCTTGCTCTGGTCGCGGATTGATGTGGATCGCGTCATCGTTCATCCGAACAACGGGGTGGCCTGCGCGAGTGCCGCCGGCACAGTTTATGTGCCGGGACCGTATTGTGCCAATCCGTTGATTTCGACGGGGGCCGGCGATAATTTTGGGGCGGGTTGCCTCGCGGCGGCTCTGATAGGCTTGGACAACGCGGGCATCGTGCTGGCCGGCAATTGCGCCGGCGGACACTTTGTCCGGTCTGGTCGCTCGGCGTCTTTTGCGGATATGGCGAAACTGCTTGATGCCTGGACGGCCGGCACACTCGCGGAGCGCCTTTAGGAAAATTCCAACTATGAAAAGCAAATCGATTTGCATGCTGGCGGCACTGACGGTGCTGGCTGTGACTGAGGCATCCGCGGGGACGAAACATTCACTTACCTCGCGATATCCTTCATACGAAGGCCGCGTCATGTGCGGTTACCAGGGCTGGTTTCGCGCCGAGGGTGATGGCTCGGGTCGGGGCTGGGTGCATTATGGTGGAGGGAAATTCAATCCGACCAACTGCACGGTTGACCTGTGGCCGGATGTTTCCGAATACCAAAAAACCTATCCCACCGGTTTCCAACTGTATGACGGTTCGCCGGCGCGGGTCTTCAGTTCCTGGGATGAGAGCACGGTGGATTTACATTTCAAATGGATGCAGGACTACGGCATTGACGGGGTGTTCATACAGCGGTTCTTCGCTGTGACCCGCACCGAAAAGAGCCGCGCCGACGGGCGGGTGATTCTGGGGCACGCACTGCATGCGGCGCAAAAGCATGGGCGGGCCATCGCGATGATGTATGACCTCTCGGGATTGAAGCCGGGCGAGGATTGTTCGTCGCTGATCCAGGATTGGAAGGAACTGGTGGATGAACTCAAGCTCACGTCGCAGGGCACGAATCAGCCATACCTCTATCATCGCGGCAAGCCGCTCGTCACCATCTGGGGCATCGGTTTTCCGGATCGGCCTTACAACATCCGCAACATCGGACTGGAAAAGCTCCTGGAGTTTCTCAAGAACGACCCGAAATACGGCGGCTGCAGCGTGATGCTGGGTGTGCCCAGCTATTTCCGCGATTTGCGGGCCGACACCGTTCCCGATCCTTATTTGCACGAAATCATGGCCAAGGCCGATGTAATCATGCCGTGGATGGTCGGGCGTTTCTCCGCCTCCCTGTATGGCGAAATGAATCGCTATGGGGCGCACGTCGCTGCGGATCAGGCGTGGTGTGCGGCCCGAAAACTGGATTACGCGCCGTGCGTTTATCCCGGGTTCAGCTGGCATAATTTGTCGAAAGGCCGCGATCCGTATGATGCCATCCCGCGTTTGAAGGGGAGTTTCTACTGGGGGCTGATGACGACGGCCATCCAGTCGGGAGCAAAGATGATCTATGTGGCGATGTTCGATGAAATTGACGAAGGCACGGCCATCTTCAAATGCTCGAATAATCCCCCGACCGACCAGCCCCCGGCGAAGTTCGTGACTTACGAAGACCTGCCTAGCGACCATTATCTGTGGCTCACGGGCGAGGCCGGCAGAATCCTGCGAGGCGAAGTTACCGCCGACAAAGAGCTTTACCAAAACACCAATCACAAGCTCACTCAACCTGCAATTCGATGAAACAACTCTTCCTGCCTCTGGCGGCCTTGCTTATGGCCGGCTTGGTTTCGCCGGTCCGTGCCCAAGTCGAATACGTTGATCCCACCATTGGCGGCGTGGGTTTGCTGCTCGAACCCACCCGTCCGACCGTGCATCTGCCCAATAGCATGGTGCGCGTCTATCCCGTGCGGAAAGACCAACTGGACGACCAGATCCGTTCGTTCCCGCTCACCATTGTTTCGCATCGGCTGGGGGAATTGTTTTTCCTCATGCCCGGCGCGAGCGCCGCGCCGGCCGCGTGGGATCAGGAGGTCACCACGCCTTACTACTACTCGACGCGCTTCGATGAATCGCTGATCCGCACCGAGTTCACGCCGGCGGAGCGCTGCGGCTATTTCCGGTTCACCTTCCCGGATGGCAAAGCTGCCGTGCATCTGGCCAACGTGCATCCCGGCGAACTGACGCCGGAAGGCGACCGGGCCGTGAGCGGCGAGGAGCGCTTCAAGGACATGAAAGCGTATTTCTACGGCGAGTTTAGCGCGCCGGTGAATTTCACCGCAACTGGTGGCCAGAAGAAGCGCCTCGTTGCGCAAGCCGGGACAACTTCGCTGGAATTCCGCTATGGCATTTCCTTCATCAGCGTCGAGCAGGCGAAGGCAAGCTTGCAAAAGGAAATCCCCGCGTGGGGCTTTGACAAAATCAAGAGCGCCGCGAAAGATCGTTGGAACAAAGTGCTTGGCCATATCAAGATTGAAGGCGGCACAGACGCACAACGCCGCGTGTTCTACACCTCGCTTTATCGTTGCTACGAGCGCATGATCAACATCACCGAGGACGGACGCTATTACAGTTCATTTGATCATCAGGTCCACGAGGATGCACGCCCGTTCTACGTGGACAACTGGATTTGGGACACGTTCCGCGCGCTTGAGCCGCTGCATCTCTTGCTGAACCCTACGATGGAAGCCGACCAGCTTCAATCCTACGTCCGCATGTATGAGCAATCCGGCTGGATGCCGTCGTTCGCCGTGATGTGGGGTGATTACGCCTGCATGAATGGCAATCACGCGGCGGGCTGGTTCGCGGATGCGTGGTTCAAGGGCGTGCGGAATTTCGATGTGGAGAAAGCCTACGCCGGCCTGCGAAAGAATTCCCTCCAAGCCACGCTACTGCCCTGGCGCAACGGCCCGAAATGCGCGCTCGATGATTTCTACGCCGAGCACGGCTACTTTCCGTCGCTCTGGCCCGACCAGAAGGAGACCGAGCCATTGGTGCATCCGTTTGAGAACCGCCAGTCGGTCGCGGTCACCCTCGGCGCGAGTTATGACGACTGGTGCATCGCACAACTCGCCAGGGACACAAAACACGACTCGGACTACGGCTTGTTCATGAAGCGCGCGGGCTTCTACAAGAATGTTTGGAACGCGAAGCAAGGTTTCATGTGGCCAAAGGACGCCGAAGGGAAATGGATCGAGCCGTTTGATCCCAAGTTCGGAGGCGGGCAGGGTGGGCGTGCTTACTTCGACGAGAACAACGCCTACACCTACAATTGGGATGTGCTGCACGACTTCGCCGGCTTGTTTGAGCTGATGGGGGGGCGCAAGGCGGCGGAAGCGAAACTCGATAACCTCTTTCGCGAAGGGTTGGATCGCAGCAAATATGAATACTGGGCGAAGTTCCCGGACTCGACCGGGTTGGTCGGACAGTTTGTGATGGCGAATGAACCCAGCTTCAGCACGCCGTATCTTTACAATCGCGTCGGCGCGCCTTGGAAAACGCAGAAGCAGATTCGCAACTTGCTGAATGCATTTTACAACGACGACATTCACGGCATTCCCGGCGACGAAGACGGCGGCGGCATGACGGCGTGGGTGGTGTTTTCGATGATGGGTTTTTATCCCGTTACGCCCGGTGTGCCGGTGTATGACCTCGGCAGCCCGGTGTTCAAGCGAGTCACTGTCTGGTTGGAGAACGGCAAAACCTTCACCTTGATCGCCAAGGACAGTTCCGTGGATAACAAATACATCCAGAGCGTGAAGCTTAACGCCAAGGCGCTCGATCAAATCTGGTTTCGCCACGCGGACATCGCCAATGGTGGTACGCTGGAGTTGCAGATGGGCAACAAGCCGAATCGCTCGCTGGGCGTTGCGCCGGAAACCTTGCCGCCCAGTTCGGCGATGATTTGCCCGGAAACGTTGACCGCAAAATAATTCCCGCCCGTGAACACGATGAAGCCGGCCCGCTCGCTCGTGGCTTTGGTGCTGCTGGCGGCCAGGGTCATGGCGGATTCGGTCAATTTGACTCCATCGGCTTCCACAGAGGGGGCGTTCACCACGGAAGTGGTGCACGGGCGGACAGTTTGGGCGGCGACGAACATGCTCTATTTCGATGCGCCGTCTCTGACTTGGACCTCCTCCGGCGGGCCGGTCTATGTGCGGATTGAATATCTGGACAGCGGGCCGGGCAAGCTCTCGCCGCAATATGATTCCGCCTTTGGCGATACCACGGCGGACAAATACCGCGCCCCGGAAATTCACACGCGGTCCAGCCGCGTGAACAGCGGGGCGTTTGTCTATTCCTACCAGATGTTTGAAAACCCGAAATTTGCCAACCGGCAGAATGGCGGAAATGATTTCCGCATCCGGTTTCAGAACATCGGCGGCGTGCCGTTTTGCCTGGCGGGAGTGACGATCAGTTCCGCTCCGTTTGCCGACGAGCGGTTTCAACAGGCCCTTGCGCGTCCGTGGCTTTCGCCGTTTTCCGGTTCGAGCAAGGATTTCGTGAACAACCAGACGCTCGTGGGGAAGGCCTTGGCGGGTTACCAAGGCTGGTTTGCCACGCCCAATGATCTGGATGACCTGGGCTGGCGGCATTGGGGGCGCTCCTCAATCGTTGATCCGTCGCCGTCCGAAATCACCGTGGACATGTGGCCGTGGCTGGAGGAATACGAACCGGATCAAGTCTATCCGGCGGGCAGCATGGTGCATCAGGATGGCCGGCCGGCGTATCTCTTTTCCTCAGGCGATCCCGAAACGGTTCAACGCCATTTCCGCTGGATGCGACAGCACAACATTGACGGAGTTTATTTGCAGCGCTTCGTCAGCCGGACCAGCAGCGGCTATTACGGCGCGCCCGAGTATGTGCTGAGCAACGTGCGCGCAGCAGCCAATCAGGAAGGCCGCGTCTGGGCCATCGAATACGATGTCAGTTCGCTGGACACCGATCCCAATCCCTTGGAGGTCATGACCAACGACTGGCAGTTCCTCGTGAATCAGTGTCACATTCTGGATGATCCCCGTTACCTGCGCGAGAATGACAAACCGGTGTTGTTCATTTGGGGATTTTCCGTGAATGGCCGTGATTTCACCGTGGCGCAGGCGGATCAAATCGTCAGTTGGTTCACGAATCAGAATCTTTACGTCATCGGCGGAGTCAATTCGACGTGGGAGGGCAACACCACCTGGACTAATCACTACAAGAAATACAACGCCCTGCTCGGCTGGCTGGAAACTTCGCAGACGGATCTCGTGCGGCAGAAGAACACGCTCAACAGTTGGGGGCTGAAAATCCTCCCGCACGCCTGGCCCGGATTTTCCTGGAACAATCTTCAGAAGACGGTTTTCCCCTACCAATACACGGCTCGCGGCGGCGGCTTGTTCTATTGGACACGACTTTACAACGCGGTCAGTTGCGGCGCGGACCAGCTTTTCCTCGGCATGTTTGATGAGTATGACGAAGGCACGGCCATTATGCCCATGTCCGACAATCATCCGGACATTTATGATGCGGGCGGAACCAACACGTGGGGGCATTATCTCGATAATGCAGGGTTGGATCCATTCTGGTATCTGCGCCTGAGCGGGGTCGGCCGCGAAATGCTCAACGGCCAGCGCACGGTTTCAAGCAGTCTGCCCGCCGCAAGTGCGCTCGCCCCGGTGGCGTTTGCCGGAGCCGATGCCACGGCCTACCTCGGCCCGACGAATGTGGCCGACAATCTGACCCAGGCAGAATGGGTGGACGGTTCCACCGCCGGCGCGTTCCTCGGCAGCCAATACTGTCGGACCAATGTGGGTCGCTATTTTTATTTCCGGATCGCTGACACGTTCTGCGTCAGCAATGCCGTCGGTCAGGCTGCCACGGTTGAGATCGAGTATTTTGACAACACTCCCAGCGCCGTTCTGAAGCTTCAATACGACAGTCTGACCAATGCCTACAGCGATCATTCCACCACCGTGACAACCACAGGAAATGGAGGCTGGAAGAATTTTCGCTGGACGTTCACGAACGGATTTTTTGGCAACCGGCAGAACACTGGCTCGGATTTTCGCATCAACATCAGCACCGGCAAGACTGTCGCCCTCCGCCGGGCCAGCGTGTTTCTCCCGGAGGAGCCAAATCCCGGCGCGTTGTCCGGTGCTCCCCGGCTTGAAATTTCAGGCAACATGCTGAAATGGAGTGTCACCGATGATGCCGTAGGCTGGAGGCAGTTCAAATCGGCGGCGCTCAATCCTGCGAATTGGCAGGAAGTCACCAACGGCCTGTCCTTCACCCAAGGCAAAGTTCAGTTTAGCCCGCTCCTGACCCAACCCTCCGGTTTCTATCGGTTGCAGCGACCACAGCGAAAATGAAAGCCTTCCGGACAGCCATTTTATCTGGGAGCCTGTCTGAAAAACTGGGGCGCGGCTGTCTCGCCCACGGCCAGCCGCAGCGAGTCGCGGATTTGCGGAGCTGCGATGTATTCCCGGACTGCTACGGGTGGTCTGCGACACAGCCGCGCTCCACTTGTTGAATACTATGAACCTCAAACTGACAAAATTGCTTGGCATCCTGTTTTTCGCTGCCGCCTTCGGCCTGCAGGCTGAACCTGACCGCGACCGCGTTCTCGAAAAGGTTGATCCGTTCATCGGCACGGGATTTCACGGGCACACGTTTCCCGGGGCCACCATGCCGTTTGGCATGGTGCAGTTAAGCCCGGATACGCGCACTTCCGGCTGGGATGCCTGCGGCGGCTACTACGATGCCGACTCGGAAATCTGGGGCTTCAGCCACACGCATCTCAGCGGCACGGGCATCGGCGATTACGGCGACGTGCTCATGATGCCGTTCACCGGCGAGGTCAGCATCGGCTCGGGAACGCCCAACCAGCCGGATTACGGCTATCGCTCCGCCTTCAGCAAAACAAACCAGTTCGCGACACCTGGATACTATCGCGTGCTGCTGGATCGCTACCAGATCAAGGCGGAACTCACGGCGACGCCGCGCGTGGGAACTCATCGCTACACTTTTCCGAAAGCCGCCAAAGCCGGCGTGGTGGTGGACCTGAAGCACAGCATCCAGAATCGCCAGGTCCTTAAGGCGGAGATCAATGTCATTAACAATCGCGAGATTGCCGGCTGGCGGCATGTGCGCGGCTGGGCCGAGAACCGTTGGGTTTATTTTTACGCCGAGTTTTCCCAGCCGTTCACTGCCGAGCTGTTCGTGGATGACGCCTGGCAGAAAGGAAAAACTTCCGTCACCGGCAAGAACGTCAAGGCGCGGTTGAACTTTGCCGCAGCGGACGCCGATACTTTGCTGGTCAAAGTCAGCATTAGCCCGGTGGATTGCGCCGGTGCGAAGATGAATCTTCTGGCGGAAATGCCCGGCTGGGATTTCGACGGCGTGGTAAAACAGGCGTCGTCGGTCTGGGCGGAACAGCTGAACCGGATTCAGGTCAAAGGCGGAACGGCCGAACAGCAGAAAGTTTTTGCCACCGCGCTGTATCACACCGCCATCTGCCCGAACTTGTTCAGCGACGTGGACGGGCGTCATCGCGGCATGGACCAGATGATTCATCAGGACATCGGTTTCACGAACTACACGGTGTTCTCCTTGTGGGACACGTTTCGCGCGCAGCATCCGCTTTACACCATCATCAATCCGGAGCTGGACCAGGCGTGGGTTCGTGCGCTGCTGCGCATGTATGACGAGGGCGGCATCTTGCCCATGTGGCCGCTGGCCGCGAACTACACCGGATGCATGATCGGCTACCACGCCGTGCCAGTGATCGTGGATGCTTACGTCAAGGGGCTGCGCGATTTTGACCAGAAGAAAGCCATGGAAGCGGTGGTGTTTTCCTCGGTCTATGACAACATAAAACCCATCCCTTACAACTCGGCTGGCGTGCGCGAGCGGCTCATGCCGAAGGCGAAACTTTACAACGCCACAAAGGGTTTCATTCCCGCCGATCTTGAAGTCAAATCCGTCTCCAAGGCGCTGGAGTTCGCCTACAACGACTGGACCATCGCCAAGCTGGCTGCGAGCCTGGGCCGCGAAGAAACGGCGACGGAGTATTTCAAGCGTGCCGGATATTACCGCCAGTATTTCGATTCCGCGACCGGCTTCATGCGCGCCAAGAACTCCGACGGGAAATGGCTTGAGCCGTTCACGCCCACCGACTCGAACCACACCCAAGGCGAATATGTCGAAGGCAACGCCTGGCAGTGGACGTGGTTTGTGCCGCACGATGTGCCGGGATTGATGGCGTTGTTTGGCGGGCGGGAAAAATTTGCCGCGAAGCTGAATGACCTGTTCACGACCAGTTCCGCCCTGACCGGGAAGGAAATTTCCAGCGACATCACAGGCTTGGTTGGCCAATACGCGCACGGCAACGAGCCGAGCCATCACATCGCCTATTTGTTCAACTGGGCGGAACAGCCCTGGCGCACTGAGGAAATCGTGACGCAGATCATGACCGAGTTCTATCAGGCCACGCCCGCCGGTTTGATTGGCAATGAAGACTGCGGCCAGATGTCCGCGTGGTTTATCCTCAGTGCCATGGGCATCTATCAAGTTTGTCCCGGCGACCCGAACTTCTCACTCGGTTGACGCCAAGTTCGCGAAGGATCCCGATCATTTCGACACGACCTATTGAAATCGTCCCGCCCCGCGATCGTGCTG
>CAISVF010000014.1 GCA_903888765.1 uncultured Verrucomicrobia subdivision 3 bacterium | reverse complement strand
GGGCGGGCGGGAAATTTTCCGGTCAGCTCCAGTCAGGACAGCATGTTCAAAATCATTCGCTGTGATATTTTGCAAGACCGCTCGCGGGATGTTTGCCAGACTCCTGCCATGAAATCCCGCATAGCCAATCCTGTCCTGATGTCGGCGGCGTCCGGACTGAAGGGCTGGCTCACCCTCATTCCAGCATGAAAAACATTGGACTCCTTGACCTGATCATCATTGTCATTTATCTCGCGGGCATCGTGGGAGCGGGCGTGTGGGTGGGGTTGCGCAAGCGCAAAGGCAGCGAGGCCGGCAGCTATTTTCTGGCCGGCAACACGCTAAGCTGGGCGTCCATCGGGCTGGCGCTGTTTGCCACCAATATTTCCTGCCTGCATCTCGTCAGCCTGGCGCAGGCGGGCTATGATTCCGGTCTGCTCATGGGCAATTTTGAGTGGCTGGCGGCGTACACGCTGATTGTGCTGAGCTTGTTCTTTGTGCCGTTTTACATGCGCGCCAAAGTTTCCACCCTGCCGGATTTTCTCGAAAAAAGATACTGCCCGGAGTGTCGCGACTGGCTGGCGGGACTCTCGATGCTGACGGCCATTATTTTCAACATCGCTTTTCCGCTCTCAACCGGCTGGCTGGTGTTGCACGGCGTGTTCGGCATTGATAAATGGGTGTGCATTCTGACGCTGACCACGCTGACGGCGATTTACACCATTCTCGGCGGACTCTCGGCAGTGGTCCTGACCGAGACCATTCAAGCCGTCATCCTCCTGACCGGCTCCATTATCATCACGGGACTGGCCTATACCAAAGTGGGCGGCTGGCAGGGCATGACCGACCAGCTCCACGCCAGCGGCGAAACCTTGAAGCTGACCATGCTGCGCTCGCCGGCGGACGAACCGGGCCTGCCGTGGTATGCGGTATTGCTGGGGTATCCGGCCTTGAGCATCTGGTATTGGTGCGCAGACCAGACCATTGTCCAGCGCGTGCTGGGTGCGAAGGATGAAAACCATGCCCGCACCGGGCCGCTGTTTTGCGGCCTCATCAAGGTTTTCCCGGTGTTTGTTTTCATCCTGCCGGGCCTGATGTTTCTCACCATGATTCAAGGCGGCAAACTGGACGGCCTGGCCCAGCTCCGGGTGCGCAGCCAAACGGCCATCACGGCCTCCGGCAAACAATACGAGCTGGAACTGACCGGCAAGGCGCTCGGAGGGCAAACCCAAAAGTTCAGCTATACCGAGGGCCAGCCATCAATTGACCTGACCAAAGCGCTGGCCAACGCCGGGCAGCCGCTGACATTGATGTCCGGTTTTGATAAAAAAAACCTGCTGCTACCGGCCAATGTCACGGTGATGTCCTCCAAGGAAACCTATGGGCTGATGATCAAAAGCCTCATGCCGGCCGGTCTGTTCGGCGTGATGGCTGCGGCCCTCATGGCGGCGCTCATGGGGAATCTGGCGAGTGCGTCCAACTCCATTGCCACGCTCTTTAGCTATGATCTGTACCGCCGCTTTCGTCCGGCAACGCCGGAGCACCGGCTCGTATTGATTGGCCGCCTGGCGTCGCTGGCCGCTTTTCTGCTGGGCATCGGATTGGTGCCATTGCTGGATAATTACAAAAGCATTTTCGCCGGCATCAATGACATCATCGCCCATATTGCGCCCCCCGTGTCCTGCGTGTTTGCCGTGGGCGTTTTCTGGCCGCGGGCCTCGGCATTCAGCGCCAAGTGGACCATGTGGATCGGCTCCTTGACCGGGGCGCTGGTCTTTACCGGCAAGACCTTGCATGTCTGGCAGCCGGCGGCGTTTGGCTGGATCCCGGCTTTTATTTACACCACGCCGTTCATGCTCATGGCGTTTTATCTGCTGTGTTTCTGCATCGTCCTGCAAGTGCTGCTGTCGCTCGCCCGGCCGAAACGGGCGACGGAAGATCCGCAGAAACTTTATTGGGAACATCCCCAGGATGCCCTCAAATCCCCCGGCTGGCCCGGCCTGGCGAATTATAAATTCCTGGCGGCCATGGTGTTTATTGCCATGACCATCCTGTATTACATTTTCCGCTAAACCCAAATAAATCCGGGCCTTGAATATTCTCCACATTTTGTTCGCGCTTATGCTGGCCAATGGCACCACCCAGGTGAAAACGGCGCCCCCGGTGCCGCCCATGGCGACCAATACCTGGCACGGATTTTGTCAGCTCACCTTTTCCGTGGATGGTCGCGACGGCTTACTGGTGTGCCCGTCGGCCCCGGCCGCAGGCAAGCCCTGGATCTGGCGCACGGAATTTTTCGGGCACGAGCCGCAAGGCGATTTGGCCTTGCTCTCGAATGGCTGGCACGTGGCTTATGTCAACGTCCAAAACCTGTACGGCGCACCGGTGGCACTCGATCACATGGATCGTTTTTATGAGGAATTGACCGGCACGTATCAACTCTCGCCCAAGGCGGTGCTGGAGGGATTCAGCCGCGGCGGGTTGTTCGCTTTCAACTGGGCGGCCCGGCATCCCGACCGGGTGGCCTGCCTGTATGTGGATGCTCCCGTGTGCGATTTCAAAAGCTGGCCCGCCGGCTGGGGCCAGGGCAAAGGGTCAGCGAACGACTGGGCCCGCTGCAAAGCGGTTTATGGACTCGACGATCCAGCGGCACGGGCTTACCGGGGAAATCCGGTGGACAACCTGGCGCCCCTGGCGCAGGCGCACATTCCCATTTTGAGCGTCTGCGGCGAGGCGGATGTGGATGTGCCGATGGCGGAGAACACGCGGCTGGTAGAGGAACGATACAAAAAACTCGGCGGAGAAATCCTGGTTATCAGCAAGCCCGGCGTGGCGCATCATCCCCATAGCCTCCGCGATCCACAGCCGATCGTGGATTTCATTTTACAACATACCAACCGCCACTGATTTTATGAAAAAGCCTCATTTGCTGCGGTCCACGGTTCTGGTCATTGGCGTCATGGCGGGAGTTCTCCCCGACCGCGCGACCGAAGCCGCGCTGAAGGAGCAATTGGAGAGCGTGAGCCAGACGATGGCCAAGGGCCCATTCCAGCCCGCCTGGGAATCTTTGCAAGCGCACCAGGATCCGGAGTGGTTTCGCGACGCCAAGTTCGGCATCTACACGCACTGGGGCCCGGTGACCGTCGGCGCGGAGGAAGGTCCGGCCGGCGGGCAATGGTACGGGCACAGCATGTATGACACGAACAGCCCCACGTTCCGCTATCATCAAAGGCAATTCGGCGACCAGCACACGGTCGGCTACAAGGACATGGTGCCGAAGTTCACGGCGGAGAAATTCAATGCCGGGGAATGGGCCGAGCTCTTTGCCAAGGCGGGGGCAAAATTCGCCGGGCCGGTGGCCATGCATCACGACAATTTCGCCATGTGGGATTCGCAGCTTACCCGCTGGAACAGCCTAGGCATGGGACCGCACCGCGACATCACGGGAGAACTCGAAACCGCCATTCGCGCCCGGGGCATGAAATTCATCACCACCTTTCATCACGGCTTTGCCTGGCGCTATTTCGAACCGGCGTTCCAATTCGACGCGACCGACGGGCAAAACGCCGACCTTTACACCGAGGCACACGCGCCCAAAGCGCCGCCGAGCCAGCATTTTCAGGACACCTGGCTGGCCATGGTGGATGAAGTGCTGAACAAATATCAGCCCGACCTGATCTGGTTTGATTTTGAATTTTTTGCGGTCATCACGCCGGAATATCAGCAGAAACTATTTGCCACAGCTTACGACTGGGCGGCCCAGAACCATCGCACCATTGGCGTTTGCCAGAAATCACGCGATATCCACAAATACACCAGCATTCTGGACTTTGAACGCGGGCGCGAGGACCGGCTAGTGCCCTATCCTTGGCTGACGGATTCCGCCGCCGGCGAATGGTTTTATCAAAAATCCGCCCCTTACAAATCCGTTCGCACGCTCGTAGGCATGCTGGTGGACATCGTTTCGAAAAACGGCTGCCTGCTATTGGATGTGGGACCCGCAGCGGATGGAACGATCCCGCAGGCTGCCCGCGAAAGGCTGCTGGGCATGGGCGAATGGCTGAAGTTGAACGGCGAGGCGATATACGGCACGCGCCCCTGGAAGATCTATGGCGAAGGCCCAACGAAGCAGGCCAAAGCCGGCGGATTCAGTGAAAACGCCGACAAACCCTTTACCGCGCAGGACATCCGGTTCACCACCAAGGGCGATGCCCTGTACGCGATTGCGCTGGACGTGCCAAAGGCGGAGGTGAAAATCGCTTCGCTCGGCCTGGGTGCCGGAAAGATTGATTCCCTCAGCCTGCTCGGCAGCGAGGCCAAGGTAGATTGGAAGCAGGACCAGGATGCCCTCACCATTCAGCCGGTAGAGAAATGGCCGGGTCAACATGCCGTCACATTTAAAATCATACTCCGCAAATGACCCGGCACCTCCACGCAAAACATACTATTAAACTATGAAAAAAATACTCACACATTCCATACCGCTACTGGCGCTCCTTTTAATAGCCGGCTGCGCGACCACTCCGCCCGCGCCGGTGACGCGCTATGCCTGGATCACCGGCCTCAAGCCGGAAAAGATCGAGCGCTACGAATACCTCCACTCGCATCCCTGGCCGGCGGTGAGCCAGATGATCAAGGCCTGCCACATTCAAAACTACTCGATCTATGAGCGCGAGATTGAGGGCAAGACGTATCTCTTCTCCTACCTGGAATACACCGGCACCAACTTCACGGCGGACATGAAGCTGATGGCCGCCGATCCGCAGACGCAACTTTGGTGGAAGGAAACCGATCCGTGCCAGCAACCGCTGCCCGAGGCCGCCGCGCGAGGAAAAATCTGGAGCGACGCCAAGGAAGTATTTCATCTGCCTTGAAAACCCTCGTCCTACAAGAACCCGGCAAGCTTGCGTGGCGCGAAGTTCCCGATCCGGTGCCAGCCACCGGCGAGGCGCTCGTGCGCGTGCGCCGCTGCGGGGTTTGCGGCACGGACATCCACGCGCTCGCCGGCAAGCAGCCCTTCTTCAGCTATCCCCGCCGGCTCGGGCATGAACTGTGCGGGGAAATTATTTCGGCACCCGCCAATAGCGGATTGTCAGCCGGGGACCTGTGCGCCGTCGAAGCCTATTATTTTTGCGGCCTTTGTCCGGCGTGCCGCGCGGGCAAAACCAATTGCTGCAAAAACCTGCAAGTGCTCGGCGTACATCTGGACGGCGGCCATGCGCCGCGGCTGACGATTCCAGCCGACAAACTGCATCGCGCTGACGCGCTGACGCCGGAGCAGATCGCGCTGGTGGAACCCCTGGTCATTGGTGCGCACGGCGTAGAGCGGGCCGCGCCCCGGGCCGGCGAGCCCACCGTGATCCTCGGCATGGGGCCCATCGGGCTGGCAGCCGCGATTTTCGCCAAGGCGGCAGGCGCGAATCTGGTTTGCGTGGATGTACTGGCTGATCGTCTGCATTTTGCCGGGGACCGGATGCAACTGGGCGCGACCATGCCGGCAGATGCCAGGCTGGCGGAAAACCTGCAAAAACATTTCGGCCAACTGCCGTCCGTAGTGATTGATGCCACCGGCAATCCGGCTTCCATGCGCAGCACCTTTCAACTGGCCGAGCATGGGGGGAGGCTGGTTTTTCTGGGTCTGTTCCCCGGCGAAATCACTTTTGACGATCCCAATTTCCATCGCCGTGAACTGACGCTGATGGCCAGCCGCGCCGGTTTGACCGGCACGTTCCGGGAAGTCATCCGGTTGATGGAAGCGAAGCAGATAGACCCGCTGCCGCTCATCACCCACCGATTCCACTTTGCCGACACAGCGGAACGACTGCCACAAATCCAGCGAGAGCCCGGGCTCGTCAAAGCCATGATCCATTTCGACAACCATTAACCGAAAACATTTATTTGTATGAAAATCACCAAACTTGAACCCATCATCCTGCACGCACCCGTCACGCGGGGCGGCATCGCCGACAGCACGCACAAACTTTCGCACTGGGGCGCCCCCGGCGTGGTCATTCACACGGACACCGAGCATATCGGCTATGGTTTTTCCGGCACGCACGCGCATCTGCCCACCGACCGGCTGATTGTGGATTGCATCCTGCACAGCTTCGGCCCGCTGCTGCTCGGCGAAGATCCGCGCGAAGTCCTGGCGCTATGGGAAAAGTTGCACAAGCAGGCGGAGATTTACTGGGTCGGACGCGCGGGCATCACGCATCTGGCGCTCGGAGCGATTGACATTGCGCTCTGGGATTTGAAGGCCAAAGAGGCGGGCGTGCCGTTGTGGAAATTCCTCGGCGGTTCCGCCGGGAAAAAGGTCGAAGCCTACAACACCGATGGCGGCTGGCTGAACTGGCCGCTGAAGACGGTGGTTTCCGACTGCAAGCGCCTCGTGGAGAAAGAGGGGTATCGCGCGGTGAAACTGAAAGTGGGCGGACCGAACCCGCGGGAGGATTTACGCCGGGTCGAGGCGGTGCGCAAGGCGCTCGGGCCGGACATCCGCATCATGACGGATGCGAACGGCCGCTGGACCCTGCCGCAAGCCATCCAAACGGCCGGCCGCTTGACAGATTTCGACATCGGGTGGATTGAAGAGCCCATTTACTTTGATGATGTGGAAGGCCATCGCCGTTTGGCCGAGGCCATTGAAACTCCCATTGCGCTGGGCGAGCAGCTTTACACCGCCTCGGCGTTTCGCGATTTCATTCATGCCGGCGCGGTGCATTACGTTCAGCCGGATGTGGTGCGGCTGGCGGGGATCACCGAATTCTGGCAGGTGGCGGACCTGGCACGCTGCTACAGTCTGCCGGTGGTGCCGCACGTGGGCGACATGTGCCAGGTGCATCAGCACCTTTGCTTCGCCCATCCCGCCTGCTCGCTGCTTGAATATATTCCCTGGCTGCGCGACTGGATGGAAGCGCCGGCCAAAATCGTGGACGGCTTTTATGTCGCGCCCGAAAGCCCCGGCGCGGGCATGACGCCGAGCCGCAAGGCGCTGAAGACGATCAATCGAGCCTGAGCCGGGGTATGAATTGCGAAACAGCTTTCCGACTGGATAGCGAAACGGCGCTGATCACCGGCGGCGGCACCGGCATTGGCCTGGGCATAGCGCGCTGTATGGTGAATGCCGGCGCGCGCGTGGTGCTCGTGGGCCGGCGCGAAAAGGAACTTGCCGAGGCGGCAGCGGCGCTCGGAGATCGCACGACATATGTCGTGCAGGACATCACCTGCTTTGCAGAATTACCGGCACTCGTGCGGAGCGCCGAGCAGGCCGCCGGCAGTCCGATTTCCATTCTGGTCAACAACGCCGGCGTGCATCTCAAAAAATTTGCCGCTGACACCACGCCGGAAGAATTTCAAACAGTTTTCACCACCCATGTCCTTGCCGCCCATGCGCTGACGCGGCTGGTGGTTCCCGGCCTGGTTGCCCGCGGTCGCGGATCCATATTATTTACGTCCTCCATGGCGGCGTTCATGGGCGTGCCGCAAGTCATGGCTTATGCGGCGGCCAAAAGCGCCTATTTTGGAATGGTCGCAACGCTCTCGGCCGAACTCGCGGGCAGCGGCGTGCGCGTCAATGCCATTGCCCCCGGCTGGATATTCAGCGAGATGTCGCGGAAGGCCCTCGACAACGATGCCCCGCGCAAAGCCAAAGTGCTTTCCCGCATCCAGATGGGGCGGATGGGCCAACCGGAAGATGTCGGCTGGGCGGCGGTCTATCTGTGCTCGGCAGCGGCCAATTACGTCACCGGCGTCACGTTGCCGGTGGATGGCGGCGCAGCGGTTGGCTTCTGACCAAGCGGGAAATTTGTTTATGATCATACAAAAAAGAAGAAACCAGCCGGTGACCGCGCTGGGGAGGCTTATCCTTGGTTTTGTCCTGGCCAGCGTCCAAATCACCGTTTTCAGCCAACCGTCCGGCCCCACCCGCGCCCCGGTGCAAGCCCATCCGGATGGCGTGTTACAACTGGATGCGCGCGCAGCGGAGATCCATGGCGGGACCGCACAGTTTATGAATGGGTCGCCGGGAAGCATTGGCTATTGGACCAATCCGGCTGACTATCTGACCTGGCCCGTATTGTTTGAGGTCGCGGGTGAATTTGTCGTGGAATTGAATTACGCCTGCAATACCGGCTCACAGGGGAGCGCGATTGAACTTTCCGTAGGTGATCAAAAGCTCCCGGCTCGCATCGAGGCGGATACCGGCACGTGGTATGACTACGCGATGGTGAAGCTGGGCAGCTTGCATGTGGCGGCTGGCGCGCAAACGCTCACCCTCAAGCCGACCGCCAAACCGGGCACGGCGGTCATGAATCTCGCGTGGCTGCGGCTGATTCCGGCGGCGGATTATACCAATTACCTCACGCGCACGGCGGGCGATCACCGACCCCGGTCTGCCGCCCTGCCGACGCACGTGTTTGTGGTGCCAAATTTCCATCCGGCCAGTTGCGGATGGCTGGCGAATTGGTCCGTGGAAAGGAACTATTGCGCCAATTCGTACCTCAATCATCTGGACCGGGTGCGGGACGATGCCAATTACAACTTCGCGATGTCCGAATGCAACAACCTGATAGCGATCCGGAATTTTCAGCCCGAACGATTTACCGAACTCCAGACGCGGGTACAGCAAGGCCGGGTGGAACTGGTGAATGCCTTCTTTCTGGAGCCGACCATAAATCTATCCGGCGGGGAGGCGCTGGCAAAAAGCGGCATCGAAGGTTTGCGCTGGCAGCAGCAGGTGATGGGCGCACGCCCGCGCTTTGGCTGGACAATTGATGTCTGCGGCACGCACGCCCAGATGCCGCAACTCTGCGATTTGCTGGGGCTGGACGCGCTCATTTACACGCGCTGCAATCGCTCCGGCAAGACGGTTTTCTGGTCCGAATCCCCGGATGGCTCGCGCATTCTCACCCTGGTGCCCGGCCATTATTCCGACAACCTGGGCGGGGCTTATTCCGCCACCACGCCGCCTACGGAAGCGCAATTGCAGAAGACGGCAAAGGCCATCTCCGCCAAGCTAGCGACCACTCCGGTGGGCGCGCCGGTCCTGGTGCTGGGCGGCAATGGCGATTACGCCCTCGCTCCAGCCCGGCGGGAAAACCCCACCGAATTTCTGGAAGCCTGGAAAAAATTTCGTCCGGACTGCGAAATCCGCTACACCGGACTTTCCCCCTACGTGGATGCGCTGCTGCCCGGGGTGAAGTCCGGCCAGATTGAATTGCCGGTGGTCCGCACCGGCACCAGCTACACGTTTGACTCATTCTGGATTGAAAATCCGCGGGTGAAAGCCTGGTACCGCCGCGACGAGCACGCCTTGCAAGCGGCGGAAATACTGGCCACGATCGCGGGCCTCCAGTCCGGATTTGAATATCCGGTGCAGCCGCTGTATGAGGCGTGGCTGCAAATGCTCTTAAACATGGATCGCAACACCCTGTGGGGCAGCGCAGGCGGCATGGTGTTTGAACACGAGACTTCCTGGGATGCCAAGGATCGCTTTGAGTGGGTGGAAAAGCAAAGCGCGGTCACGCTGGCGGCAGCTGCGCAAAAACTGGCGGGGAGTGGGGCCGGCGTTTCCCTCTTTAACCCGGCGAACTGGCAGCGGCAGGACCCGTTGCGTTTGAAATTGCCGGCGCATACCGCCCTGACCGGCGTCAGCTGCGAGGCCGCCGGAGACGGCACGACTTTCTGTCAGGTGGCGGTTCCATCCCTGGGCATCGTCGGCAAAACGCTGACGTCCCGTGCACCGATAACCCCCAAAGCCATCGCCATGCCGGAACGCATTGAAACAAAATTCTATTCCGCGAAATTCGACCCGGTAACCGGGTCACTGGTCAGTTTGCGAGTGAAACCTTCCGGGCGCGAAATGCTCGGCGGACCGGCAAATGTAGTCGTGGCCGAGCAGCACAAGGGGCCAGGGG
>CAISVF010000013.1 GCA_903888765.1 uncultured Verrucomicrobia subdivision 3 bacterium | reverse complement strand
TCTTGCCGACGAGGCCGGCATCCTTGGCCGCCTGATACGCGGTCTTGACCTGCCCGGTAATTTCCGTCTCCCCGATCACCAGCGAATCCAAACCGCTCGCCACGGCAAACAGATGTTTCGCCGCCTCCGCACCTTCCTTGACGTAGAGATGGGGGGTGAAATCGAAATCGCTGCCGGTGAGCTCCTGAAACAGTTGCGATACCCGGCCATGAATCCAGGGCGACACGCCGTAGATCTCCACCCGGTTGCAGGTGGAAAGCAAGACCACCTCGGCCAGCCCGCCGCGCAGCTTGAGGCGGCAGCCACTGCATTGGAGCCGCGCCCGGGATACCGCGAGCTTTTCCCGCACTTCCACCGGCGTGGTCTTGTAACTTAATCCGGCAACAAAGATTTTCATGGCTTATTTTCCAATCGGAAATTAAATATCTGCAGTAATACTGAAACAAAACCGGAAATCAGGCTTACCATTTCTTGTCATTTACTACGCAACATTTGGCCAGATGAATTATACATATTTTCGTTAATAGTTTTATTAGATTTCTTTACCATTTCCCAAAGCGCCGGAAGGATCCGCGCGGAGCTGGGCGGACTCCGGTTCCAGCGGATGTTCGTGCGCCTGAAATTCCTCAGAAATGCGCCCGTCAATGCACGCGGTGTTCAAAGGATAAACCTCGGGATCAAAGATGACGTGATAGAAATGCCAGACGATGATGGCGAGGCAAGCCAGCACCGCTTCGTAGTAATGAATGGTCGTGGCCACCACCACCACCCAGCGGGGCAGATATTGGGTCACATCAATTTTCAGCCAGATGGCCAGGCCGGTGGCACCCATGAGGATGGTGCCCCAGACCACCGCCCAGTACTCCATCTTTTCCGCATAGCCAAAGCGTCCGATCTTCGGCTTGACCGGGCTCCAGCCGCCCAGATAAAGCACGGCCTGCCAGACATCCGTCACATCTTTTTTCACGGGAAATAAATCCGCCACCAACTTGCGCCCGTCGCGCGTGGCCAGAATATAGACGAGGTGATACAAGCCGACCGCCAGCAGGATGATCCCGGCAATGCGGTGAGACCAGCGGCGGAAAGGCTCGCTGGACCCGAGCACTTTCGCCAGCCAGGAATCGGAAAATTTCAGGGCAAATCCGCTGATGGCCAGCACGATGAAACTGGTGGCCAGCAGAAAATGCTGCCAGCGCTGCGAGGTGGTCATGCGCACCACCGGACGCTCCGTCCGCCGCAGCCGCGCCGCCGTCTTTTTGATAAATAAAATCGCATTGTGCGCGAACATCGCCCCGATGGTGCCGAAAATGAGCACCAGATAAATGTTCCGCACCCAGCGATTCAGGCGGCTGCCGAAATCCGCACCACCCCCCTGCCCGTCCGGCGGCACATGAATTTTCCCGAGCGAGAATTCTGTGTTGGCGCCCGGATGACATTTACCACACGTCACGACCAGATTCAGCTGGTTGATGGTCGAATTGGTGTCCGAGGACGGCAGGATTTTGTGGTAGCTGTGGCAACTGGCGCAATTCGCCGCCACGGTGGAACCGTATTGCGCGGCGAGGCCGTGATAGCTGTCAAAAAACGTTTTCACGCGGTCCGCCGGCAGATTGTATTTGGT
>CAISVF010000012.1 GCA_903888765.1 uncultured Verrucomicrobia subdivision 3 bacterium | reverse complement strand
GGCGTCATAGGTTTCTTTGATGGGGTCAAAACCCTGAGTCAGAAACAATCCATGATACACCTTGGGGTTTGCCAGCGGCCTTCGACCGGCGGGAATCTGGTCGGTCAGAATCTGATGCTTCAAAAGTGTCTCCACAATTTTGGTTCCATCAATGGCGTGGATATATCCGAGTTTATCCAGACACTGAATCGTCACCGCCAGCGTATCGGCATCCAGCACGGTGTAGTTTCCGGGGACGGAGTGCATTTTGCCATTCTCATCCATTTTGTTATCCACGCAGGCAAGTTCATGCAGGCCGAACCATTGCTGCTTCTGCCAGCCCAACAGTCCGACAATCGTATTGGTTATCTGCTCGCTGTTCATGCACAGGCTTTCCCGGCTGAACCAACCATTGAGCAACGCTATTTGCACCGGGCGCGCAAAAAATACCAGTTGTGACAGCGCGGCGGGATTGTTGGTATTTTTTACATAACCCCTCATCATCAAAGCGCGGAGATGATTCAGTGTTTCGCCAGACATCAAGTTGGTCGGCGGCAGAACCCAATTGAAGATGGGGGCAAGATTGTCGTGAAATTTTATAGCCTCGTCGAAGTTGGTCATTCGAGCCTTTTGCACCAGTGCCGCTTTCACCTGATTTTCGGAAAGCTGGATCGGCTGGAACATACTTTGCGTGGAGCTATGTTTGGGCAAAAAAAACTGCATGATCATGCCGATTGCCATCAAAGTCACGGAAGCCCCCAGCATGATGCGCCACCAGCGCATGGAGCGTGAACGCTCGGGGGAAACGAGAAAAATCTCCGACTCCGGCGTTTCGCCCAACCCTTTTGCCGCGTTCGTTTCATCATTCTTGCGAAAGGCCATCCATGAAGCGGTGACGGCGTTGGCTACCCGCGTGGTGACGTTGTCTGTCCCCGTTTCGAGCAACCGCAAATCATGAAGGTCAATCAGGTCTTGTTTTCCCAAGTGGACGCCGACTTGTCCGTCCCAGCCCAGCACAAGGTAGGAACACTTCTGGCTGATGGGCGGCAGGAAAATCGTCGCCATGTTGTTCAAAAACCGGCTGCGAACCGGCGGCAGGCGCAGCATCAATCCGGTGTTGTCCCAACGATAATTGCTAACGAGAAACTTTGAACTTAGAAAGCGGGCGTATTGCAACAATTCGGAACGTCCGAACTTTGTGTCGGTAACTTTGCCAATGGCGGTTTCATCAGCAACCAGCAAATTATTGGCCGCGCGCAGGAATAGGTTGTAATCCATCCGCATCGGACGCTTGTTGTAAGTGACCATCAACCACGCCGTCGCGAGCAGCAACGGCAACTGGCTCATGTTTTGCGAAATCCAGCCGAGTGCCAACAGAGAAAGTCCGACGGCAATAATGGCGCAGTAGAGGAACATTCCAATTTGGTATTTGCTGCGCGCTATCACCAAACCACGGGCTGAAATAGCCGTTAAAAACAACGTGAACACTGCGAGCAAAACTTTATGGACACTTAATCCCCATTTCGCAATCACGGCTTGATTCAGCAACGCCATCAACACCAGCATTAGCGGAAATCCCCAGATAAAACCCCGAAAGAACAGCCAATGCAGTCGGGGGCGAAAACCTTCCGCTTCCCGGAAGTTTCGCCGCTCCATTCTGCCGATAAACGCCACGGCGATTAACGAAGGTATATTCGTTATCAACGTGAGCAATGGGAGTAACCATGAGAGCAACAAGACCTTTGTTAGAGACGAGAAGATTTTTGTCCCCGCTCCTAGACTGGCTGCCGTGGTCGCGGATTTTGTCGCCACCGAAGAGATCGTTGCCGCCAACGCCGTTGGCGCGGCTTGCACGGAATTTTCCACTACGGCGGTGGCGAGGAGCGTTGCGCCAAACTTGATGCCTTGCTTGGCGAGGAGGGCGCGGAGTTTGTCGAGGGCGCGGTTCACGCGCACGCGGGCGGCGTCTTCGGTCACGCCCAAGGCCGCGCCCACGTCAGCCAAAGATTTGTTCTCAAAGTAGCGCAGCAGCACGGCGTCGCGGTCGGCGGTGCGCAGGCCGTGCATGGCTTCGTCCAACACGGGCGCGAGCTGTTGCCATGCCTCATTCGTTTCGTTCGGCGTCATGGTGGCTTCCAAATAGGCTTGGTGTTCGCGTTGCTGGCGGCGGCGGTTTTCTTTCAGCGCGTTGGCCGCCGTGAGCCGCGCGGTCTGGTAAAGCCAGCCGGTCAAAACGGTTTGGGCGCTGAGGCGTCCGGCTTTCTGCGCGAGGATGATGAAGACGGCCTGGGTGACTTCGCTGGCGAGGGTGTCGTCGCCGGTGAACCGGCGGGCGGCGGACCAGACGAGATTGACGTGGCGCGTGACGAGCGTGGCAAAGGCGGCTTCCTCGCCGGTGCGGGCAAAGCGGGTCAGCAACTCGTGGTCGGTCAGTTCAGCCATTCACGTAATAATGTCCGCCGAACGCGAAACCGAACAGATTATTTGAAGGTATTATTAGACGGCGATGGACGCGGATGAAACACAGATGGAACCGCGCAAGCCGCGAACCAGGTGAAACCAGCCAAACCACCAATCCGAAAATCAATTCAACAATGAGGGATATGGGCTGGCTGGATTCTTAGTGTGTTCGACAACAATTTTTGACAATCGTGTTTGGCAGACCCAAGCTTCCATGTCATCCCAAGTCGCTGGCATAGCTTGGTTCTTGTCCGAGTGGCCATTGGTGAAGTTCGGGCGAAACGTCCATTTGTCCAAATCTTTTACCAAGTCCAGCGCGCCCAGCATCCGCAGCGATTCGTAAGCGCAGAAGGTGTCGCGCGCGTCGCCAAACATTCGCAAATCATCTTCCTTTTTGTCCCAGCCGAACAAACCATCGCCCTTGTAAAACCGTAGGATGCCCTGCCCGCACGCCCCTCCGTTCACGCGATCCAGCGCGCCGAAGGCACTAAGGATGACCAAGGCGTCATAGGTTTCTTTGATGGGGTCAAAACCCTGAGTCAGAAACAATCCATGATACACCTTGGGGTTTGCCAGCGGCCTTCGACCGGCGGGAATCTGGTCGGTCAGAATCTGATGCTTCAAAAGTGTCTCCACAATTTT
>CAISVF010000011.1 GCA_903888765.1 uncultured Verrucomicrobia subdivision 3 bacterium | reverse complement strand
GATATGGCGGCGGCGATTGCTTATAACCGCCAGGATGTGGAGGTGGAGATTGGTATTGCGCGGGCGTGCGGGTGTTTTTAGCCACAGATGGACACCGATTGACACGGATGAAAATGGGTTTCAGGTCGTTCACCCATTGGATTAAGCGGAACAAATCTTCGAACGCCTTTATTATCCGTGACAATCTGTGTGCATCCGTGGTTGAACTACGGTTTCTGCGTTGATAAAGGTCCATGGAGGCTAATGTCGGTCTGCCAAGACCTCTGCTGCCCGCCGTCGCAGTAAACCAGAACGCGTCGGTTATCCAGTAACCGTGCGCCAGCTCCGCGGAGCATGACTCCGCGTTTTTCCTCGTTGAAATAAGACCAGCGGCGCAAACAGCCTTGCGATGCGTCTGCGTTGGGTTATTACCCAAACCAGACAATGAGTGGCCATGCGCCAACCGAGACTCCACATATTTTGCGATTCATTGAGCAATATCGGTGGATTGACGATTTGGGCGTGGAGAATCATATTAGCATGGTGGCACTTGAAATGTTTCAAGGCATCCATTTCACCCCTGTTTGTCGGCGGCATTCTCAGAATGCTTCGCAGCGGGAAAATGGATTCGACTGCTCCGCTCCGGATCGCATCTCTCCTCCATCATGATAATACCTGAAACTATGAAAGCTAAATATCTCTCCAATCGCATCTTATTCCTGCTGGCGCTTATTACCCTGAATCTGCCATTGGGCCGCGCGTTCGCTCAAAGTACGGCGTTCACCTATCAGGGGCGCTTGAACGACGCCAGCGGCCCGGCCACCGGGCTGTACGATCTGGCGTTCACGCTCTATACCGATCCGACGAATGGCTATGCCGTTGGCTGGGGCGCTATCACCAATGCCGCCACGCCCGTCACGAATGGCTTGTTCACCGTCACCTTGAATTTTGGCTACGGTGTGTTTGATGGCACCGAGCGCTGGCTGGAACTGGCGGTGCAACCCGCTGGTGGCACGAACTTTACCACGCTGGTGCCGCGTCAGGCGATCTCGCCAGCGCCCTTGGCGAGCTATGCCGCCAAGGCTGGTAGCGCCATCACGGCCAATGTGGCGAACCAGGCCACGTTCACCATGAACTCCATGAATGCGACCTATGCTTACTCGGCTGGGTCGGTGCAGGCTTCCGGTGTCATGGGGGTGCTATCGCCATCGCAACTGCCCGACGGCCTGGTTACTAACGGCGCCAGCGGCGTCACCCTCGCCGGCACGTTCGCCGGCGATGGCTCCGGCCTGACGAATCTTCCCATCGCGCTGCCGCCCGCCGGCATTCTCACCAACAACGCTTCCGATGTGCATATCAACGGCACCTTTGTGGGGCAGTCCTATGGTAGTTTTGTGGGCGAAGGTTCGGGGTTATACAATCTCAACGCCTCGCAACTCATCAGCGGCACTGTTCCGGATGCGCGGCTGGCCGGCAACGTGGCGCGGCTCAACGCCACCAACCAGATTTTCACCGGCACCAATAATTATTCCGGCGTCCTTCTTGCCACCAATGCGAACAACGTTTTAGCCGGCAGTTTCACCGGCAGCGGTGCGGGGTTGACTCTACTGAACGGCGGCGCCCTGGCCGCAGGCAGCGTGGGTAATCCCGCCCTGGCGGAAGCGAGCGTGACTGCCGACAAACTCGCCGCCGGGCAGGTGGTGAAAAGCGTGAATGGCTTGCACGACAACGTGGCCTTGACGGCGGGTGCCAACATCGTCTTGACCCCCAACGGCAACAGCCTGCAGATTTCCGCCGCCGGCGCGGCCGCGCCCTGGAGCCTCACCGGCAATAGCGGCACCAGCCCCACAAACGGAAATTTTCTCGGCACCACCGACAACCAGCCGCTGGAGTTGCGGGTCAATGGGATGCGTGCATTAAGCATGGTGTCGGTCGATGGTTTTGCTGACCCATATAATTATTGGTACGGTGTCTGCAATCTGGCGGGAGGCTCTCCTGGCAATTGGATCGCGCCCGGAGTAATCGGCTCGGTAATCGCCGGTGGCGGTTCTTTAAGTCATTTATTTCAATATTCGTTCATTTCTTCCGATACCAATGCCGTGTCGGCCAGCTTTTCATTTCTCGGTGGCGGTTTGGCGAATTCCATCCAATCGAATGCCAGGAACTCCGTTATGGGTGGCGGCGCTGGCAACACCATCCAGACCAATGCTGGTTACTCATTCCTTGGCGGCGGACTGGGCAATGCGGTTGGCGCGCAATGTGCAATGGTGCCGGGTGGCGATCAGAATTATGCCGGAGGTTTCAACAGTTTTGCCGCCGGGCATCGCGCCAAGGCCATTTACTCGGGTGACTTTGTCTGGGCAGATTCGCAAGACGCGGATTTCAATGCCACGGACAAGGACCAATTCAGTGTCCGTGCTTCCGGCGGCGTGAGGGTGGTCACTGCCGGTGCCGGCATGACGATTGATGGTTTGCCGGTGCTGGCGGGCACGGTGGCCGACGCCCAGTTGTCCGCCAATGTTGCCCGGCTGAATGCCAGCCAGACGTTCACCGGCACGAATTGCTTCAATGGCAGGGTCGGCATTGGTATTTCCAATCCCGGCTTTGCCCTGGATGTGAGCGGTGCCATGCGCGCAAGTATTATTTACGATGCTGACAACCAAAATTATTATGTCGATCCATCAACCACCAGTTTGCTGAACGATGTCAGGGTATCCATTTGTTACGACCGCACCGATACATCGTATTATCTGCAGCCTCATTCGGTGAGTATGCTAAACACCATGAATGCCAGCACTATTTATGCGGGCGTGGTTTACGATAAGGCAAACCCCGGCTATTACCTTGTTCCCAGTGGTACCAGTATTTGCAGTGACTTGCGGGCGAATATTTTTTATGACCGCGCCGATACCTCCTATTATCTGCAACCTCATTCCTCGACTGTGCTCAACCTGGTTCGAGCCGGCAAAGTGGATGTTTGCAATCCATCTGGCACCACGACCATTACCCTAAATGGCACTAACGGCACCGTCACTGCCTTGACGCTCACGCAAACCAGTGACCGCAACGCGAAGGAAAACTTTCGGCCGGTGGATGCGCAGGAGGTATTGGGTAAGGTGGCATCGCTGCCGTTGAGCCGTTGGAACTATAAGCAGGATGCCATCAGTCAGCACATCGGCCCGATGGCGCAGGATTTCTACGCCGCCTTTAACGTCGGTCCGGACGATAAACACATCACCACCGTGGACGAAAGCGGCGTGGCGCTGGCCGCGATCCAAGGCTTGAACCATAAGCTGGAAGAACAGGCCAGAGAAAAAGACTCGGAAATAAACGCATTGAAAGTGCGCCTGGAAAAACTCGAACAAATCATCAGCACATTGACCGGAGATGCCAAATGAAAATACGAGGCTGAAAGTTTGCGGATGGTCAACGGATTTCGCGAAGCGTCTCGGACTACAGTAGCCCTCCACCGCTTTTAATAGTCCATGAACAGGTGAGCGCCTCACCAGACACCAGAGCACCGAAATATTTCCAAAGCCAGGCGGAGTTTAGAGGTGCAGTTCGGTTTCATCCTTCTGCCTTCGATCATCAGGGCACCCCTACTCCATCGCCTGATATAGAATCACCGACGGCGGCTTCAGAGCACTCATTAGTGCAGTGCAGACACCCGGCCTGCCCAACTTCACCATCACCCACGAGTTTGGTCATGCCATGGGCCTGGCTCTCGACCCCAATCCATTTAACCTGGACCCTCGAGGCCTGACCGGTCACAGTTCGGACCCCGAAAATGTCATGGGCTCTGGAATGAAGGAAATCACCGAGCCAGATGGAAAAAAGAAAACGGTCCAAGGCAACCGGACGAAGGTTAACCAAGACCAATGCACCGTCGTCCGCAACCATCAATTCAAGCTGGGCCAAACCACGGAAGAAGCTTGCCACTGCCATCCGCCAGCCCAAACCCCATGATGGTTTCAGCCAACCGCCATCACGCTTTAGCACTCGCAGATCTAATCCAGTAGGAGGCCTGCCAAAATAGCACACTACCCGCGCCACACGTTAAAAACCTCCCTCGCCGATTTTACTCAGGGATGCGCGCTTTATTGGATAACTTAGCGAGTTTGGCCGTGGGCCTCGTTTGATCTAGTGTTTTGCAGCGAATCAAAAACCTCTTGTTATCATTGCCTGCCATGCGGCTTCCGGGGCTAATCTGAGTTCACTGCCATGAAGCAGCCCGGAAAGCTGATGATTTTGGCGATTATAAATCATGGGTCACTTTGGGCGGAAAGGCCGCGCGCAGGGCGTTCAGCACCGCTAATACGTCAATGATTTCCTGGGTAATGGCACCGCTCACCGGACTCAAATGCCCGGTGGCGGCGAAGATCATGCCGGCGACACTTAATGCCATGCCGCCGACCGCGCTCTGGAGCGCAATATTCCGCATCCGGCGGCTGATATGCATGAATTCGTCCACCTTTTCAAGTGAGTTGTCCATAACTACCACGCCCGCTGCTTCCGCCGTCACGTCGCTATTCTGTCCGATCGCCATGCCCACCGTAGCCGCCATCATGGCCGGCGCGTCATTAATGCCGTCGCCGACGTAGAGCGTTTTTGCCTTGGCGGTTTCGGTGCGGACGATGGCCAGTTTTTCTTCCGGGCTTGTCTGCGCAAATATTTCAGTGATACCGACTTGCTCCGCGAGGTAATGCACTTCCGACTCACGATCACCTGAGACAATCATCACATGTTCGAATTGATGCTTGGGCCCCAAATGCTTCACAAAGGAAAGACTCTCTGCCCGCGGCGCATCCCGAAAACGCAATGCCGCCGCATAGCGCCCGTCAATGACCACGACGCATTCCAGTCCACCGGCAACCGGCGGCAGTTGATCCGCTCCCGGAATTTTCTGCGCCATAAGTTTGTTGCGGCTGGTGACTTGCAGTTGCTGTCCGGAAATAATTCCGCGCAGGCCTTGCCCCGGCTGTTCGCTCACTTCCGTCGCTTCCGAGAGTTGCATCCCGGCATCCTTCGCGGCGGCAAGAATGGCTCGCGCCAGCGGATGTTTGGAGTAACGTTCCAGACTGGCCACGAGCGTCAGCACCTCTTTCTGCGCAAAGCCTGGAGCCATGCGTTGTTCGGTGAGCTTCGGCTCGCCATAGGTAAGCGTCCCGGTTTTGTCAAAAATCGCCGTGCGACACTCGGCAATTTGCTCCAGCACCACGGGGCTCTTGACAATGATGGCGCGGCGCGCGCAAAGGGAAATCGAACCAATGATGGCGATGGGGATCGCGAGCAGCAGCGGACAGGGTGTGGCGATGACCAGCACCGCCAGGAACCGGACTGCTTCACCACTGATGACCCAGGCAAGGATGGCTACGGCTAAAGCCACCGGCGTATAAATCGCCCCCAAGCGATCCCCCAAGCGCTGCAATTGCGGGCGCTTGCTCTCGGACTCGCGCATCACTTCCATGATCTTGGCGTAGCGCGAATCGGCCGCGAGCTGGCTCGTGCGGATTGTTAGGACTGACTCACCGTTGATGGCACCCGAGATAACAGAAGAGCCGGAGGTTTTGGAAATCTGAAATGGTTCACCCGTGAGATAGGATTCATCCATCGTGCCGTGACCTTCAGTCACCACGCCATCCGTCGGACAAATTTCATGCGGGTAGATCACCAGGGTATCGCCCACGGCAATTTCCGCCAGCGCCACATCCAGCATTTCCGTCCCGTGTGTTCGGTGCGCGATGGACGGCATTCGTTTGGCCAATGCCGCCAGAACGGAGGAAGCACTGCGCAGGGCGTAACTTTCCAACGCTTCGCCGCCGGACAGCATCAGCACAATAATTGAACCCGCCAGATATTCGCCCAGCAGGATGGAGGTAACTATGGAAATTCCACCCAGCAAGTCAGAACCAAACTCACGATTCATGACCTTACGTAGCAGATCATAGAGTAATGGCAGGCCACCCAAAGCGAGGGTGACCAGCAAAGGAAGCTGGTAATGGTCGGGAGCGGAGCGAAAGCCAAAGCGAAACACCAGGTGCAACCCGATGGCCACCATGGAAAGCGCGGCAATAATCGTGGATTTGCGATGCCAGAGACGCGCCGTCGAATACCAGGTCCGGGCGGGAGGCGGCGCTTGGTTCGGGTTTAACTCCGGTCGTTTTCCCGCACTGAATTGAATTTGAGCTTTAGTTTTCATAAGCCGAATACCCTGTGCCAAAGGTTGTCCAGGGCATGAGCGCCACCCACGGCCAGCAAACCAAAGTAAGCCAGCGTCGCTGCGAAGGCGGCACAGCCAGCCAAAAAGAAAAGCCCGTCCCGCTCCATCGCCCCGGCGGCCAGCAGAACCACCGTAAGCGCGGGGAAACTGTTCGACAATGGAACCGGCAAGGGCAGCAGCCAGAGCAACCCGGACAGCATGATGAGGGCGCCGGCGATGCGCCGGTAAATCCATTGCTCATGCAGAAAATCCAGCCGCGGACGGAGCAGGAATTCCAGCCACCACACCAGCCGGCTGGCCGCCGCCAGTACCCGCGCGATGAACCGTGCCGGCAATTCCCGGTGCAAGAGTTTTTCCGGCAGCCAAGGCACTTGCCCCAGGGCCAGCCGTGTGCCGATGGCCAGAACTATGAAACCGAACACCGACGAAAGACCGGGCAGCGGGATGGGCGTAAGGGACGTCAACCCAATGAGCAGCAGCAAAAGATAAATCCCCCGGCCTTGCGTCGCGGCTAAAATCTCGGCGAGCCTGGTCGGACGGTCCGCAAAATGTTGGGCCAAACCCTTAAGTTCCTGCGAGAAGCGGGCTGAGACCGGATGCACCACCGCCAGTGTTCCTAAGGCAGAGGGCGGCACCAACGGTAACAGGTGGGTTGACCTATGGTTAACGGTGGCCGGATTATGGGTTTCATTTTTTACCATGGCAGCGCTGCCTTGTGTCGCTTGCGTCAGATCTTGGGGGGCAGGAATGTCTCCAATAAGCAGCTTAGAGCGTTGACAGAAAAGAGGTAGGGATGGGCAGCGAGGATTTTTGGTTTTTGGCGAGGCTTTAGCGAAGGCGCAGGT
>CAISVF010000010.1 GCA_903888765.1 uncultured Verrucomicrobia subdivision 3 bacterium | reverse complement strand
TGCGGTAGCGGTAAAATTCGGTAAAAATCGGTAAACTTTTGACAAAAAAACACCCTTTTATGGGTATGCTATGGCGGTTGGGTAAATCTGCAAAACTTTACCATCTGCAAAAAGAAAAATGGTAACCAAATGGTAAATTTTTTTTGATTTTGCTAAGAAATTTTGATGGCTTTTCCGTGCAGTTGGTAAAGAAATGGTAAAGAAGCGAAACTGGTAAAGCTTTACGGTGTCGTACCACCTGTAGTGGCAGTGGAATATTGGGATCATAGTTCAACAGTATTTCGGCAGCCAAAACGCTGCATATTGCCGACTGGCCATGGTCAGTTTTTTGCTGTCATTTCGTTTCATACCGTTTTTGTGATACTCTGCCGATTAGCGTGTTTGTCAATTCTGCGTTTGACCGCGTACCAGTTTCCGGTGTGCAGCAGAGTGCCCGCCCTTTTTTTGGGGAAAATATTTTGTTTTAACGCTCGCCCTCATTTAAATCCTCTCCCGCCCGGGCGAGGACTTTCACTGATACTGATTTGGGCTAGCTTGATAGCGATCGCGTTCATCCAGTCGTTGGTAGACCATTGCCTTGCTGATGGGCACGGCGAAGCGCGGGCTGCTGCTGACAGCGTTGAAGCTTTTGGCATCAACTAACGGCAAACTTAGCAAGCCAGAACGAAAAGCGGTCAACTGGCAGGCTTCAACTGCTGGCAACAATACCAGAGCATTCGCGGCAGGTGAAACGGGCCTTTGTAAAGGTTGCCTTTGGCAGGCTGCGAGACGGTGCCATCCCGGTGCAGGTAGCCGTACCATTCGCCGTGTTCGGGATCGGAAAAATGGCGAAAACTCCAGTCATGAACCAGCTGATGCCAGCGGGCGTATTTTTCATCGCCGGTCAGTTTCCACGCGAGCAGCGTGGCGATGATGGTTTCATTGTGGGGCCACCAGAATTTCATATCGTGCCAATATTCCTGCACCGGCCGGCCCAACACGTCCCGGAAATAAAAAATACCGCCAAATTCCTCATCCCAGCCCCGGGCCCACATCCAGTCGAGAATGGTGGTGCCGAGTTCGATCAACCGCCGGTCCTGACGCAACGCCCCTTCGTGCAGGATAAACCAGGCGCATTCGATGGCATGGCCGGGGTTGAGGGTGCGACCATCGATATGGTCCATCAGGGTGCCATCCGGCGCTACCATTTCCAGCAACGCCGACAACTCCGGCTTCATGAAATCGCGCGCGATCTCGCTGATGCTGGTGTCGATCCATTCCGTGCAACTCCGGCCGGAAACCGTGACCTCGCCCAGCAGCGCCCGTAATTCCTGGGCGGTCACGATACAGATCATGAGCGGAGCGAGCCCCTTGGCCGGACGCGTGGGCGCGAATTTGGGCGCCATCACCCCGGGCGTGAAGCTGTAATGCAGGTAGGTGGCAAACAGGCTCACCGCCTCCCGGGCGGCGAGGTCATCCCCCGTGGCCCGGGCATAAGCGGCCCGGGCAATGGCGGCAAACGCCTCGCTATACACATAGCGCCGCATGCGCAGCGGCTGACCGTCGCGGGTGACGGAAAAATACATTTTGCCATCCGGAGCAAAACAATGCTGCCGGGAAAATTCCCGGCAGGAACGCGCGGCGGCCAGCCATTCCGCCCGCGGCTCCACGGTGTTATAGAGGGTCGCAAACATCCAGCCGGCCCGGCCCTGAAACCAGACGGATTTATCGGTATCGAGCAGCGAGCCGTCGCGGTCCAGGCACGTCATCATGCCGCCGTGCTCGCGATCCAGACCATGCCGGAGCCAGAAGGGAATGACATTGTCCAGCAGGGTGGCGCGATAGAAGCCGGCGAGTTGCGCCCGGGACTCGGGCGAAGACAGATAGTTGGTGTTCATTTGGTCGTCACTAAAAGTTGGAAGGTGGAGGCCGGCAAGCCGGCAGCGTTTACGAGGTTTCCAGTCGAAAAAGGCTGCCAGCCATAGCGAACCTGGCGCGGCACCCGGACTTCCGGCGCAGCCAGGGCCAGTTGCGCGGCGGCGAGCAGCGCCCGGGCGGGATGAAAAACGCCGTCATCGCCGGCGAGTTCAAAACTATTTACCGGCCCGCCATCGCTGGCGTGCAAACCGGCGGCGTGGGAAAAGGCAACGGTCACCTCGGGGCCGCGAGCGGTCGCGGCCAAGGGCTGCGGCCCGGAGAATTCAACCGGTTCACCAAAAACCCGGGCGCGGGCAATCAGCGCCAGGCGCCGCCCGATCTCGCGCTTTTCGCGCGGATGCACGTCATCCGGCAAGCCATGATCGCTGGTGACCGCCATGCCGGTACCGGGCACCGTGGCGAGAAACCGGCGCTGCTGGTCGCGAAATTCCGGCCAGCCGGCGGATTGATAGGCATTCGTCCGGATGCTGGAAAGCTGGCAGAACAGGAAGGGTAAATCCCGGCCCCAGGCAGCGCGCCAATCGCGAACCAGCAGGGGAAACAGCGACTCATGCTGGCGCACCCGGCGGGGTTCGAGCGAGTTGCTTTCTCCCTGATACCACAGCACGCCACGCAGCGCGAAGGGCGCGAGCCGCGCCGGACCGGCATCCCACAGGAACGCCGGTTTGAAATGGTGATTCGGGCCCAAGTCGTCACCCGGCACGGGCAGTCCGGCGGCGAGCGACGCATCGAGATTTTCGTGGCCGCGCTGACGGCACCAGTCGTCGAGCGCAGCGTTCGTAAACCAGTTGCCCTGCGTCATGGCGCGCAGTTCGGAATCCGATTCCAAAGCGAGGCGGCGAATCCAGGCCTCGGTCGGACTTCCGCCGACAGCGCAATGAATCACGCCGACCGGCACGTTTTGGTCGCGCTGAATTTCGCGGCTGAAATAATAGGCGATGGCGGAAAAATCCCTGGCTGCGGCGGGCGAACACGCTTTCCATTCGCCGTGAAAAAGTTTTTCCGGCGTCAAGCGCGCGAGTTCATTGGAGCCAAATGGCTGGCGGAAAAAATACTGGCCGGCGAAGGGCAGGTTCAGGAGCCGAATCAGCGCATTCGTGGCAGCGGGGATTTCCGCGGCGGCATGGGCTTCCCGCCCCAGCGGAAACTCCATGTTCGATTGACCGGCGGCCAGCCAGACGTCGCCCACGAGCACGTTCGCCAATTCCCGCTGCGCGAGGCCGGCCGGCCGGTGGTTATCCGCAGCGATGGATAGCGTGCGCGCTCCGGCGCTGGCGGGCAGCGGGTCCAGCATGACTTTCCAGTTTCCAGCGGCATCGGCCACGGCCATTTTTGCCTGCCCGGCAAACTGAACCGAAACCGTGGCGCCGGCTTCCGCCCGACCCCAGACAGGCAGCGGCGCGTCTCGCTGCAGTACCAGGTTATCGCCAAAGACAGGTGCCAGAGTCAGTTCCGGAGGCGCAGCCGGGGCTGACAAGGCAATGGCGGCGAGTCCACTGAGGATGGATGCAGCAAAGGATTTCATTTTGGCGGTGGGAGCAGATGGTGCGTAAAGCCGGCGGCGACCAGGAAATCGTAGGCGCGCCGGACCTCGACGGGAACCTCCTGCGGAATCATAAAGCCGAGGCGAGGATACTCCAGAATACGCTGCAAATCACCCACCATGATGTGGATCACCTCCGCGATCGGAATCCCGGCGCTGGCGTAATTTTCCAATGCCAGCGGCGGCGACGACACGCGCACCGCGACTTCCGGCCATTGCTGGCGAAGGGTGGCGAAGGCGCGCCGCTCCATATAAGGCTTTTGGACGGCAATGAGGGAGCGCACTTCCCGCTGGCACGCGGCGAGCAACTGGCGGGTGAAACGTATGTTTTCGCCGGTATTAGTGGAGCGATCCTCCAGCAGAACGGCGGAATCCGGCACGCCGCGCGCGCGCAGCACCCCGGCAAACATTTCCGCTTCTGATCGCACCCACGTTCCCGCCGTCAGCCGTCCCAACCCGCCCGAAAGGATCACCAACGGGGCAAGGCCCCGGTGAAACAAATCCGCCGCATGTCCGGCCACCCGCAAATCATGACTGCCCAGAACGAAGATGAGGTCGGCCGGTTCCAGGGCCTGCCCGAGCCGGTGGTAATCCCAGACCACACCGGCGGCGGCTTTCATTTCCGGGCTCAATGACGATTCCATACCCGTCATTTGGCCCCAGCCGGGGAAGCCTGGCCGGCAAAGGGCAGGTTCAGGAGCCGAATCAGCGCATTCGTGGCAGCGGGGATTTCCGCGGCGGCATGCGCTTTCCGCCCCAGCGGAAACTCCATGTTCGATTGACCGGCGGCCAGCCAGACGTCGCCCACGAGCACGTTCGTCAATTGCCGATTACCAGTTGCCAATTGCCGATTGGCGGCAACGATTGAAAGTGTTTGCGGTTCGGCGCTCGCGCGGAGCGGATTGAGAATCACCTTCCAGCTTCCCGATGAATCGGCGGTGGTGGATTTTTTCTGTCCGGCGAAAACAACCGTGATTTTTTCTCCCGGCCCGGCCCAGCCCCAGACCGGCACCTGCTGATCGCGCTGCAAAACCATGTTGTGCCCGAAGACCGGAGCCAAGGTGATGTCGGCCGTTGCCTTGCTGGCAGTGACGAAACTCAACGCGGCAACAATGTTTGCAAGATCGATTAACTTCATGGCGTATCAGCGTGCGAGTGATGGAATGGGCGCAGCAGGTTAAAAATTTGGCGGCACGTCTTCGGTCAAGATGCCGCGCACATCGCCCGGGTCGTCATACTGCCATATTTTCACCAGCCCAAACGATACCTGCATAGTTTGCCACGGTGCCGGGCCGCCCCAACCCGGCAGCCATACGCCCATCGTCAACTGCGACGCCATGCAGGGCACATTATTTGTATTCCTGCCTACGGCAATGCCATCCACCCGATTCTGCACAGTCACGCCGGTGTAGGCCGCATAATTATTCGCACCCAAACGCTTCAGTGGATTGCCCCGATAAGAACTGATGGGGATCGTTTTGTTCTGCAACCACCAGAAACCGTTATATTCGATCACTTGGGCATCGGTGACATTGGTCAGTGGCTTCAGTCCGGTGCGCCACTCCATGTCGTAGGTGTGATATTTGCCGTCCATAATGGGCGGCACCGCAAAGGTCTTCCATTCATACCGGTTTTGGCAGAAAACATTATAGCCTCCCTTAGTAAAATCCCCGTTATTCCCCAGTTCAGGAAAATCAATTTCCGACCAATATTCAGTGGCCGGAGAACCTGACACTTTGAGGTTGGGATTAAAAAGCGGCGCATCCGCGTTGAATACCGTCTGTTTTTCGGCGGGCACTTCCGCCCAGCGATAGGCGTAGGTCCAGATTGCGGGGACAGCCCCTTTGGGTTGCGCCGGGGCGCCTTCGCCATCGGCCCTGCCCACTTTCATGACCACTTCGTAGCGGCCGGACGCGAAAAATTGCTTGGTGGCAATGACGCCGCCGACGCGCGTGGCCTGGCCGCCGGAGCCGGTGACGGGGCCTGAATACTGGTCGCCATGCGCTTCGCAGATCAGCACGTTCTGCCGCGTGCCGTTCACCATGTCACTTCCGATCCACACGTTGGTGGGAGTGACCCCGTTGTTGCCCGTGCCCCATTTCTTGCGGAGCGTGTACCATTTCTCTGGGGCAACGGAACCGGACGACCAGTCTTCCTGAAACACCAGCCGCGCGCCCGCCGGCAATGGTGCCGACGGAACGGCTGGCACGGCGGCATCCACTTGGTTGTCGAACGATTCATGCTGGGCGGAAGGCAACGAATCCTCGGCATGTGTCAGCCAGCCGAGCGGAAAGCGCGCGAAGACGATGCGGTCCGTGCCGTCGGTCTCGAACAGGCAGCCGATGTCGCCGTCGGGCAGTTGGGTGAGAACGCTGTAAGCAAAGCTGCCGGGGAACAAAACTTTGTTCACCGGCCAGGTCTGCCCGTCATCACGACTCAAATGCACCGTGCCGTTTTCGCGCTTCGTGCTATCGGGACCGGAATATAGCAGGACATTTCCTCCTTTGCTTTCAAGGCGAAAAATGGACGCCATGCAACCGGGATCTCGCAGCGCGGGTTCTTCTTGGATTGACGACCAGGTCACACCGGCATCTTTGCTCACGGCGATTTTGCGAAGCGGCTTGCCGCCCCATTTCCGGCTGTTGAGCATCACGCTTCCGTCGGATAATTCGACCATCTGCACTTCGTTGACAAGGCTGATGTTTTTTCCGGCGGCATTGGTGATGGAGCAATCAGGTGCGGGTTCGCCGATATGCCAGTGATTGCCGCCGTCGTCGCTGAACACCGCGAGGACATTCCAGTGGCCGAACGGGCCTTCGTTGAACGGAATCAATATTCTCCCGGCGTGCGCACCGCGCCTGAGTTGGATGCCGATGCCCGGTCCGCTCGCCAGAATTGTCACGCGCTCGGCATGCTTGGTGGTGCGCGTGACGTCCGCCATGGGGGACCAGGTCCGTCCGTCGTCGTCTGAGTGAATGACATAGTTGCGGACAATCGCCGGGCCATCCAGGCCGGGCCGGATTTTTCCATCGCGCTCACTGAAGCCGAAGGGGTAGGACTGAAACATCAAAATAATGCGCCCGGTTTGACCAACCACCACCGCGCAGGGATTATTGAGGCAGTTTTTCCCATCGTCGGCGATGATTTGGAGCGGGTCCCAGGTTTTGCCGCCGTCCGCGCTGCGTTTGAGAATGAGTTTGTTATTGGCCTGATCCGCAGCGACCGCGCGGCCCTCCGCAAACGCCAGCACGGTGCCGGCCCGGGTGACAACCACGGACGGAATCCGGATGGAGGCGAACGAATCTTTTCCGGCGGTGAAGACCTCGGCGAACTGCGGCAGCTCGACGGCCGCCCGGGCAGCCAGTGTCAGCGTCAGCGCGGCGAGGGCAACCTTGATTGGTAAAAAACGATATGGATTCATGGCAAAGGTTTGAGCCCGCACCCGGCACCGATGGCACCAGTGCCGGGGCCGCGGGCAAGCAGGGCATGATTAATAACTCATGATACGGTAAAAACACTGATCGACATTGGTGATTTGCAGGCCGGTGAACTGGAAAACACCGTTGATATCGGCCGCATTGGTTGCCAGGGGCAGCCAGTTGACCGGCGGCAGATTGGTCGCCGATAGCAAGACATACAGTTGGTTGGGCGATCCCGTGCCGCCCAGGGAGAACGAGGCATGGTCAGGCCCTGAATTGAAGCCGGTGATCACCGGCGGTGCCAGGCTGGCAAAATGGGCAATCACACTGAGATCGTTGGTCACATTCAGATCCGTGCGCGGATTTGCCATGAGACCATCCGACCAATTCACGAAATACCAGCCGGGGTTGGGCACGGCAGTGACCGCATCGCCGCTGGCTGAAAAATTGACTGTCTGCGGACTGGCTCCGCTGATGGTCCCGTTTCCATCGGCTGCATACGCCAGGGTAAAAGTCTGCCAGGCGACCCAGAGCACATTGCTCGCTGCCAAACCACTGGTGTTCCATTCCAGCCCGGGGGCCAGCAGGGGCAGGTCGAACGAGCTGAAAGTGCCGGAGTTGGTGCCAGCCTGGAATAACTGGAAGCGATCGCCCGCCTGCAGCGCGTTCGTGCCGACATTAGTAATGACGAGCAGTCCACCCTGCGTGAAGATGCCGGAGACCACCAGCAGATCATTGGTCAGGCTGCCGCCGTTTTTGCCCAGCTTCATCATCGTCCGGCTATTGCCGGCCAGAGAAACATTATTGCTGGCGGTTAATTTTCCCAGGCCGCCGCTGCCGGGCGCCAGCGTACCGCCATCCTGAACGAGCACCGGATTGTTAATGAGGCCGGTGCCGCCCAGCACCCCGTTGGTGGCGACGGTCACCAGACTGGTGGTGTTGGTGGTCAGCACGCCGTTCACCAACAAGGTGCCGTTGCTGATAATAGTGGAACCCAGATGCACATTGGTGCCGCTTAGGGTCAGGGTGCCGGCGCCGTTTTTAACGAGATTCAGCGTGCGACTGAGGCCGGCGCGATACCCCAGCACGCCGGCAAAAACCGTGTTGCTGGACTGGTTCAGGGACAGGGTGCGCGTCACCAGCGTGTTGCCCCAGTCCACGCGGACCTGATTGCTTCCGCTCAAATTGCCAAAGGTGGCAGTGGCATTATCGAAGGCATTACCCAGCACCAGGTCGCCCCCGGCCACATCCAGATTCGGCGTGCCGTTTTCAAAACCGGAAGCGGTGTCTAAAATCAACAGTCCGCCGGCCACGCGCACGGTGCCATTGAACGTGGAAACCGCCGCGCCCTGGATTTGCAGGTTGTTAACCCCGGATTTCAGGAACAGGCCCGATCCGGCGAGGGCGTTAATGGTGGAGATGATGCGGGTGGCGGCAGCGGTGTTCCATTCAATGGTCGCATTGTTGGTCACCGGGCCAAAACCGAGCGAGGCCACCGTATTGGTCAGCTTGAGCGTGCCGGCACTGACCGTCACCCCGCCGGTGCTGGTATTGGTGCCGCTGAGCAAAAGGATGCCGTTGCCATTCTTCACAAAGGCTGCACCCTTGAGCGTGGCACTGAGGGTCGCATTGGCGTTGGCGGTGATAACCGGCGCTCCGGCCAGATTCAGCCCGCCGCCAGCACCGGCGAGCGTGTAAACGCCGCCATTATTGGGAACAAAAACCAGGCCGGCCGGAGTCACGTCGTTGGTGATGGTCACGGTGCAGTTGGTGGCGGTGCCGGCACCGAAAAAGGCGATACTGCTGTTGGTCCAGGTAACATTGGTGGAGCCAGTCCACCAGTTCGCGGGAGCCGCGCCCCAATTGCCGCTGCCATCCTGCAGTCCGGCGACGCCTGTCCCGGGATCCCACATTAATCCATTGGTGCCAACCAGGCTGATCGTGACGTTATTGGTCGCACTGCGCAGCGGATACAGGCCGCCATAACCCGAATCCTGCACCGCCACCTGCAGCAAAAAGCTCAGGCCGACCGCGCCCGCCAGCAGCGCGTTATTTGCGACCGTGAGGGCGCCCGTATTCGGATCGAGAGCGAAGGTGCTGTTGGTGTTGCCGGCGAGGATCCGGTAAGTCAGCGTGTCCAGCGGGCTATCCGTGGCCAGCAGGCTGCAGACCCAGGCACCATTAGCGGCGTTGGTCATGAGGCTGAAGCTCTGGCTGCCAAACTGGGGCGGATAATTGAGGTCCACCGGCTGCAGATTCGCGGCGGGGATGATGTTGGTAACGCCGCTGCCGGGAACCAGCCAGCCCACCTCCACGTGATCGCCGCCGCCGCCCTCCTTTTGCAGTGCTTCGAGGTAGTAACGCTGGCCGGCAATGAGGTTGGTGATCAGGGAAGACGTCTGACCCGAGAGCTTGTTCCATTCATTCGTCGCCGTCCAGCCGGCACCCGAGGCAACGGAGGCGATGGACGTCGCATTGGCAGCGTTCGTGTCGCGGCTGAATTTCAACAGGCTGTTGTCATCCGACGCGATAAAAAACTGGTAATCCCCGCTCACCGGCGGAACTAAATAAGCGCGGATCCGGGAACCATAAGCATCAGCCACATCCACCGAAGTCATAAAATTGGTTAAAGGCACCAGCGCATCCGGCCGCCCGGGAAACCTGGCATTACCCGTGAGGTCGCTGACCAGCGTGCCGCTGCCGATGGCATTGAATATTTCCCGCTGCACCTGCGCGACTGAAACCACCCCGGCCTCGACCAGATTCAGCACGGCCAGATTCGTGGTGGAGAGGGCGGGCTTGCCCGTATCCGTGATGCGCAGGCTCAAGGTGAAATTGGTCGCGACACTCGCGGCCAGCGCGACGTCATTGGTGACCAGAATCCAGCCATTGCTATCCACCCCGAAGATGCCGGCGGAGTTTCCCGACAGGATGGCAAAGGTGTGTCCGTCGTTAGTGTTGACATCGATCACCCGCACTTGGCCCACCCGCGCGCCCGCAAACGTGTCGCGATGCAGCTTGTTGGTGAAACCGGTGGCATGGGGAACATAGTTCAGAAAATACGGCGCCAGATAGGTGGCGGGAATGACATTCGTCTGGTTGCCGGTGACCGTACTGGACCAGCCGACGGCAAGATTATCGCCCCCGCTGCCCTCCTTCTGCCGCGCTTCCAGATAGTAAGCCTGGCCGGCCACCAACGAGCGCGTGGAGGATTTCTGGGTGGAATATTTATTCCATTGCCGGGGCGAAGCATAGCTGCTCGCGCCGGTAAGATTGGCGATCAGCGTCATGTTCGCCGGGTTGGTGGTGGTGCTCATCCACAATTCCCCGTTGTCATCCGTGGCGAGATAAAAATTATAATTGCCGGAGACCGGCGGGATAAAATAACCGCGCAAGACCGAGCCATAACCATCGGCGCGATTGCTGTCGCCCTCGGCGGTAAGGATCTGCCGTTCGGCGGTGGGGTCGGTGGGAAAATGCGCATTGCTGGTAAGATTGCTCACATAGACGCCGGTGCCGATATTATCATACAGAGCATAGCTGATGGAGCCTGGCGAAAAAGGGGAGGTATTGCTGATGACGGTAATCTGCGCGTAATTGGTGGCTTTGAGCGGGGGAGATCCGTTATCGGCAACCTGCAGGCTCAGGTTGTAAACCTTCTGGATCGCCGTATTCAAATCGCCGGCCACGACGAGATTGCCCGTGGTGTTGTCGAGGGAAAACATGGCATTGCTGTTCCCGCCCACGATACTCAACGTCAGCAGGCTGTAGGCGTCCGGATCGGTGGCGGTCACCGTGCCAGCGACGGTGCCGACCTGCGTGTGCGCGATCAGGGAATTGGTGAAACCAGTGAGCGACGGCGCTTCATTGACATCCAGTATTTGCACCACCACCCGCCGGCTCAGTTCCGTCAGCGCCGGGTTGGCCAGATTGGTGATGTTGACGAAGAGTTCAAATTGCACCGTCAGCTGTGTTTTTTTTGCGAGCGCCTCGTAATCCAGCATGACGGCATTGGCCACGGTGAGGGTGCCATTGTCATCGAGGGCAAAGGTATTCGAGGTGTTGCCAGAAATAATTGCTAAGTTCAGCGGATCCACCCCGAGATTCGTGACGGTCAGACTGCCGACGGGCGTGCCATTGGTGGCGTTTTCCGCCAAGCTAAAGCGTGCCGGCAGGGTCGCATTGGCCACGCTGCCTGTGATGGAATAATAGCCCAGGCTCGCATAAGCCGAAAAGCCGTTGGTCAGCGGGCTATTGCGGCCGGTTCCGGTGACCCGGAACGTGTAGGTGCCGGCTGGGAGATTAGTGACGATGCTGGCCGAAAGGACAGTCTGGAGATTATTGCTCGCGATGATAGTTTCTGTGTCATCGGCCAGCGTGGCCATCAACGCCAGGTCGGCCCAGTCGCCCACGGGGCTGGCGGTGAGGCTCAGGGCGCCGCCGGTGGTGGTAAAGCGAAAAGCATCGGTGTCACCCGTCGTTTCAATGACCCCTTCCGCCGAGGCGGCATAGTTTGAGAAAACCTCCAGATAGCGCGCGGTGGCGAGAGTGGATCCGGTATCATCGGCACGGTAAGCCACGTGGTTGTTGGCATTGGTAATAATGTTCAGCTGGTCTTCCAGATTGCCGGCGTATTGAAATTCGCCTTGGGACCAGGTGGTGACGTTTTGATAGTAGCCCGCCCCCATGATGGGGCACCAGCCGGTTGCGCCGGTGCCTTGCCCGGTAAAATACTCGGTGTGCACGCCATTGATATCCGTGGTTTCGTGGCTGAGGCCCACAGAATGCCCGCATTCATGGGCAATGACTTCCGCCGCCGCTTTGCCGGTGCTATAGAAAGACCAGTTGGGCGTGTCCCCGGTCCAGTTCCACGAGCCGATATAAGACACCCCGCCCGCCCCGGGTGCGGCAGTAGTGGTCGGGGTACAGACACAGCGCTGCCGGCTATTTTCCGGGGCCGCCTGATACACCCGGATATCCGTGGTCACATTGATGTTGAAAGGCAGATAATCTTCCGCCACGCGTTTCCAAACGTCTTTGATCTGCGCATTGCTGGCACCGGGTTTGTCATAGGTAATGCCGCCCCAGGTCGGCGTATAACCGCCGCGATAGTCGATGTAAAGCACCCCGGTCGCGCCGGGCAGGCTCTGGAGCGAAATGATGCCGTCGTTGTAGGCGGGTACATAATCCGGAACCAGATCGGGTCGCAAGGGCGGCGCCGGTTCCGTCTCCCAGGCCGCCAGATCGGCGGCGCTCATGGCTGGCAAGGCCAGGCACATCACCTCAGCAAGCGGGCGCTTGACCAATTCGGACCGGCCATCCGGCCCGGTTGGCTCGATCCGCCACGCCGATTTGCTGGCGGGAAACTCGATGAGGCCGGCGAAGTCGCCCTGCTTTCCCGGCAGGGTTTGTTTCTGGAAAAAAAACCGGCCCGGCTCCGGCAGTGTCAGTTCGCCGGAAAGGGAAATTAATTCGCCATTGGTATGCTCCAGATGGCGGATGCTTCCGGCGGCATAAGCCCCGCCGGTCAACTCGAAGCGGATGGGCGACTCCGAGGTGGCGCGGTTCAGGCTGGCGAGATACCCGTAATCCCAGGCTCGGCGTTCCGGATTCAGCCGTGAGCCGGCGGCGGTGCGGCCAGAGAGTGCTGGCGGAACAGCGGAAGGAACCGCTGCGGAGAGGTTTGGCGGAGTGCCCGGCGCTGGTGCGGTCGCAATTTTTTCAGGGCTGCCGCCGGCCGGCACAGGTGCCCGGTGTTTCCAGACAAAAAACAAACCGCCCACCAGGGTTGCGAGCACCCCGGCGAAAAGGATTTTTTTAATCCGGCGATTGGGCAAAAGCATCTCAATTTGTCGCCGGTGCCGTGGCGAAATGCAACCCTTTAACTTCCCGCACCCGGTTGCCCTCGACGCTGACCGGGACGCAGGTCAGCGACCATTTGAACGCCTCGCGGGTCTTGGGCGCCTTGATCAGGATCTGGTTCCAGCCGGACTTTAAGGCAATGGCGGTCGGGGGCCGGAAGAAGTAACTTTCATCAGTAAAGGGAGTTTCGCTCTCGCTGGCGACACGGCCGGGATGCTGCCAGTGCGGCGGAGGGATGGCCTGCTGATTGACCCAGATGCGCGAACCGACATTGCTCCACTGGCCGGGCACCGGATTCGGCACCCCGCGCCGACTAGAGCGAATCGGGTCATTGAAGCCGATCCAGAAATCCACCGTCTGGTTTTGCGGCGACCAGACATACGTCAGCGCATACGCCACGCCTTCTTTGGCCGCCGGCAGCGCGGAAGCGCCGTACCAAAAATGATTTACAAACAAGGTCGCGCCACGCGCATCCAACCAACGAAAAGTTTTCCCGTCCACATCATAGCTATCGCGTAAATCGCGCTCCACCGCCGGAGTATTGGTCAGCGGAAACGGTCCGATGATTTTCCACGCAAGGTCCGTCTGCTTTACATACGGAAACGGCCAGTCGCGAAAAAACAAATCGCGATTCGCCATCATGCGCGCCTCGAAATCGGCGAACTGCACAAATGCTGGATCATTCGTGTCCGCCGGCAGGCGCGTCCAGTTTTCCGGGCGGCTGGCCATGCCGCCGTGCCAGTAATTTTCCGCAGCCGCGAGCAGCGCGGGAAACACCGGGCTTTGGCGGTAGATGTTCATTGGATCCGCGCCCGCATTGATGTCCGGCCAGCAACACAGCGTGCCGCCCAGCGCGAAATTGTCGCCCGAGGATTTTCCGTCGGTGGCCAGATTCAGGAGGCGGAGCGGGCCGTCGAAGGGATCCATGGCATTGAGATAATTGTTCCGGGAATCCACCGCCGGGCAATCCGGCAGCGTGCCATTCTGCGCGCCACCGGCCGACCACAGCTGGGTGATGACTTTCCCGCCCGGCAGATGCCCCGGCCGCCAGGCCAGCAATTGGCGACCGTGGGAACGAATGAGATCAGCCATCCGGTCCATGAACGCCGGGTTTTTCAAATGCACTTCATCCGCCCCCATGTGAAAATATTCCGTGGGCACCTGATCCAGAAATTCGCCCACGCAATCCGCCAGAATTTGCATGCCGCGCTCGCTTTGCATGTCCACGCCAAAGGCGCGCTGGAAATAATCGCTGTGGCCCGGCATGTCAATTTCCGGGACCACCGTGATGCCGCGCCGGGCGCAGCCGGCTATAAACCGGTTCAATTCCGCGTAGGTGTAAAACTTACCCGGCGCCCGGGTGGAAAGATAATTTTTGGGATCATTCAATTCCGGGTGCACGCGGCATTCGATGCGCCAGCCGGGGTTGTCGGTCAAATGAAAATGAAAAACATTCATTTTGTAGTGGGCCATCACTTCGGTGAAGTTCTCCAGCAGTGGGAGATCCTGAAAGTTCCGGCCCACATCATGCATGAATCCGCGCCAGGGAAATGCCGGCCAGTCGGTGATGTGGCAAGCGGGGACAGTGGTGGTGCCGGCCAGCAATTGTCGCAGGGTTTCCACGCCGTACAGCCAGCCAACCGGCTGGCTAGCGGTAAGGCGGATGCCGTTGGTGGAAACGTCGAGCGTGTAGGCTTCCGCCGAGGGGGCGTTGATGGTGCCCTTACTGAATCGGATGGGCAATCCGCCGGGCATCTCGCTCCCGGCAGACAGGGCTTGCCGGCATTCACCAGCGGCAAAAGCGGCCTCCGCCGGGGCGATGATTTGATAGCGCGCGCAGTCCACCGCGCCAGCCTCCCATGCGACCGATTGCGGGGCGGGAATCAAGGCCGGCCGCTGGGCCGCCGCCGAAGCGGCCAGCCCGGCAGCCAGCAGCACGCAAAAGACGCGACGGAAGCTCATGGTTTGATCCAATCGAAAAACCCGAGCGCCTCCAACCTGGCCCGGAGCTCGGACACCTGCTCGGCCGTGAGATTGGCATTGGGCAGCCTGGCCGGGCCCACATCAACGCCGAGCATTTTCATGACCGCCTTGGCCGCCCCCATGTAGCCGTAACCGGCCAGCATTTGCACCAGCTGGCAGGAGCGGAATTGTTCCCGCTGCGCGGTCGCCATATCGCCGGCCGCGAAAGCCCGCATCAGCCGGTGATAGACAGGCGCTGCAAAACAATAAGTGCTGCCGACGGCGCCGGTAGCCCCCAGCGCCAGCGCGGCGAGGAGATACTCGTCGTTGCCCCACGGCAAATCAAAACCTCCGGGAACGTGCTGGCAAAGCTGATACGAATACAGATCGGCATTGGTCCATTTGATGCCCGCCAACGAGGGGATTTTCAGCCGGCCCTGCGCCAGAAAATCCGGCATCGAGAGGCTGACGCCGGTCAGCACCGGGATATCATAGAAATAAAACGGGGTGGCCGGGGCGCCGGCCGCGATAAGGGAGCAGCAGCCGATCAAGTCCGCCACGGATTTGGGCTTGAAGTATGACGGCGCCAGAGCGGCGATGGCCAGGGCTCCGGCTTTTTCGGCATGGGCCGCCAGCGCGGCAGCGTCGGTCAGGCAATTGGAGCCGACGTGCACGATGACTTGCAGCCGGGTACCGCGCACCACTTCCAGCCAGCGCTGCGCCAGCTGCCGGCGTTCCTCGGTGGAGAGCGAATGACTTTCGCCGGTGCTCCCCCCGATGAAGGCCACGGCAATGTCCTGTTTCAGGAAATGTGCCGCCTGCTGTTCCACCGCACCGAGGTGGAGCGAGCCATCCGGATGGAAAGGCGTGTGAGCTGCGGCGACGAGGCCGGTGAGTTTTAAGGATGAGGTCGTGTTCATAAAATTTCAGCCCGCCGGATCCGCGCCGCAATCGCGCTGCCGGGGGCGCAGTAGGAGCAGCAGGCACACAGCGAGAATGGTCGGCACCGCGCAGGCCGCAAAGCCGGTTGACAGGGGCGTTCCGTGGTCTTTCATTTTGCCGAGCAGCGGCGTCAGAAACGCCCCGGCGGCAATGCCGGTAAAGTTCATCAAACCGTAGCCGGTGGCGCGGAAGCGCGCCGGCGCCAGCTGACACAGGATAGGCATGTTATTCGTATCAAACATGCCAAAGCCCAGCCCATAGGCCGCCGCGCCCAGCAGCACCAGCGGCAGCGCGGGAGCCCAGCCGAGGAGCAGGAGGGCCGGCACGGTAAGCAGCAAGCCGGCCGCGCTGGTCAGCGTGCGGCCGCGGAGGCTGCGCCGGGAGAGCCGGTCGGAAATTCGGCCGCCGAGCAGGACGCCGAAAAATCCGGCGCTGGCCGTGGTCAGCGTGGCCCATAGGCCGGAACTTTTTTGATCCAGCAAGAAGCGGTCCTGCAGCAGGGTGGGCAGCCAGTTCTTCACGGCCCATCCGGCCAGGCTGGGCAGGCAAAAGCAGAGCAGCAGCAGCAGAAATCCGGTCCAGTTCAAACCAGCGAAGCCGGGGGAAATCCCCCGATTTTCCCCGCTGCCGGAGGCGGGCGAGAAGGCGGGGCGATCGTGGCTTTCCCTTAAAAAAAAGGTCAACACGAGAGCATAGGCAACCCCGATCAGGCCACAGCTGCCGAACGCCGCGCGCCACGAAATATCCTGCGCCACCCAGCCGCCGATGCCGCCCAGCGCCTGACCGAGATAGATGCCGCTCATGTGAATGCCGATCGCAAGAGAGCGGGTCGGGCCGCAATGATAATCGGCGATCAGGGATAATCCGGCGGGAATGTAAAACGCCTCGCTCACCCCCATGGCGGCGCGCAGCCAATATAGGGTCGGGTAATCATGCACCTGACCCATGGCCAGCGTGACGGCCGACCACACGCCGAGGCTGAATACGACCAGCCACTTGCGATTGACCCGGTCGGCAATCCATCCGCTGACGGGGCTGCAAAAGGCATACACCCACATGAAGATGGACATCAGCCGGCCGAAGTTTTCCGCGCCTGCCGGCCCCTGCAGCTCGGTGAAATCGGCCTTGATGGAAATCCCCATCGTCGCCAGCATCTGCCGGTCGAGATAATTCAACAGGGCCACCGGAAAGAGCAAAGCAACGACCAGCCAAATGCCGGCAGGATGGGGGGCGGTGGCGGCCATGCGATTTTATAGTTCACTCCGCGCAGCCAAAGCCCAGACCTCCGGCGAACGGACGCCGGGCCGCATTTCGCCGCTGGGAATCACATATAGCCCCTGCCAATAGACCGCCGGCACGGTGGCACGTGGAGCGGGAACCTCGCCATGGCGGTACCAGCGATCGCCATTCACATCATAGGCCAGCACCAGCTTGGGGAAACCGGGATGCCGCTCCGGCGGTTGGAAGCCGGCCAGCGCCCCATCGTCGCCGCCCACCAGCAAAAAATCCTCGCCCACCTTCGGCGCCGGAGTCGGACCTGCCACGCAGGGCTTGGGCAGATCCGCCAGCCGCTGCCAGCCGAGTTCCGGCTGGTAACGCCAGGCGTCGTGCAAATAGGATCGGGCTATTTTTCCGTTGGTCGCCTCCAGAGCCGCCCCGCCAAAAAGATAAAAAGCATTTTTCCAGGCGGCGGCCACAGGCAGAATGCGCGCCTTGCCGGGACAGGCAGGCACCTGCTTCCAGGTTGGATTTTCCTCGGCCAGCGCCAGCGAAAAAACCTGGCTGACTGCCGCCTGTTCGCCGGGATGCTCCGAGCCGCCGGCCACGTAAATAGTGGAACCCACCAGAGCGCCAGCCGCATTGGCGAGCGGCAGGGGCAGGGCAGGGAGATTTTTAACCAGGAGTTTGCCGTCCAGATAATTGAGCTGATACACCTCGCCGTAGTGCCGATCAGCATCGCTGCCGCCGATGATAATCAGCCCCTGGCCGGTGGTAATGGAAACGCCGTACGCGAGCGGACGAGGAAGTTTTCCCACCTGCACCCAGCGATTGGTTTTGGCCGTCAGCCCGTAAACTTCATCGTGCCAGACTTTTTTACCGCCTTCCCAGGGCATCCGGCCGGGGAAATTGGCCCCGCCCGCCACCAGCAGCGTATCGCCGCTAACGCCCGCAAAGGGGCCCGCCACGCCCAAAGCATCGGGCAAGGGAGGCAACTGAGACCAATGCAGCGGCTCGTTCGCAACCGCGCTGCTGCCGAGAGTAAGGGCAACCATAAACAAGGATAGCAGCACCGGCGGCTTCAAGCGGTGGGGAATAGTCCGGAGAAAGGAGTGCCAGCCTGGGGCGCGGATTGCTCCCCGGGGGTTGACAACTTGCGCGCCGGCAACCGCTTGCTGGAGGTTTGCCATTTTTTCCATGTGCGAATCATGTCAGCATATTCGTATTTGTGCTGGCAAAGCAAAAACTCAAAACACGTGTATCTAGGGAATACAAGTTATGCGCGCCAGCGAAACGGCCGTAGCCGATTCGCGCTCCCGTCACCCGAGCGTCTGCCCGGCAACGAACGTGGGCATGATGCGGGTGTCGGCGCGCTCCAGAGCAGCACCCCGGACAATTTCCAACACCATGCGGGAAATCTTGCGGGCAAAAATGGTCGGGCTCGAGGAATAGCGGGCCACCGTCGGCACAATGCTTTCGAGAAATGAATCGTCATCGCGCGAGACCACTGCCAAGTCCTGCGGCAGGGCTAATTTTTTGCGCAGCAGGTGGCTCAAAGTGGTGAGCACATACGCGGGACGCGAAACCAGAAACGCCGTGGGACGCTGCGGGCGCGCCAGCAGGAAGTCCAGTTTTTTGCAGATGCCAGCCACGGTTCCATCATGGCGCACCACCGTTGCCTGCACGGCTTCGTTGCGGGCGGCATGGGCTGCTTCCAGAAATCCCAGTTCGCTTTCCAGGTCGCCGGCGGCACCGGACTCGGGATTTAAAAAAACCAGCCGGGTATGCCGCCGCGCGAGGAATTGGCCGACCGCATGGCGGCAGGTGGCCCGGTAATCTACATCCACGGAAGGCAGGCTGACGTTCCGATGGCGCGAACCGGCGATCACGCACGGCAGCGACTGGGCGGAAAACCACTGCTGCATCCGCTCATTAGAGCGGTATAACACCCAGCCGGCGGGATGAAATTGCTTGTGCATTTGCGCCAGCGAACGGGTGGCATTAGCGCCAAAGGCGGCCTGCCCCGTGTGAATCTCCAACTGATAACCGACTTCGCTCAGGTGCGCCCGCAGGCAATCCATCCAATAAATGGTGAACGGATGCAATAGGTGCAGCGGCGATTCCGTCAAAAGAATCACCCGGTTCGTGGTCGCGGAAGATGGGCGGGGCCGTGGCAGGATCAGGCGGCGTTTGCCGCGGCTGGAATTCACCCACGATTCCCGCTGTAATTCGCTCAACGCCTTGCGCAGCGTCACCCGGCTGACGTGGAGATGCTCGCATAATTCGTGTTCGCCGGGCAACTGGCCGGACCAGAATCCCGTATTGATGTTGTCCTTTAAAATGCTGACCGCCTGGGTGACGAGGGAAACGCGCTGCGGCACCTTGGGCCCGCTTTCGGGGAGCGGAAAAGTCATAAGGCTGTCATTATCAATTCCGGTGTGGCCGGTTCAATATAAAAAGCGCCGGCTGCCGGGAGTAAAAGGCTTGGGGCACCCGATCCATTTCCCAACGACTGCAGCAGGGCGACGGATTGCTGACAAGTGGCTGCTCCGGTCAAGCCAACGTCGTAGGCATGAACCATCCGAAAAACATAAAGCGGGAAAATGAATCCATGCTCAGTTGAACCTAGCGGCAGACGAATGAGCGATGGCTCGTCGCGTGGTCGGTAAAAATGTGCCATATTGGCGCTATTTCCGCCGGTGGCAGGCAATTTTCTTTACCAGTTTGTTTACCTTTTCTTTACCACTTTCGTTTTTGCAGATGGTAAAGTTTTGCAGATTTACCCAACTGCCATATTATACCCATAAAAGGGTGGTTTTTTGTCAAAAGTTTACCGATTTTTACCGATTTTTACCGCTACCGCAAAACTTTATCATTTATTCCGTCGTGGCCCCTCCGGAGCGGAGCAAATAGGCCACTACGCTATAAAAGGTGGTGGTTGTCCCGATCCATGGCGGGTTTTGTCATATTTTGTCATAAAATGTCACATTTTGTCGTGTCGCAATTTTGTGCGCCAGGCTATATTTAGCCATTTTAGACTATTCAACGAGAGTCGCAAATTGGGCAGAAATGAAAAGTTTACCGATTTTTACCGCTACCGCAAAACTTTACCACCCTCGTTCGGTTATTCTGTCAATGCTCCTGCCGAATTCGGCTTGCTGGAGATGACCAGAGATGACTAAACGTGACCAAAGATGACCGAAAATTAAAATTTCCGGTCTTTGGCCACCGGAACCGCCACGAAGTGGCTTTATGTTGTCAAAGAACGAGTTTGATCTGATCCCGAAAGGTCACTTGGCCACGGATTCAGAGTCAAGTTATATCGCTGAAAAGATAACAC
>CAISVF010000009.1 GCA_903888765.1 uncultured Verrucomicrobia subdivision 3 bacterium | reverse complement strand
ATTTTCGCCCCGCAAAACTGGCTAGGAATACTCGGGAACGTGACGACCCTTAAAGTGAACAGTCGTGAACTTTCTTGATGAAAAAAAATTTGACAGGTTTTAAATTCCGACACGCCATCAATTGCAACCACTCCTCAGAGCAGGGCGGGCACTCCGCTGCACGCCGCTGGCTGACACGCAAGCAATCTAATCGCCAATCAACGCTCGCAACCCCAGCATTGACAAAGCTTGCGATCGGCAGAGAATCAAAAAAGGATATGAACCAAAATGGCCATCACGAACGCAGCTTTTGCCGGGGGCATTTTTTGGAGCAGGATTTTTCATTATGCAACAACCAACCACAGAAATGCAAACAAGCCTCATCCTGTACCCAAATGGCAGAGGCCCGCGTTTGGTGTCCCAATAACTTTTAGGCTGCATGGACGCCGATCTCAAAGTCGTGACTCAGTTACCACTGACCGAGCTGTGGCGAGATGATGGATTCAATACGATTTCGCGTGATCGGTGGCTCACCGTAGATGACATTACGTGTCTGTTGCGAGTCGGGCGTGTTCAGTTTGTCGTCGCCGATGTCGGAGCGTCACCGCGCTGGATTCCGCTCAGAGACTGTTATGACTTTTGGAAGAGAGAGGCACAGCCACATTTGGCAGCACCTGAATCTTGCCCATCGTTGGATGATTTTCCTGACGACTATTGCTATTTTGCCAGCGAGTGGACCAACCCAGGCGGAGCAGCACCGATTATTGTTTGTGAGAGACACCACTGACATCGCCCGCCCTCATCCCTGCCTTCTCCCCCGGAGAAGGGGAACGTGTTGCCGCTGCTTTGGAAATTCCGGCGACTGGATGAGTGCGAGCGCAATCAAGGCACCAACAGCAGGATCAGTGAAAGTCCTCTCCTCGGGGAGAGGGCCGGGGTGAGGTGTGCCTTTCATCCTTCATAATTCATAATTCCTCCTTTCCCCATGTCGCTTCCCGATTATCCCGCCTTTCTTGCCGACCTGAAGGCGCGAATTCTCGCCGCCCGCACCAAGGCCGCCCGTGCGGTCAACCACGAATTGGTGCTGCTCTATTGGGATATCGGTCGCGGCATCGTGGAAAAACAACAAACCGCTGGCTGGGGCGATGCCGTGGTGGAACGCCTCGCCGCCGACCTCTTGGCTGAATTTCCCGACATGCGCGGATTTTCGCCACGGAATATTTGGGATATGCGCCGGTTTTATGCGGCCTGCACGGACTCTCAATTTCTCTCACTGGCTGTGAGAGAATTGGCGCACAATGCAAAGCCTCCAATTCTGCGACAAACTGTCGCAGAATTAGAAAACCGCAGCCAGGTAATCGCCAAATCATCATCCCAAAAGGCCGACGAATCGGCAATTCTTGAACAAGCTGTTCAAGAATCCAGGGGCGGAAAAACACCGCACAAAGCAGTGTCCCAACCATCGAAAACAGATGCCGTTGAATTTCTGCAACAGCTTGTCGCAGAAATTCCCTGGGGACATCATCTGCTCATCTTGAACAAACTGGCCGACCCCGCCGCCCGGCTCTACTACCTGCGCGCCACCGCCCGCCTCGGCTGGAGCCGCAGCGTCTTGCTCAATCAAATCAAAGCCGGCACCTATGAGCGCGCCGTGTCGGAAAAAAAGACCCACAACTTCGCCCTCGCCCTGCCGGAGCACTTCGCCGAGCAGGCCGGCGAAATGCTCAGAAGCAGCTACAGTCTCGAATTTCTCGGGATCGCCCAGGCCATAAAAGAGCGCGAATTGGAAGAACGCTTGGTCTCCCGGTTGCAGCAGTTCATTCTCGAGCTTGGCTACGGCTTCTGCTTCGTGGGTCGCCAACACCGCCTCGCGCTGGGGCGCAAGGAATACTTCGTGGACCTGCTCTTTTACCATCGCTTCCTGAAATCGCTCGTCGCGTTCGATTTGAAAATTGGTACGTTCCAGCCCGAACACGCCGGCAAAATGGATTTCTATTTAAACCTGCTGAATGAGAAGGAGCGCGCCCCGGACGACCAGCCCTCCATCGGCATCATCCTCTGCGCGGAGAAGGATGACGTGGAAGTGGAGTTCGCCCTGAAATCCAAAACCAATCCCATCGGCGTCGCCGAATACCACCTTCAGCCCAGGCTGCCGGCCGAGTTCAAAGGCAAGTTGCCCAGCGCCAGACAGCTTGCCGACGCCGTGCGCGCAAGCCTGCTACCCTCAAAATGAAAACGGGCATCTCCCAAGCAATCTCAGGAAACACCTGCCGCCCGGGCATTCTCAGTCCCGCGCCCATTTTGAACCGCACCGCCCGGCTTGGCAAACCGCAGGTTGAGGTGCCCCCTTCATTCCTCATCCCTCATAATTCATCCTTCCCACCGCCCCTCTGACCTATGCCATTTATCAAAGGACAGTCCTACGAATGGGAGGAAATCATCTCCGACCCGGAGCGGGTTGCTGGTCCCGTGTTCTATCTGCTCCACCGGCGCGACACCGAATTAGTCACCGCAGCCTGCCTTGATATTGCCTTCAATTTCCGCGCCCCATACGAGATTTGGGCTGGCGAAGGACCGGAAGTAAAGCGCTGGGCAGATATTCTGGACGCACAAGTTGATTCGTTTGATGCGTTTGTTCGTGAATTAGATAATCGCCATTACTATCGGGGCAGGTTTCGTCGGATTGGATCCACCCGCGATGCCAATGAAATCGCCCTTCGCCTGGCCCAGGCAGAAGAACGGGGCCCCATTTACAAAATCCTGTTCCTGGAGGAAGTCGCCCCATGAAACCTCATCCCTCATCCTTCGCCCTTCATCCTTTCTTGGCCCACTTCGACACGCTGGCGGAAACGCATGACGCGGTGGCGAAACTGCGTGACCTTGTTCTCAACCTCGCTGTTCGCGGCAACCTCGTTCCGCAAAATGATAAAGATGAGTCCGGCGTAGAATTGTTGAAAGGTATTCTTGAAGAAAAGCGCCGTCTGACGCGTGAAGGCGTCATCAAGAAGACGCTAGTTTTGGAATCCATCACGCCTGATACCTGTCCGTTTGAAGCTCCGATGAATTGGGCATGGGCATATCTGAATGACTTTGGCGATTGGGGATCGGGCTCGACGCCGAACCGAAGCAACCATGAGTTTTACGACGGAACAATTCCGTGGCTGAAGTCGGGCGAGTTGAATGACGGAATTGTTTCAGAATCGGAAGAAAAAGTTACCGAACTTGCACTTGAAAAATGTTCCCTCCGCTTGAACAAGCCGGGCGATGTCTTGCTGGCGATGTATGGCGCGACGGTTGGCAAGGTGGCGATTCTCGGAGTCGAGGCAACCACTAATCAGGCAGTTTGTGCCTGCACCTGTTTTAGTGGTGTATTCAATCGCTATCTTTTTTTTCTGCTCAAAGCCTTCAAGCAACAATTCATCAGCGAGAGCGCAGGTGCCGCACAACCGAATTTCTCCAAAGATAAAATTATTCGGACAGTTGCTCCGCTGCCACCGCTGGCCGAACAACGGCGAATTGTGGCGAAGGTGGAGGAGTTGCTGGCGTTGTGCGACGAACTGGAGGCCGCCCAGACCAGCGCGCGCGAACACCGCACCAACCTCGTTCGCTCCGCCCTCGACCACCTTACCACCGCCCAAACCGAGCCAGAGTTCCGCCAGCACGCCGCTTTCATCCTGCATTATTCCGACCTCGTCCTGGATTCTGTTTCCCAGCTCCGGCAAGGTATTCTCGCTCTCGCCGTCCAAGGGCGCTTGGTGAAGCAGTCTCCAAAAGACGGCAATGGCGCTGACGTGGTCAGCAAATTCTCGATCCGAGAACAACCTGATGCCGACCACATTCTTGATTTGGAACTGCCAGCACATTGGGCAATCACCGCATTTTCAAATATCGCACGCATCCGCTCTGGCGTGACCAAGGGCCGAAATCTGGCAGGCCGCAAAACAAAATCATTTCCATACCTACGCGTAGCTAACGTGCAGCGCGGTTATCTGGAACTTGATGTGATGAAGGACATCGAGATTCCGGTTGAAGAGTTGGAGAAATTCCGGCTGGAACCAAATGACCTGCTAATCACCGAAGGGGGGGATTGGGATAAGGTTGGACGCACGGCCATCGTGGCGAAGGTGGACGAGTTGATGCGCTGGTGCGACGCGCTGGAAGCCCGCCTCACCGCCGCCCAAACCACCGCCGCCCAGTTGCTGGACGCCACCCTCCACCAAATCCTCACCGCATGAAACAACCGCGTTCCCGGCCATTAATTCTGACGCCTCAACAACTCCGAAGCGTCATCCGGCAGCTTTCTCCGGTCAGCCCTAAAACAGATCACTTCAGTGCACGCTGGCGCAGACTCGATGCTAAAGATGGCGGGCAGCAAGAGCAGAAAAAAGTTTGGTACCGCACCCAGCACGAACATTGGCTTGGCTGGCTGCGAGCGTATTCTGGTCCTGGTGCCTACCAGCGCAAAGACTGGAGCCGGTCTGCCGAGTTCGTTTACAACCACATCGTCAACCCGCAAATGCTCGTTTATCTGGCCGAGGCTGCCAAAATTCCCCGCGCAAAACTCACCCAAGCCATGAGCGAGGCGCTCGCCAACCGCAGCACCATGTCCTCTATGTCCTCCGCCATACGCCGCGTCATCCCGTGGCCCGTAGTGCATGCAGCGCTCCTCCGTGAAAAAGCATGAGCCAATGAAAGCGAACCACGTTGGCCAGCGGATCGCGACAAGCGTGAACGAGTCGCTCCGGTTGAATGCGATCTTCCAGCAAGAACTGGTCGCGTGATTCTATGTTGCCAAAAATGATCTTTGTCCTGGCGTACTTGTTGATCCTTGCGTTCATAGCCAGCCCGGTTGGCTTGTTTGGCGCAACCAATGAGTACGTTACCGTTCGCCCGCAAGATACCGGCGAGGCGCTGGTTAATCCCGGCATGGGCTGGACGCT
>CAISVF010000008.1 GCA_903888765.1 uncultured Verrucomicrobia subdivision 3 bacterium | reverse complement strand
TTGAGGGAGGCGAAACCGGATGCCGCCAGACTTCCTCTCGAGCCATCGGGTTTTCGCCTCACCACCATCGGTCACAGAACATCCACATATATCCTCTCTCACACCTGTCCCGCTTAAAATCCTAGTAAACATTGATGATTATCAGCACCAGGCGATGGGGAAGTGGGCGGGAGTTGAGCAAGTGCCTGTAAAATGGGCATTTTCTCGAAGAGCGTGAGGCTCAAAATCTGTAAAATTGTGTAGAGGCTGGCATTCAGATGCAGACGTTTTTTCAAAATGGCGACGAGCAGATAAACGGCGATGGCGGTCCAGACTTGGGTGCGCACCGCGTTGGGTGAGGTGCCGTAAAAGGCTTTGATGCGCAGATGTTGTTTGATCCATTTGAAGAAGAGTTCGATTTGCCAACGACCTCGGTAGAGTTGCGTGATCGTCAGCGCCGGCACGGTGAAGTTGTTGGTCAGGAAGACGAGGGGTTTGCCGGTTTCGGGGTCGCGATAGCCGATGCGGCGCATGGGGACGGGATAATCGTGTTGGGCCTTCAAGCCCGTCATCACGACGGTCTGATCAAACCGCAAGCCGGTGGTTTTATCCACCGGCCGGGAGTAACGGCGGGCGCAACGGAAATTTTGCTTGGCGCGGGTGACGAAAAACGCACCACCCTGATGAATCCGATGCCACCGGGCGAAGTCCAGGTAGCCGCGATCCATGATGTAAAACGAGCCGGCTTCCCAGACGAGCTGGTCGAGGATGTTGACATCATGCACACTGCCAGTGGAGACAATGATGACGGTGGGAAAGTTGCCTTGGAGGGTCAGCAGGGTATGGAGTTTGATGGCACCCTTGTTTTTCCGAAACGTGGCCCACGGAAACAACGAGAGACAGAGGTCAATGGTGGTGGAGTCCAGCGCGTAAGCAGCGGCTTGGAGTTCCCAGCGGAACGGTTCATCCGCGTAGAGCGTGGTGGCTTGCTGGATGAGGACTTGGGCGAAATCGGCAAAGATGCGCCAGTCCCGTTTTTCGTTGGCCACCGCCAAAGTGTTGCGGGCGGTGGGTTGGCGGATGCCGGCGTGATAGAGCTTTGGGCCGAGGGCCGCCAGACAGGTTTCGATGTCGCGCAAACTTTCGCGCCAGGTCAGTTGAGCGAAGGCCAGCACGAGGAACTGTTCGTAAGTGGGTAGCTTGCGGACGCGGAAGTTGCCGTGGTAACGGGCGACACACTTGTCGAATTCGTATTTGGGCAGGCAGTCGAGGAGTTGGGCGAAGACGGTGCGACCTTCGTTCATAAGGTGGAAAACCGCAGGAATGCGGGGAGCCACCCTCAAGGAATCGTCGCCGAATTGAAATCGAAAAATGATCGGACAGCGGTTTCATCCAGTTTTTACAATGGCGAAATCACTGTCATCAAAAGCTAAACGGGACAGTAGTGGGCCAAAATATAACAAGTTTGACTCGCCTTCACGGCAGCCGTAAAATTCTCCTTGATGCTGGCTGCTGAATCTAAAGTGGTTAATTCTCGTGTCGGAGACGCTTCAGGCCCCGCCCGTTCCTGGAAAGCCATAGTGGAACCGGTGGAGCCGTTTCTTTTTGCAGTTACCGAGCAATTGGTAAAACAGGCGCGGGAGTTCGATCCCCAAATCGTGCCCTACGCTGAGCATGCCTTGAATAATGGTGGCAAACATCTTCGTCCCACGCTCGTAGCCCTGGCTGCAGGCTGTTTCACTCGACCTCAGGAAACACACGTCACGGCGGCCGTCATTATTGAGATGGTCCATCTGGCCACCTTGGTTCATGACGATGTCATGGATGAGGCAGATATGCGGCGCAGCAGCCCTACGGTGGTAGCTAAATGGGGTAATGAAATTGCGGTGCTGTTCGGAGATTGTCTTTTCGCGCAAGCCTTGAAACTGGCTTCCAGTTTTCCCACTACCGAAGTCTGCCGGGCAGTTTCACTGGCCACGAATACGGTGTGTTCGGGGGAGATTTTGCAAACCCAGCAAAGGAGGAATTTCCCGGCAGCGCAGCGTGATTATTTCCGCGTCATTCAAATGAAGACCGGCGAACTTTTCACGTTGTCGTGCGACTTAGCCGCGTTTCTAAGCGGGGCCACACCCAGCCAGCGTGAGGCACTGCGCGATTTTGGCACAGCTTTCGGTACGGCTTACCAAGTTTATGACGATTGCGTGGATTTGTTTGGGATTGAGGCAGAGGCTGGTAAATCGCTGGGAACCGATCTGGCCAAGGGCAAATTAACCTGGCCGGTATTGTTGGCATGGGACCGGGCCAATCAAGCAGATCGAATGGCTTTGGAAAATTTGATCCGTGAATGGCAGCCGGGAAACCTTCTGGCGGTAAATGGAATGCTGGCCCATTACTCAACCTTCGAACCGTCTTTGACGGTGATTGAGAAATATTTGGCTCAGGCTCGGGCCGCTGTCCTCGCGCTCCCGGCATCTGCCGGGAAAAATGGCCTGTTGCAGCTCACGGATTTTCTTGCGCAACAAACAGCCGCCCTGAAGGTTCAATAAATATGACAGAACCCGTCGCGATTCCCGATGCCAACGAACCAGCAGGTCTGCTGGAGGGTGATTTGGTGCGTCATGCGCGGCGCGGCGATCTGGCGGCTTACGATGAATTGGTAAGGCGGTATCAGGAACGGATCTACGCGACCATTTACCACATGACAGCTAACCATGATGACGCCAACGACCTTGCTCAAGAATCGTTTATCAAGGCTTATCAGGCATTGAAAACCTTCAAGGGAGGGTCCAGCTTTTACACCTGGCTTTATCGGATCGCGGTAAACAAGACGATAAATTTCATTAAGCAGCGAAAAAATAAATATCACTTAAGCCTGAACGATCTAGATATCAATGCGGAGAACGATCCTGACCTGGTGGCACTGGTTTCGCACAAAACCCCCTCGCGGGATGCCGGCTTATCGGAATTGCAAAAAAAATTGAACGAGTCTCTGCTCAAGCTGTCTGAACCTCACAGAATGGTAGTGATCCTGCATGACATTCAAGGGATGTCACATGAGGAAATTGCTGAAATTGCCGGCTGTAATGTCGGCACTGTGCGGTCCCGGCTTTTTTATGCACGTCAGCAGTTGCAGGGCGATTTGGCCGAATATATGAAACCAGCATGAACAACCGAGATAATTATAATTTTGAAACCCTGAAGCAGGCGCTGAAACTCAAGCGCCATGAAGTGCCCCCGCCCGGTTACTTTCAAAAATTTTCGGGGAAAGTTATCTCCCGGATTCACGCAGGTGATTCCGGTGGTCGTCAGTCGTTTAATGAGCGTCTCCAATATCAAGCTCCCTGGCTGGCAAACCTGTTTCAACTTTTTGAGACCAAGCCCGGGTTAATTGGCGCTTTTGCCATTGCTTCCTGCCTGGTGCTGGTTTTGGGAGTCGTTTTAGCGGAGCGATCCGATAGTGCCCCAAAGGATCTCATGACCACGGCTGACTCCGCCGCAGAAAACTCAAATACCGAAAATCCTTCGTTGTTGGCCCCCATGTTGGCCGCGGCTAGTGACACTTCTGGAGGTATTGTTTCCAGCACCAATCCCGTCGTCAGTCTCCAGCCGGCGGCTACCTTGTTTGGCCAGCAAAATCCCTTGTTTCAACCAGCAGCCTTCGCACCCGCCGGCAATTAGTAGCAGAATTTTATTTTTTGTGCGGTGTTCGCTTGAAACGACGCCGCGCTTTTCATTTAATTCAGGCAATGCCAACCAAAGTCATTGCCGTGGCCAATCAGAAAGGTGGGGTGGGAAAAACCACCACCGCAGTTAATTTAGCCGCCTGCCTTGCGGCCGTGGGTAAAAAAGTTCTTCTGCTGGATCTCGACCCGCAGGCTAACGCCACTAGTGGCGTCGGTCTGGAAAAAGTCGAAGGTGCCAGTGCGTATCAAGTTTTACTGGGAGAAGGGGCTTTGTTGGATAAAATCAAGCCGACAAAATTCGAACACCTCGACGTCGTGCCCAGCGAAATGGACATGTGCGCGGCTGATATTGAAATTTCCCGGCTGGAAAATCATTTGCAGCGACTTGCCCTGGCGCTTAAGCCGGTCAGCGAATGTGGTCGATATGATTTAATTCTCATAGATTGTCCTCCGTCGCTCGGCATTCTTGCCCTCAATGCCTTTGCCGCCTGCAATGGTATTCTTGTGCCACTTCAATGCGAATATTATGCGCTTGAAGGCATTTCTATGATGAACCGGGTTTTAGGCCAGCTTCGCGAGGCAGGCGTGAATCCCCGGTTGGAAATTTTTGGCGTCCTCATGACCATGTTTGACGGGCGCACAAAACTGGCCAACGAAGTGGTCGCGGAAGTCCGCCATTTATTTGGCGAAAAGGTTTTTGAGACCATGATCCCTCGCACCACCCGCTTGGCGGAGGCCCCCAGCTTCGGCAAACCTATCATCCATTACGACAAATACAGTTCCGGCTCAGCCGCTTATGAAGTGCTGGCGCAGGAACTTCTGGCGCGACTGGGCATGTGAAACCTCAATCGTTCATGGTGATCGCCGGCGAAGCGAGCGGTGACCTGCTGGCCGCAGAACTGATCGCCGCGTTACAGGAAAAATTGCCGAAGGCCACATTTTTTGGAGCTGGTGGCTCCAGAATGGCAGCTACCGGGATGGAATTGGCCGTTGACCTCACGCAACATTCTGTGATCGGCATTACGGAGGTGATGAAAAAACTAGTCCAATTCCGCCGACTGTTCCGCCAGTTGCTTGACCTAGCCATCCAGCGTCAGCCAGATGTGGTCATTGGCGTGGACTACGGCGGTTTTAATTTGCGCTTTGCGCATGCCATCAAGGAGCATTACCGAAACAACCCGTTTTCCAAATGGAATCCCAAGATTATTCAGTTTGTTTCGCCTCAGGTCTGGGCTTCGCGGCCCGGGCGGGCAGATCAGTTGGCTGCGGATTGCGATTTGTTGCTGAGTATTTTTCCATTCGAAAAAAACTGGTATGCCGCGCGCGTGCCGCAATTGCGCGTGGAGTTTGTGGGCCATCCGATGGTACAACGCATGCAGGAGGCAAAATTGCGGGAGCGCCAACAGAGCGCAAACGCGACGGTGTTGTTACTGCCTGGCAGCCGCAAGGGGGAGTTGCAGCGGCATCTACCACCCATGTTGAAAGCGTGGGCAATGGTTCAGGAGAAAATGCCGATGGCAACCGCAAAAATGGTTTTGCCGAATGAAAAAATGTCGCAAATTCTTTTTTGGCACCTCGCCCGGCTTTTACCTCTTAAAGTTCGCTTAGCCGGTCCGCCTGGTTTGACAGAGACCCAAGGCATGATGAAAAAAATCTTTCCCAATATGGAAATCCAGATCGGCGCTTTGTCGCAAGCTCTGGCAGAGTCAGACGTCGCCCTGGCCAAAACCGGCACCGTAACGATGGAATGCGCCTTTGCCGGTGTGCCGACCGTGACGCTATATAAAACTTCCTGGCTTACCTACCAGATCGCCCGGCGCATTGTTACGGTTAAATCTCTGACCATGCCAAATCTGCTTGCCGGTGAATCCGTCTATCCCGAATTCATCCAGTCTGAAGCCACGCCGGAAAACATTTCCCGGGCGGCACTCGGGTTGCTACAGGAACCTGCCAGACGGCAGAAAATCAAGAGGCAACTTAGTCAAATCATTGCTTCGCTCGGCGAGTCAGGCGCAACTGAGCGGGCAGCGGCGTCTATTTTAAGCTTGTTCCCATCATAGATCGATTTGACGTTTCCACTTTGCCGACTGAAGGGGGCCGTCTTATTGATTATCGGCATCATCGCCATGGTTTTTCGCCTCTGGCTAATCCCAGATGGTTTCCCCGGTTTCTGCTCAGGCTGACGGGAAGGATTTTTGCCGGTTTTATTATTTTTCCGACCTGAGGGAAGCCGGTTGGAAAACTCTGAAACTGACGATGATTTACATTCGGCAATGGAGCCGTTAGCTTTTTGTCATGGAATCATTGCACGCGCCGTGGCGTATAGAATACATTCTCTCTGCGAAACCGAAGCTGGATGCGGGCTTATTTACCAGCATTGCCCAATCCTCTGATGATGAGGCGAATCTGGTGGTTTTTCGAGACCGCTCGTGTTTTGCGTTGTTAAATCGCTATCCTTATAACGGCGGGCACTTGATGGTCGTTCCCTACAAAGAGGTTGCTGATTTGAACGGACTGACCGATGACGAAGTTGCCGATCTATGGAGACTCGTGCGCCGGTGCATCAATGGATTGACGTCTGTCATGAAGCCGGATGGTTTTAATGTGGGCATCAATCTGGGCAAAGTCGCCGGGGCCGGAATCGCGGAACATCTTCATATCCATGTTGTTCCGCGCTGGAGCGGTGATACGAATTTTATGCCGGTTATTGCCGGAACCGGAGTGGTACCGGATGCGTTAATAGATATTGCGGCCAAATTGAGAACCGCCCTGGCTCAGTGAACAAATGGATTGCGAGTTAGCTGCTAGTAAGGCGGCCAACTCCGGGCTATAGCGCAGCACCTTGCCTGAGGTCATTCTTCACGGCACCGGCAGTTCGTCGAAAATTTTCTGAATGACGGTTTCGCTGGTTTTTTCCTCAGCCTCAGCTTCGTAGGTGATGGCTACGCGGTGACGCAGCACGTCCATGCCGATGCTTTTCACGTCCTGCGGCGTTACATAGCCGCGGCCCTTTAAAAAAGCGTAAGCCTTGGCTGCGAGCGTAAGTGCGATGGTCGCACGCGGTGACGCCCCGAGCTGGATGAAATCCTTCACGGAAATCTTGTAATGCTCCGGATCGCGCGTGGCGCAAACTAGATCCACAATGTAATCCTTCACTTTATCATCCACGTAAATATCGTTGATGACCTCGCGAGCTTTGAGGATTTGCTGCGGCGAGACGACGGCGCTGGCGGTGGGTGTGCCGCTCGTTTTTGCCATCACTTCAAGAATCTGTCGCTCCTCGGCGCGCGAAGGATAGCCGATCTTGAGTTTGAGCATGAAACGGTCAACCTGCGCTTCCGGCAGGGGATAGGTTCCTTCCTGTTCAATCGGGTTTTGCGTGGCCAGAACTAGAAATGGTTCTTCCAGCTTATAGGTCTGGTCGCCGATGGTAACCTGTTTTTCCTGCATGGCTTCGAGCAGTGCACTCTGGACTTTGGCCGGCGCGCGGTTGATTTCATCAGCCAGCACGAGATTGGCAAACACCGGGCCTTTGCGGGTGGTAAATCCGCCAGATTGCGGGTTGTAAATCTGCGTGCCTATGACGTCGGCAGGAAGCATGTCCGGCGTGAATTGAAGCCGGGAAAACTTCACACTCAAACACTGTGACAGGGTTTTCACGGACAGCGTCTTGGCCAAGCCGGGCACGCCTTCGAGGAGAACGTGGCCGTTGGCCAGCAACCCGATAACCAATCGCTCCGTAAGATAGTGTTGGCCGACGACAACCTTGCCGAGTTCGTTAAATAGGGGATGTGTGAAGGCGCTAGCCTCCTTGACCGCTTCATTGATGGCGTTGATACCTGTGCTCATATAATGTTATTCAATTTTTCGGTGTCATTCTGACAAAAACTGTCCGGCAATGTTCAAAGCTGCCCAAAATGGCGGCGACGTGCGTTCCCCCCAAGTGGATCAAGCGCCAGGGACTAACTCAACCTGTTTCACCGGAAGCCAGCCACTTTTGCCCGTGCCGTTGGAAATCTGAACCCAGCCGTCCCGCCGGTCCAAGACAGAAAGTTCGGCACCATCGTGGACGGTAAAAGAACTTTGCGCGTCATCAAACGGCCCGCTGCGCGCCGTCGCCTCAGCCGTGATCACTACGGCCACCCAGGACTGGAAATGACTGGTTGCCTGCAGGGCTAGCACCGAGCCGGACAAAATCGTTAACACCACTAAAAATCGGGTGGGGCCGCGCAGTTTAGGCACCCAAGCGGGACGAAGTTGACGCAGCGCCAGCAAGCCTAAAGTTACCCAGAGCAAGAAAGCGGTAAGCAAGGTGCCTTCGTTCAGTGTGAGTGAGTTGAACCAATTCTGCCATATGGATTCGTGCCGACTCACGCCTTGAACCTGATTGCGAACAAATGCCAGATTGGCTCTGAGTTCCGCGTCACGAGGCGATAACTGCCCTGCTTGCTGATACGCAGCAATGGCCTTCCCCAAATGCCCCGACTTGAACTCAGCATTGGCGTAATTGAACAAAACAGCCGACGACTGCGTGCCGGACTGAAGGATTTTGCCATAGATTCCCGCAGCCTCCGCAAATTTACCCTGAGCGTATAGTTTATTTGCCGCGCCGAAATCCGCATTTACATCCGCCGCAAATGTCGGTCCAGCCATAATAATAGCCAGCAGGCACAATGCCTTTCGCCATAGGTTGGAGATGCAACCGCCGCCGGACAGCGGGATCAAGCGTAACTTCAAGTCAAGCGATTGGGTGCTAGGCATCATATGATTTGGTGCCATCGTTAACAAATGGATTGGATTTTTCACGCCTTCACCCCCTGAAGCTCTCCGGTGGTTTTTTCAAATTTGGCGGCGACGGAAGATAATTCACCGCTGCCTCGCACCGGAGCATAGCGTGCCTGATTGCACAAAAGGAATAATTCCCGCAATGCATCAAGCATGGGCTGAGGCGCGCGGCGCAATTCCGGATGCTCATCAATCACGTTTTCAGTGATGGCAGAAGCCGGGCAATCCAAGCGTTCTCCTAATTGTTCCTGCAACAAGCGGAAAAGGAGCGCAAAAAAATCGTCAGGCTTATTTTGCGTCGCAAGTTGCTTCAACTCCGACAAGCCCTCTCGCACCAGTTGGGCCACGACACGCTGGCGGCGCAAACGAGGATTATTTGCCAGATTATCCGTGCGCTTGCGCCAAAAGAACGCGGCTATAAAAGCCAAAAATGGCACAGCTTGAACAAGCATAAACGCCGGACGTGTCAGCTGCGGAGGGGAGACTGCAACTAGACTTCCCAGACTTTCCTTGATAGGCAGAATATCCATTTGGGGCTGGTTTTCAGGAGCGGAACTCTTGTTTGCGGCGAGAGTTGGCACAGGCGAAGAGCCAGCCGCTTTGACTGTAATCGGCACGGCTGGCTGGGTGAGCGTATGATATTGTCCATCGTCGGGATTAAAAAATGCAAAGGTCAAAGCCGGCAGTTCGTGAAGATCGGCATTTTGGGGAGAGATAATCTGTTCAAAAGTTTTGGTCCCCTGAAAACCAAACTGGTCGATATTCTCCTGCTTGGCAGTGGGCGGGTAGGTTTTAAAATCTCGCCAGGTGTCCTGTTCCGGCAAAGTGATTCCGTCAAAGCTGCCACGACCGGAGATCTGAACGCGGACGGTAATGGGATCGCCGAC
>CAISVF010000007.1 GCA_903888765.1 uncultured Verrucomicrobia subdivision 3 bacterium | reverse complement strand
TGATTGTGAACGATTCTTAGCCGCGCACCTGCTCCAAGTCTAGTTTTCGGATTGGCCGCTGACCTGGCTTTTACCGCCTCCGGCTTCGTAGCACCATCTGTATGCCATATTTTGAGAAACCACGCAGTTTCTAAAATATTCCATCTGCGCCTGCACCGGCTCAGCCAACTTATAACCGATACTTGTGCCTGAAATTTCCCATCTTGCCTGGGCAATAAAGTTTCCAAAGGGCAAGGCAGCAATATTTGACCAGCTTTTAGCAAGAATGTTTCGGAATTCATCGTTGACGCATCGGGCCACGTGTCTAAAATGTACCCTCGAATTCGTCAAACATATTACGAATAGGAAATAAAACACACTTATGGCAGTAAAAGTCGCAATTAACGGATTCGGCCGCATTGGCCGGATGGTATTCCAGGCACTCTGTGATCAGGGTTTGCTGGGCAAATCAATTGATGTCGTCGCGGTCGTGGACGTGTCCACTGACGCCGATTACTTCGCCTACCAGATGAAATATGATTCTGTGCACGGCAAGTTTAAGCACGCCGTTACGACGGAAAAGAGCAATCCGGCCCTCGAAGAAAACGACATTCTGGTCGTCAATGGCCATAAAATCAAATGCGTCGGCGCGGTCAAAGACTTGGCCACCCTGCCTTGGAAGGCGCTGGGCGTGGATATTGTCATTGAATCCACCGGTCTTTTCACCGATAGCGAGAAGGCGAAAGCCCATCTTACCGCCGGTGCCAAGAAAGTGATTATCTCTGCCCCCGGCAAAGGTGAAGTCAAAACCATCGTCATGGGTGTCAACGAAGGCGAATATGACGCAGCGAAACACAACATCGTCTCCAATGCCTCTTGCACAACCAACTGCCTAGCGCCTTTGGTCCATGTGCTCCTGAAGGACGGCTTCGGCATTGAGACTGGTTTGATGACCACGATTCACGCCATGACCGCCACCCAGAAAACCGTGGACGGCCCTTCCAAAAAGGATTGGCGTGGCGGTCGGGCAGCTTCCATCAACATCATTCCCAGCACCACTGGCGCAGCCAAGGCGGTCGGTGAGGTTTTGCCGGCCACCAAGGGCAAGCTAACCGGCATGGCGTTCCGCATTCCTACGGCCGATGTTTCCGTGGTTGACCTTACCATCAGAACCGTGAAAGACACTAGCATTGAGGAGATTGATGCGGCTTTGAAAAAAGCCAGCGAGACCTATCTCAAGGGCATTCTGGGTGTGACTGATGAAGAACTGGTTTCTACCGACTTCATTCACGACAACCGCAGTTCCATCTACGACAGTCTGGCCACCTTGCAGAATAACCTCAAAGGTGAAAAACGCTTTTTCAAGATTGTCAGCTGGTATGACAATGAATGGGGCTACAGCAACCGCGTGGTGGACCTCGTGAATTATATCACCGCCAAGGGAATTTAAACCCTCGAATTGACTCAAAACGGCACCCTGATAAAGGGTGCCGTTTTTCATTTCTGCCGCCTGCAAAAAGTTTCCTCTGCATCGCGCGCTTACGGAACGAGCCGGAGCACTCAATGACTGGGACCAGTCAGCCGCATACGATTCTTTGGACCTCTTGGAAGTCATTGCATCCTACGTTGAAGTCTCAAAGGTCAGGCGGTCTCGATTGGCATAACTTGGCCAGGCACCATCCTGTTTATAATCCTTCGATCAATCCTTATTAATCTCATCCACTGACTGCGGGCCTATTGTCAAAATCCCTCCTTGCTGCAGCCCGCCCAGCTTTACCTGCAAGCACGCCATGCCAAAGTTTAATCACCCCACACCCATCCAACTAACGAAGATTGACCGCTCTTTAGGCGATAAAGGTGTAGTCGTAGGGCTTGCGCATTTCACGGGCAAGGTGCGCGTTGCCTTCAGCTGCTCCGTCACCAATGAACTTTTCCTGGTCAGGATCCCATTGAAATTTGCGGCCAGAACGGAGCGCAATCACGATAAGGTGGCCAACCGACGCGGAGCGATGACCCTCCTCGATGTTGCTGATGGGATCCTGGCGCGTACGCACGGAATTAAAGAAATTCCCCATGTGGTTGTGGCTTACTGGCAGGCGAACCGCATTGGCGGGCAGCGGCGTGCGCAGCAATTCCTTGTCGCTGGCGGTGATTTCATCACGGTTTACCCAGATCCAACCTCCCGTTCCCTCGAATTTCACGCCGTTACGCTGCCCTTTTTCGTTGATGACCCAGCCGCCCCAGCCATCGTCAAGGGTGGTCTTCACCACCTGCTTCACACCATTGGCCCAATGCAGCGTGGCCGCAAATTCGCTGGGCGTGGTATAGCCCCCGGAAACCGGACCGGTCACCACGTCCGCTTCCACATCCACCGGCCCAGCAAGTCCAATGGCCCACCGAGCAATATCGTTGTGATGCGCGCCCCAGTCCGTGACCGGGCCGCCGGAATAATCAAACCACCAGCGAAACATCGTGTGACAGCGCTCTTTTACATAATCCACCCTGGGCGTCTGGCCTTGCCAGAAATCCCAGTCCAATCCCTCGGGCACCGGGCGGCTCTGAAACGGGCCCTCACGCAGCCCAGCGGGGACAAAAACATTCACCTGTTGTAACTGGCCGATGCGACCATTGCGAACCAACTCGCACGCAAGATGAAACCGCGTGTCGCTCCGCTGCTGGGTGCCGGTTTGAAAAATGACCTGGTTTTTGCGCACTGCCTCGACCACGTGCTTGCCTTCATCAATCGTCAACGTGAGCGGCTTCTCTCCATAAATGTCCTTCTTCGCATTGGCTGCCGCCATATTTACCAGCGTGTGCCAGTGGTCGGGCGTGCCTTGCACGATGATGTGAACATCATCGCGTTCCAGGATTTTCCGGAAGTCTTGGTATTTCGCGGGCGTTTTACCGTCCTTGGAAAATTGTTTGGCCGCAGACTCAACGTGCTGTTGATCAACATCGCAAACGGCTACGATATTCCCATAATTGGCGGCATTACTCGCGTCCCCGCGCCCCTGGCCACCGCAGCCAATCAGGGCGATACCAGGCCGGTCATTCGGACTTGGCAGCGCAGGTTGGCGAGCCACCGCTTCAGCGGCTGCGGCAAGTTGTTCCTGAACAAACCAAAGGGGCAGGCCGGTAGCGGCCGCCGTGGCGGTGCAGCGGGCCAGAAAGGAACGCCGGGAGATTTGAAACGATTTTTTCATGGAGCAGCTAACTGGTTTATAGATTTTCGCCAAGATGCAATGAACGAATCCAAATATTCCGAAAGCGAACCGGATTCTTATGGTCTTGAAGCTCGATGAAAACTTCAGGCGAATGTGGCGACGGATATTTTGAAGGCGTGACCCAGGGGACAACGGAGTTGATGCCGTCGGTGCACCCCACCAGTTCATAATGGTTTTGGACGACAACCCCATTGTGCAGCACCGTGATAATGGCTTTCTTAATGAGTTCGCCCTGGTCATTCCAGCGGGGGGATTCAAAAAGGATGTCATAAGTTTGCCACTCACCGGGCGGCTTGCTGGGGTTCACCAATGGCGGTGACTGGCCATATATCGCACCGGACTGCCCGTCCGCATAGGTTTTCGAATTATAGGAGTCCAGCACTTGCACCTCATACATATTATTGATCAAAATGCCGCTGTTGCCACGGCCCTGGCTGGCACCCACCGGCGGATTCGGGGTGGCCCATTCGACGTGCAGTTGAAAATCCGCCCATTTCCCGCGCGTGCGGATGCCGCCACCGCGCGGTGCGGTTTCCATGTAATCATCGCGAACTTTCCAGGTGGCATTTTCTCCTTTGGCTGTCTGCCATTGCGCAAGGTTTTTGCCGTCAAACAACACTTCGGCGTCCGAGGGTGCCGGCGCGCCCTGGCTAAACGTTGTCCCCGGATGGACAATCTGCGGTTGCGGGCGCGTGGAATCATGCACATGCCAACGGCCGGCGGGCTCCATCGGTGAATCGGTGAACCCGTCAATTTTTTCTGCTTTATTGGTGGAAGAATCAGCCGCACGCCCCGGCTGGCAAAGGACGAGGGCGGCGAGCATTCCGATCAAACTTACTTCTAATTTCAGCATACTCTTTTTAAAAATGTAAATATTCCCGAGGCGGATAATCAATTATGATTTGCACGGCGTTTTTGCCAAGTAAAGCAAAACAGTAAAGCAAAACCAGATATTTAAAGTTTCATGCAACCCGCTGAATAAGCATTACAAAAATGCCATCACAATGCGTCAACCTAAAAGTTTCCACTCACCATGATGACTATCCTGCGGCGGTTTCCTTCTGGCGCGTCCGCTCGGCGTCTGGCTAGCGCTGCAGGCTCATTGCCAGTGTCGGTTTAGGTGTCATTTTTGCTCCCACGGTTCACCGTTTCCTGCCCTTTTAAGTTGGAAGATGCGGAGCGGAACGCAAGCACATAGCCCGGTTCATTCCCAGCGAACTCCAACATTTTGCACCAGATCTGTTTTTACACGGTGCCGCCAAATTATTACCTTCCGTCCATGCAAATTGCTTTCACGAAATACCATGCGCTCGGCAACGATTACATCGTCATCAATCCCAAGGATTTGCCGGCTCCGCTGACACTGGATCAGGTCAAAACCATCTGCCACCGCAATTTTGGCGTCGGTTCGGATGGCATCCTGCTCGGTCCCCTGCCTTCAACTGCCGCCGTCTGCGCGCTAAAGATTTACAATCCCGACGGCAGCATCGCCGAAAAAAGCGGCAATGGTGTCCGTATTTTTTCGCGATATCTCTGGGACACCCGGCTGGTGGGAAACGATGAATTTGCGCTCCAGACGGATGGCGGCATCGTGCGATCCACCGTTTTTGACAGCGGCAAAATGGTGCGCGTCGAGATGGGGCAGGTCAGTTTTGACAGTGTAAAAATTCCCGTCGCGGGTGCTCCGCGCGAAGTTTTGCACGAAACCATTTCGGTCGGCGGCCGTGAATTCACCTTCTGCGCGGCGACCATTGGCAATCCTCATTGCGTACTACCCCTGCCGGAGATCAGCGCTAAACTGGCACATGAATTCGGCCCCTTGCTGGAGGTGCATCCACTATTCCCGCGAAAAACCAATGTACAGTTCTTAAAAGTGCTCAATCGGGCCAATATCCAGATCGAAATATGGGAACGAGGAGCCGGTTACACCCTGGCCAGCGGGAGCAGCAGCAGTGCGAGCGCAGCGGTGGCCCATCGACTGGGTTTGGTGGACCGCGATGTGACCGTCCATTGCCCCGGTGGCAAAATCCGGATTGAAATCGGCGAGGCGTTTGCGATTCGCATGACTGGCAGCGTAACCCGTGTTTCAAATGGCATGATTTCAGAAGAAATTTTCCGGTAACCAGGGACCAGATTCTAATAAAGCAGTAACAATTCCGTAAATTCTGGCACAGACCTTCCTTTGGATAACCGGCTTATTTCCAAACTGTCGCCAGCCGGAGTTTGCGGTTTTGCAACTTAGACCCGGGTTTAATGGGCGTCAGTCGCAGCGAGAAAATCTTTGGCTTCAAGATATTCGCTCGACGGCACTTGGATACGAATGCCGCCGATGGAAAGCGCGTAGCCCTCCATGTTCGTCGCGGAGACTTCATCCGGTAAAAACGGATGAAAACCCGCACCCCGGAGCCCACAGCAAATCAGATCGGCTTCGGCAGGGTTCAATACGTTGATAAGAGTAACGGGATTCATCATGGAAATCAGGGACGGGCCGATTTGGGATGACTGGCATTCGGCGAGTTGGTGGAAACGGGTTTGTGGGACCAGAGAATGCCCCACAGGCCAAGGCGATTGAGGTTGCTACTGGTCAGTGCCAGGTTGGCGGCTAGGGACTGAACATGGGTGGCAAGTTCGGGGTTTTGCAGGATCGCACCCGCAAGCCCCTGGCCGGCCTGGACATCCGCCGCAAGTTGTTTCGCGGTCACGGTGAGTTCGTCAATATTGCGGGTGGCAACAGTAAGATTCGCGCCATTGGTGTTCAGCAAGGCCTGGGCGGAATCTGCGAGGGTGTCGAGTTTGGCAGAAAACAGCACCACGTTGCTGACGGCCAAACCCACCTGCTGCCCGTTGGTTTTGATTAGTTCTTTAATGTCGCTGATGGATGCCAGAGCCTGTTCGGTGGCGACACGCACATTGGTCATGGAAGCACCGAAACTGGCGAGAGTCTGGGCGTTCAGGACTTGCGCGCGGAGATCGGTTACGCAAGCATCGAGTTTCTTCGCGGTTTCATCAACGTGCTTGATAAAGCCGGTCGCGCTGCGAGCAGCTTCCTGCATATTGAACGGCTCTTGGCAGTTCACCTCCGCGCCATCACTCAATAGCGGCGGTGAGTTAGTGGTGGGAATGATGGAAACAAACTGGTCGCCGAGAAAACCGGCCGACTCGATGACAAATCGGGCATCGTGATAAATAGGAAAATCCTTGTACACTTGCAGCGTGACGGTGACGTTGGTTCCGCTGGGTTCCAGCCGGATGTCTTCTACGCTGCCCACGGCCACGCCCGCCAGCAGAACGCTGGACTTCAATTTGAGCCCGCCGACGTTTTCGGTGTGCAACTTCAAGTGATACGTGCCGCGAAACAGGCTCGTGCCTTTGCTAAACTGAATCATCAGCACCGCCAGTAGCACCAGCCCGATGAGCACAAATAAACCGACTTTAGTTTCCAATCGTGATTTTTCCATGGTTCAAAAAACATTCTCTTTTGCGTCGGCCACACCGTCAATAAACTGCCGCACGATGGGGTCCGACGACGCAAATAATTCTTGCGGCGGACCGCTGGCGTAGATCTTTTTCTTGTGCAGCATGAACACCTGATGTCCAACTCGCCGCGCACTGCGCATGTCATGCGTCACCACGACGGACGTCACTTTCAAATGATCCCGGACCCGGACAATGAGCTGGTCAATACTGTCGGAGACGATGGGATCCAGCCCAGTGGTCGGCTCATCGTAAAGCAGAATCTCCGGCTCGTAAATAATCGCGCGCGCCAGGCCCACGCGCTTGCGCATGCCGCCGGAAAGTTCCGCCGGCTTTTTTTTCTGCGTGCCGGGAAGATCCACCACTTCGAGCGCAACGGCGACGCGGCGCTGGATTTCCGCCGGGGAGTATTTTCGTTGGCGCTCCAGGAGAAACGCCACATTTTCCTCCACGGTCATGGAATCAAATAGCGCAGCCCCTTGAAACACCATGCCGAATTTTTCGCGAATGCGCAGCAGCTGCCGTTCGTTCATGTGGGTGATGACCTCGCCATCCACCAGCACGTCGCCCGAGTCCGGCTGCAGCAGGCCGATCAGATGTTTCAGCAAAACGCTTTTGCCACCGCCGCTGCGCCCGATAATGACGGCCGACTGCCCGCTCTCGATGAGCAGATCCACGCCATCGAGAATGTTCTGCGTCCCGAAATTCTTTTTCAATTGCCGGACTTCGATCATAAGAGCATCAGCGCCACCCGTTGCAAAACGAGGGTCAGGAAGAAGTTTGTGATGAGGATGGATATGGAGGCATAGACCACGGCTTCGGTCGTTGCGCGCCCCACCCCCTCGGCCCCCATGCCGCAGGTCATGCCTTTGTAACAGCCGACCAGCGCGATGATGCCGCCATAGACAAACGATTTGATGAGGCCGATCTCAAGATCAATGTTGCCGGTATATTTAAGCATATTATCCAGTAGATAAGTGGGATCAATGCCAAGAAGATGCACCCCGACGACATATCCGGAACTGATGCCCAGCACAATCGATTCCACGGTGAGCAATGGCAGTGCGATTTGCGAAGCGAGCAGGCGAGGCACCACCAGGTAATCCACCGGATGCGTGGCGAGCGTGCGCAGGGCATCTATCTGCTCGGTGACGCGCATGGTGCCGATTTCCGCCGCAATGGCGGCCCCGACGCGGCCGGCGACCATCAAAGCAGTCAGCACCGGACCAAGCTCGCTGCACATCGAGACTCCGACCACGGCCAGGGTGGCAGTGTCCATCTTGACCTTGTGAAATTGGAAATAGGTCTGCGCCGTGAGCACCATGCCGGTGAAGGCACCGGTGACCAGCACCACCGATTGTGATTTGATGCCGATGAAATAGATTTGATAGAGCAAATCTTTCCAAGTCACCTTCCAAGTCAGCAGCGACAGCACAGCATCGCGGGACATCACGGCGATGCGGCCCAAACCGGTAAGCCATTCGCCCAGCCATGTTCGCGCCAGAAAATTCATCGGCACGAGCCTAGCAAAGCTTCAGTCGGTTTGCCAGTGCAGGAATAGATCAATGTTGGCCTTGTCACCTGATTACTTTTGCAGCCTGGGCCATCTCGCCTCAGGACCTTGACGAGATCAGCGATCCGCTTTGAACCCCGCCAAAGGAAGCTGATTGCGGCTGGCCTGCGAGGGGTGGACACTGTTGCCGGAAAGCCTTGCATCCCGCCCTGCGCGGCGGGCATAGTTTGGACCGTGATCTGCCTATGAAAATGTCATCGCCCAGCGAAACCCAATCGCGACTCATCTGGATGGCTGTGACCGGACTGGCGGTGGCCACCGTGATTGGACTGGTGGTGGCGCTGGTCTGGGGTCTGGGGCGGGTACTCGATTTATTCAGCCCCGTGCTGTGGCCGCTGGCGATTGCCGCCGTCGTGGCCTGCCTGCTTGCTCCGGTGGTGGGTTTCTTTGAAAAGCACAAGGTGTCGCGCCTGCGCGCAATTATTCTGGTTTTCTGCCTGGCTTTGGCGCTGGCGATCGCGGTTCTTGCCAGCATCGTGCCGCGGGTCGTCATTGAGACCCAGGAACTCGCGGCACAAGTGCCGGAATACTCCCAGCGCCTGCAATCACATCTCCAGACTTTCCTGGCCCAGCCGCCGGCTTTCCTTAGCCACTTTTTACCGCCGTCCGACCCGGCGGCCAGAAATTCCCCGGCTGAGAACCCTGAACTGGCGTCGGCCACCAAGTGGCTCACGGGGAGCCTTCCGGAAATGGGCTCGTGGCTGTTGAAGCAATCTCTAAAAGTCCTTTCTGGCTTCGGGTTGCTGGCCGGTCTGGCGCTGATTCCAGTTT
>CAISVF010000006.1 GCA_903888765.1 uncultured Verrucomicrobia subdivision 3 bacterium | reverse complement strand
CTCGCGCCCGGCTTCCTCGGTCACTCCGTGGGCGGCGAGAACTTGCACCGGGAATCCACGCACCACAAGATGCTCACGCTCGACCTGCCAGCCTTGCGCTTGCAGATGCGCGTAGATGGCGGGGATGCCGGCGGTCAAACCCTTGTCGGCGGGGATGAAGAAAATGTCCGCGTCGTAAGTGGTGAACGGCTCGACGTAGTAAATCGCCGCCAGCGCACCGCCGAGCGCCCAGTCTTCAATCAATTTCGCGGCGACCAATCCGTTCCCCGCGCGCAGCACGTCGGCCAGCGGCAGATTGGCGGATGGCTCGTCGATCGGCATGGCGTTTGATTACCCGATTCACGCCTTGGCGTAAAGCTCGCTGCCCTTGTCGGCAAACTCCTTCGACTTGGCTTCCATCCCCTTTTTCAACGCCTCTTCCTCGGCGATGCCTTGTTCGGCGGCATATTTGCGGACGTCTTCGGTGATCTTCATCGAGCAGAAGTGCGGGCCGCACATGGAGCAGAAGTGCGTGGTCTTGGCGCCGTCCTGCGGGAGGGTTTCGTCGTGGAACTCACGCGCGGTCACGGGATCGAGGGCGAGGTTGAATTGATCTTCCCAGCGGAATGGGCTCGGCTGCGCCCGCAGCCTCGGCCTGTCGGCCTTTCGCTCCGCGAAATCCTTCTCGCCGCCTCCCAAGCGGCTCGAATCAAAGCGCGCCTTGGAAATGGCGTTGTCGCGGTATTGCGCGCCGGGATGGGCCACTTGCGTGGCGGCCACCTTGCGGCGCGTGGCGAATGGTGGCCGTGCGCAAGCACCGCCGTCTTTCACGTCTTTCTTGTTCGGCAGGCCGAGGTGTTCCTTGGGCGTGACGTAGCAGAGCATCGCGCAGCCGATGGCCAGTGCGGCTCGCACCCAGCCGATCATCGCCGCGCCGATGCCGCTGGTGATGTGGTCGTAGCCGGGCGCGATGAACATTTTCATTTCGGGAAAAATTTTAACCCCCGGTCGCAACCTTTGCAATCCAACGCTCCTTGAACGTTCGATGAAAAATAAATGCCGCGCGCTTAAAAAAATTGTGCGTCGTAAGTTAAACGATACCGCCTCGTCCAATCCAACCGCCAGCTTTCATGACCCAGCTTCCGGCTTCTCTGGCCGGTCATGCTGCTCAATTAGCGCCACTTCCGAGCCATCTGGCTTCGCTGTCAGGTCGTTTGGCGTGTCTGCCGACTCATCTGCCCCGTCTGAAACCTCATATTTCATCGGTTTTTCACGTTTTTTGTACATTTCACCCCTTTCGACGGTTCTAAGATGTCAACCCCGCAAAAAAGGCACAAAACTATGAACACAAAACAGCTCAACAAGCTCACTATGTATCTGGCCGTCGAGGGCATTTGCGACGGCACTCCGACCGCTTGGCAATCGCTTCAAGCCTTTGCCAACGCTTACACCGACCTCAAACTCCACGTCACCAACATCCAGACTTTTTCCCAAAGTCAGGCACAGGACACCAGCGGCGTGGCGCAGGACAAACAGGCCGCGCGACAGGCCATGTGCGCCGCCGCGTTGCCGATTGCCAACGCCGTTCACGCCTACGCCGTGAAGACCAAGAACAACACCCTCGCCAACGACGTGGATTTTTCCATGAGCGACCTCATGGGCGGACGCGATGTGCAATCCCGCGATCACTGCCAGAACATTTACACGACGGCCAACACGAACATCGCCAACCTTGCCGCTTACAACCTGCTCATCAGCAAGCCGCGCGACACCCGCGCCGCTGGCAAAACCGTCACCACCAACCTCCAAGCCGAGTTTGATGCTGCCGACGTGGATTTGGGAATCATGGACGACCTCACTGGCCAGATCACTGTGGCGAAATCCATGAGCGATTACGAAAACGCGCGCATCATCATGGACACCACTGCGAGCCACGCCAGCCCCACCCCGGCCACGCCGCCGCCCGCGACCTTGAAGCCGTGAAAATTCTCTGGACACGAATTGAATTCTTGCAATTCGTGTCTGCGCTTAAACCTTGAGCGAACCCCGGAAACCCCGGCCGCTGTAGTAAGATTCCGCGCCGTTGTGACCGATGAAGACGCGGTTATAACGGCGATCCCCATAGATCGCACCGCCGAGTTCGCGGATCTCCGGCGGCGTCCGCAGCCAGCTCGACGACTTCGTGTCGAACTCGCCCAGCTGTTGCAGCGCGAAATATTCCTCTTCCGTCAACACCGCCACGCCCATGTCCGCCGCCGCATCCAGGACGCAGTTTTTGGGTTTGTGTTCCTTGCGCGAGTCCAACGCCGCGCGGTCGTAGCAAAAACTGACGCGACCCTTGGGACTTTGCGCGGAACAATCCATGAAGACGAACTCGCCCGACTTTTTATCCTGAGCGACCACATCCGGTTCGCCGCCGGTGCGTTCCATTTCCGCGAGTGACCAGAGCTTGTCCGGCCGGGCCTCCAACCGCGCCTGCACCTTGGCCCACACCAAACCCGGGTGACGGGCCTTGTTCGCGTCAAACCGGGCTTGCAACGCGGCCAGCAACTCGTCGCGTTGTTTGGGGGGTAATTCTTTTTTATTACTCGCGCCTTTGCTCATAGCGGAAACCTCATCTTAATTTCAAATAATCATTTATCTTCCGACGGATTTCACTCAACGATTTAAACTCACATTTCTCAGCCAGTCGGTATCCAAACGAGTGCATATCTGGAACGCTGTTAATGCCAAACTGCTTGGCAATTCGATGAGAGCATAGCAGCAAAAGGAATTGGCCAGAGACGTGTGCCCCACGAAGATGTTTAGGCTTCTTGAGCTCAAAATCGCCTGCACAAGCCTCAAGTTCGAAGTCCAAGTCACGCCCTACATTTTGATTGACCATATATTTCCGCGCATTCCTGATGTAACTGGCTACGCGCCCACCATCGATATTGCGCTTGTCGTCTTTTGAACAGAATACGTCAGGCTCGAAGCTTGTGCTTTTCATTGGCAGATTATGTTTTTGCACAATGAAAAAGACGGCAAATAGCTGTGCCAGTTGCTTTACCATGTCGTCCCAGAGCGCGGTAAATCCAAGTTCCTTACGAACATATTCAAGCTTAAGTTTGGGCTTTTCAGAAATTACAAACATTACTACCGACTGCTCCTCAAGGAGAAAATTTTCGATGCAATATTTCTCAAGGTAGAAGATGTTCTCCTGTTGCTCCAACTCGCCATGCAAGTCGTCG
>CAISVF010000005.1 GCA_903888765.1 uncultured Verrucomicrobia subdivision 3 bacterium | reverse complement strand
TTGCTGGACGGGGCCGCCAATCCGTTTTTCTCCTGCCTCACGGTCAGTAACCTGCAGAGCAAGGCGGTCGGGACCAATGTGCTTTTTCTGGAAGCTTCCGCGGCCACGAAATGGGAGGCCAGTCTTTCGCTTGCCACCAACCAGCCGCCCGACTTGGTCGCGGCGCTTGGTTTTAAACCGGGGGACGCCAAAACCCAGTTCGTCGGCGGCTTTCGCAATATCAGTGCGTGGTCGCTCTGGCCGGGAGCCACCGTGTTGGTGGTGGGCGGTCTGCTGGCGCTGGCGTTTCAATGGCGCACTCTGGGCCGGACTTTTGGCACCATCTTTACGAGTTTGGGCGGTCGCAAAAATGTTCCCCGGGGCGTTCTGGATCATCTGGAAATCCCCATGACCTGGTTCCTGTGGGGTTTTACCGTGACGGGCATTCTGGCCACGCTATTGCTGGTCTGGCTCTTTTCGATTCATTGGTGGATGGGCTTGATCGCGGTGCTCATGACGTTCTTTCTGGCAGCCGTGGCGGCGCGGGCGGGCGCGGAAATCGGCATCAACCCCATTGGCGCGCTGGGTAAGGTGACCCAGCTGACCTATGGCGTGATGGCTCCGGGCAACATCTCTGCCAATCTCATGACCGCCGGCTTGACCGCCGGAGCGGCGTGCAGTTGCAGCGATACCGTGGGCAACCTCAAGGTGGGGCACATGGTCGGCGCCAATCCCCGGAAACAATTCATCGCCCAGATCTTTGGCGTGTTTGCCGGCGCGTTGCTCGCCGTGCCCGCCTATTTTATTCTGGTGCCGGATGCCACCGTTCTGGGGGGCGACAAATTTCCCGCGCCTTCCGCGCTGGTCTGGATGGGCGTGGCCAAGGTGCTTTCTCAGGGGCTCGGCACTTTGCCGCATAGCGCCGTGCAAGCGATCATGGTGGCTTTCGTGGTCGGCGTCTTGATCGTGATTATTGATCGCGTGTTCCCCAAGGCACGGCCTTATACCCCCTCGCCGGCGGCGCTGGGCATTGCGCTGACGATTCCGGCCAGCACCAGTTTTGCCATGTTCCTGGGCGCCTTCATCGCCTGGCTTTTGGAAAAGCAGGCGCCCAAATGGAATGCGACTTATACCATCCCCATCGCCTCCGGCTGCATCGCGGGAGAAAGCATCATGGGCGTCATTCTGGCGGTGCTGCTGGCGCTGGGCCTGATGCATTGATTGGCTTGCCTGATGCCCTCTCCCGTCGCCAGCACTGAACGCCAGCCCAAGCTGTGGCCTATCGCCACGGTCATGGCGACCAGCGTTTTTGCCACGACGTTTGTGCAGACGCAATGTCTGGGGCAGCAGCCCATCAATGCCCTGCTGATGGACCAGATGAAGCTGAATAGCGATACCGCCGCCACGTTTGTCACGCTTTCCGTATTGCCCTGGACTTTCAAAGCCGTTGCCGGCCTGTTGGTGGATCGGGTGGCGCTGTTCGGTTCTCATCGCCGCAGTTATCTGTTGCTCAGTGCGCTGCTGGCGATTGCCATGTGGCTGCTGATGGCCCTGGAAAGCACCAATTATAATCTGCTGCTCGCCTGCGCCATTTGCATGAACGCCGCGCTGGTCCTGGGTAGTACGGCGGCCAATGGTTTGCTGGTTGAGGCGGGACAGCGGACCGGCGCGAGCGGGCGGCTGAGTTCGCTCCGCCAATTCGCCTATACCCTGGCCAGCGTCATTGCCGCGCCCGCCGGCGGTTATTTGGCTGGCCGGGCGCTGGGCTGGACCAGTGCGGTCGCCATATTGCCCCTGGCGAGCCTGTTCTGCGCGTCTTGGTTCTTGTTGCGCGAAGCTCCCTTGGCCCGGCGGAACTCTGATTTTGCCGATGTGATCTGGGAAAAAATCCGGCCGCTGCCGCGCCGCGCGGATTTTCTGGCCGGCCTCGCGATCCTGCTGCTGGTCTTTTATTATTTTGACCGTTTTTTGCTTGGCCTCCAATTGCTGTCCACCGCCTTCTGTCTTTGGATTCTCACTAAAATGGTGGCGCTTCATCAGCGGGCGGGGCCGCGCTGGCAATTGTATCTGCCGGCCGCCTTGCTTTGTTTTATCCAGGCGGTTCCCACTTTTCGCAGCACCTGCTTTTATGAGTACCAGACCAAGACGCTGGAGTACACGAATGTCCAGATGGGCTGGCTGTCGCTGGCCGGCTATGGCGTGGCGTTGCTGAGTTCAGGCGTTTATGCCTGGGGTTGTCGCAAAATCTCCCTCCGCTCTTCCCTGTATGCCGCCATCGGGCTCACCTCGCTCTCCGCTTTGCCCTATCTCTGCTACCCGCATTATTCCCCGGATTCGCCGTGGATGGCGCAGGCGTTGGTGATCGAGAGTGTGGGCACCTTCCTGCAATACCTCGCCTATGTGCCGCTCTTTGATCTGGCCATCCGTTCCACTCCCAAGGGTGGCGAAGCACTCGGGTTTGCCGTCCTCATCAGCATTTGGAATATTGGCCTGATGCTGGGCGGCAAAGTCGGCCCGATGCTGTATGAAGGCGCTTTTCACCAGCACATGAACCGCCTGATCTGGCTTAATGCCGGCCTGACTCTGGCGGGGGCGCTGCTCGTCTATCTGCTGCCTAGGGCGCTCGTGGACAATCCCGAGGGAAAACCATCTCCCCTTAATTCCGCCGCTTGATATGAACACCCGGACTTTGTTATTTAATTTTTTACTCGCCCTGGCCTCCCTCGCGCGCGGGGCGGATTGGCGGGTTGTCGCTGCCTTTGAGGCAACCAGGCCGGGCGATGTCGCCCGCGCCGACGGTGCGACGGAATATGATTATTCCACTTCTGAAATCCCGGTGTCGGCGCTGCCGGCGGCGAGTGCTGCCCGCAAAATCATTTTCGGCAACCAGTTGGTGCTCGCCTGGTCCGGAGCGAACCCCTCCGCGCATTACAAAATCAAGGCGACCTTCCTTTCGGATAGCGCGGACCGCCAGCTGTTGGTCTCATGCAACGGCCAACCCTTGGCGGAAAATCTTTCCCTGCCTCGCTTTCAAATTTTGGAACCGGAATGGACCATTCCCGCTGGCGCGCTTGGCGATGGCGACGTGCGCCTGGCCATCAGTCGCATCCGTGGAGCCAATGCCGTCCTCTCGCACTTGGAAGTGCTGTCCGACCTTCCGCAGGCGCTGTCCGTGCCGCCGCCGCTCGAGGCGGTGCTGGCTGGAATATCCGTGGTGCCGCCGCGCCTGTCGCCGCGCCCGGTGACCGTTGCCGGGGTTCACTCGCCGTTGCTATCGCTGGACGGCACCTGGAGGTTTCATCCCGCGCCGCCGGCTGGCTTTGAGCAGTTCCGCGCGGATCAAACCAGATCCTGGGCCAGCATCCAGGTTCCCGGCGAGTGGGTGATGCAGGGCTTCGCGGTCGCCAGCAATGTTGCCGCCGCCTATTGGCGCGAGTTTGACCTGCCCGCCGACTGGCGCGGACAGCGCATCAAGCTGCGCTTTGACACGGTCCACAGCGAATGCCGGGTTTTTGTGAACGGCCGCGCGGTGGGCGCCCACGAAGGTTGTTTCACCGCGTTTGAACTCGACCTCACCGGCGCCGTGCAGCCGGGCCGCAATACCCTCGCGCTTTCGGTGAAAAATGAGTCCATCGCGGACACGCTGGCCAGTGCGACCCAATATGCCGCCCACCAGCTCGGCGGCATTACGCGCAAAGTGCAGCTCTTCGCGCTGCCGGAAATCAATGTCGCGGCTCAGGTTGCTACCGCCACGTTTGACTCCGCCTTTCACGACGCCCAGCTCCAGGTCCATCTCGATGTCGCCTGTGAATCATCCCGCCCCGGCAAGTCTGCCGCTCGCTTCCGACTCGTGGATGCCGCCGGCAAGGTCGTCGTGGCCCGGACGCTTCCGCTGCCCGGGGGCGCCTCGGGTCAGTGGCTCGCCGGGGACGATGCCATTCCTGTCGCCGCTCCCCAAAAATGGGATCCGGAGCATCCCTATCTGTATTCGCTTAAAACGGAACTGCTTCTGGAAGATAAAGTGGTGGAGTCGATTTCGCAGCGGGTCGGCTTTCGCCAGATCGCGGTGCGCGGCAACCAGCTTCTGGTCAATGGCGTCCCAGTCAAATTGCGCGGGGCATGCCGCCATGAGGTGGATCCCTTACGGGGGCGCAGTCTGACGCCGGCCCTTTGGCAGCAGGATGCGGATCTGTTCCGGGCCGCGAATGTGAATTACATACGCACCAGCCACTATCCGCCGGCGGAGGAGTTTCTGGACCTGTGCGATAAATATGGATTTTTCGTCGAGTGCGAGGCTCCGCTGTGCTGGGTCAATCACGGGGCCAACCCGGTTTGGAATGCGTGGGATTACCGCGATAAAAAGTTTTTTGCCTATCTGCTGCGCGCGAACCTCGAAAATCTCGCCGCCAATCGTCAGCACCCGTGTGTCACCATCTGGTCCTTGGCCAACGAATCGCGCTGGAGCCCTTTGTTTGCCGAGGTGAATCGCCGCGTCAAAGCGACTGACGCGACGCGCCCCACTTCCTTTCACGACCAGTGTTGGGGCGGATATAACAATGCGCGCAGCCAGGCGGATATTGCGGTGTATCATTATCCCGGTGAAAACGGACCGGCCAGATGCGATGCCGAAAACCGGCCGGTCCTGTTTGGCGAATATTGCCATGTCGAATGCTATAACCGCCGCGAGCTGGCCACGGATCCCGGGGTGCGCGATGACTGGGGCCGCAGTTTCACGCGGATGTCCGATTTGATGTATCAGCATGATGGCTGTCTCGGCGGCGCCATCTGGGCGGCGATTGACGATGTGTTCTGCCTGCCGGATGGAAAATTCGTCGGCTACGGCATGTGGGGTAGTCTTTGCGATGGCTGGCGGCGCGCTAAGCCCGAGACCTGGCACGTTAAAAAAACCTACTCGCCTGTCCGTGTCACGACGGCGCCATTGCCCTGGCCTTCCCGTGATGGCGCGCTGCGGATTCCTGTGGAAAATCGCTACAATTTTGCGGGCCTGCAGGAGGTGGGCATTACCTGGCAGATCGGCCGCGCTCAAGGCAAGGTGCAGTCTAATATTCCCGCACGGCAGACCGGTGAGCTCGTCATCACGCCTCCGGCAAACCTGCCAGCGAGTGGTGCGCTGCATCTGGTTTTTACCGACCCGCGTGGCTTTGTTTGTGATGAGGAAGAAATCCAGCTGGGCAAACCCGTCGTGGCCTTGCCCACCGCCAGCCAGCCAGCCGGCCGCCTTTCCGTCGCCACGCTGGGGAATCAAATTCATATCCAGGGCGGCCAGGTGGAATATGCCATCGACCGCAAACGCGGTCAGTTTCTCTTCGGCAAACGGAACGGCAAAACCATCCTTGCCGGTGGTCCGGTCTTGATGGTGCTGCCCTTGCAAAACGAAGCGTGCGAGCCCGTGGATCTTGGTGTCTGGAAACCCCTGAACCAGGTTTGCGAAAACTGGCAAGCCGAGGAGGTGACGGCAGCCGGGACCCCGGCGGGCGGGGTCGAGATCAAGGTGCGCGGTGCGAGCAAGGAAGCCGCTGGCAGCTATGTGATTACCTTGGACGCAACCGGATCCATCGCGGTGCAGTATGATTTCTCGTCTGCCCTTAAAGAAAATCCCCGGCAATGGGGGCTGGTCTTTTACGCGCCGGAAAAGTTTTCCACCCTCCGATGGCAGCGCTCGGCCCAATGGTCATATTATCCGGCCGGTCATATCGGGCGGCCGGTGGGCCTGGCTGTCGCGCGCACGGTCAGCGGCAGTCTGCCTTACGCGACCCGCCGACCGGTTCAAGCGTGGTCGCTGGATGCCACCGATCTGGGCGGCAACGATTTTAGCAGCACGAAAGTGGCCATCCAAACTGCCTCGCTGGCGGATCATTCCGCCCGGTTAAACGTGCTTTCCGACGGACACCAATCCGTGCGCGCTTTTGTCGCCGACGGGCGTGCCGGTTTGCTGGTGACCGGGTTCCATACCGGCGGGGGCGATGGTTTTTTTGCGACGCACCTGGCCGCCGAGCGAAAGCCTTTGGAACCCGGTTCCAGGCTGGTGGACACCATCCGGTTGCAACTGACCGATTGACCGGGAGCTGCCCGCGGCCTTATCCGTCGTTGGTTTTTTATCTCGATGTCGTGAAAGCTCGTTTGCTGGAAACACAATTTGTTAAATATGAAAAAAAACCATGACCTCATGAACCGGAGCGCCGGCGTCGTCGCTGGCGTTGGTACCGATGGACACGCGGCCATCAGAGCCGGCTATTAGCGAGGGTGCGCAGACTCCAACCAAAGGTCCACCACTCCGTCTTGGCCGCACCACCCGACAAAAACCAAAAGTCCGTCCTGCTTTTAAACAATCATAAAAAACCACTTATTCAAGGGTTGCTCACTACAAAAAAACCAAAGTTGGAAAACTACGCGGCACAAATATTCATGGAGCTGGAAAATTAGGTTAATTTGTTGGCTTTTATGTCAGGGTCGAAGAGAGATTTTATCAGGCGCGGGAAAATCTGGCGGGCAGGAATCACCGGGAGCACGGCCAGCCAGCCATTTCAGTGCGCGAGGTATGAGAGTTTGAAACGCGGCACATTTCATCCCCTTCGGATCGGCCTGATCCGCCCAGACATGGCCGTAAGTGGAAACGAAAACGCGGCCCTTGCCGTATTGCACGGTCCATTCGATGGGGAACTGTAATTGCGACTGCGGCTCTTTCGCGTAGGCGAGCACGGTCAATTGCTCCGCCGGGCCGCGCGCGAAATGATAGATCTCGATGTCGGCGGCCATCCACGAGCGCGGCAGACCGCGATGGATGGGATGCTCGCCGAATTGATGCACGGTCACGTCCACGCGCGCGCCGTGACCAGTGTTCGCGCCCTCGCCAGCCGGGATAAACTGCAGCGTTTCATTGGTCGTAACGACAATTGCCTGACCGAAATTTTTATTGCGCCAGCCGAGGCCGATCATGCGGTTGTATTCCGGCCATTCGGCGAACGAATTGTTGGCCTCGTGGTAGCAATAAAATCCGCCGCCGTTGGTGACGAAATTGGAAAACGCCTGCTGCACCACCTTCGGCCAGCGCGCCTTGCTACCGAGATTATTATAGCCAGATAACACCACGTCGAATTTAGAAAAGTCCGGCCGCCAAGTTTGCCACGCCGGATCATCGGCGGTCTGCGGAGTGACCGAGACATCCACGTCAAACGAGCCATCCCGCGTAAGAATTTCCTTCACCAACGCGAGCCGGTGATGCCAGTCGTGGTTACTCACTCCCTCGACAATGAGCAGTTTGATTTTTCCATTCGTCCCGACCGTTTGGGCTGATGCTGAAATCAGCATCGCACCGGCCAGTATCAATGACATAGTTTTCATTCGGTATTCAGTTCTGTTTCACGCCCACTTGACCACGCAAGCCGCGCCGGTATGCTGACTGCTTTCCAGTGTGCATTGCTGAAATTGAAACGTAAACCCTTGGGGCCTTCGACCCAAGTTAGCCGCGTTTGATCGCAGCCGAGCTTGTTCTAGGTCGACGCGAAGCCGCCATCGCGTAGGCGGTGACCGGCGTGCAAGCGCTTGAGCGAACCTTCCACGGCCCGGCGGATATATTTGGCGGAAGCGCCGCGATCGTTAACACCCGTGCCCATGGCCCCCCTGAAATTTGGTCGCGAACACCATCTCATCATGCTGGGCACTTTGAGCAAGCCACTTGCCGACAATCTGCCCGGTGTAACCCTCGCAATCTTTCCAGCCGTAAACTTCGGCGGTGTCGAAAAACTGCACGCCCGCTTCAAACGCGCGGGCCATGATGGCAAAGGATTCCGGTTCAGTTGCGCGCGGGTCGAAATCCATCGTACCCAGACAAAGGCGGGAGACTTTCAGGCCAGCCCGGCCAAGGTTGGTGTATTGCATATAATTTTCGGATTCGTAAGAAATTATTTTTGCCAGTCATCCGTGCGGAAAGGCGATACGGGCAGACCTTCCTTGCTAAACAGATTCGCCTTCGGAAAATCTGCCCAACCATAGCGCACCGCCACCGGCTTGGACACCTGCGGACTAGAGACAATGACCGTCTCGCCTTCAATCCGCGCATCAGCAAAAACGAACTTGTGTTCTTCGCCGGCGATGACAAATCCGCTCAACAGATTCCCTTTCGCGGCCAATCCGCCAGCGGCATGAACAAAATGAACCACCGCCTGATCGCCTTCGAACTGTAATCTGCGATAAATCGGGCTGGTGAATTCAAGCTGCCGCCCATAGGCGATGCCGAGCGCCGCCTTCATCCCGCGCTCGCTGGCCGGCTCTTTGTTCAGATAATGAACATTCGTTTCCCCCAAATCCATCGTCACCACCAAGGCGGTGTGCGGAGTGGCGAGAGACGTTTTCAATTGCGCCTCCTGCAACACTGCTATTCCGGTGTTTTCATTGGGATCGGTCTGTGGTTTTCGGTTGGGAGAAATCTGGTAAATGATGAACGGCAATTCCGGCTTAGCGAAACCTACCCGCCAGTCTGCAATCATCGCCGGCAGCAGCCACTTGTAAGTGTCAGCGACGCCCACGTAGGCGTTCGATTCGCCCTGATACCACAACACACCGCGAATGGTTAACTTCTGCAACGGCGCGACCATTCCATTCCAGAGCACGCTTGGTCCGCGGAAATCGCCAGGCCAGCCGGCAGGCATGTCGGGTGCCGGCGATTTGTCTTTGATCGCCCGGGCTTTCTCCGCCAGATATTTGTCCATGGCCGGTTGCAGTTTGGCCTTGCGCTGGTCGTAGTCGGCTTTGGAAAGCATGATGTCAGTGGACTTATCCTGCGGCCACGGACCTTGCTTGAGGATTTCCAGTCGCATCCAGCTTTGAATCTGCGTGCCGCCGTAGGAATCGTTGATGATGCCCACCGGCACCCCGAGCTCCTTTTGCAGCTTGCTGCCAAACCACCAGGCAATGGCGGAAAACAACTTCGTGCTGCCAGGGCAGGACTCAACTCACTTCGTCGCCACATCATCCTGCGGCGTTATTTGGGGGTTATGTGGAATCGTGCAAAGCCGAAGCTGCGGATTCGCCGAGTTCATCACCGCCTCCGGTCCGCCGGTGCAGCGGCCTAGCGCCCACTCCATGTTCGACTGACCGGAGCACAGCCAAACCTCGCCGACGAGCACACCGCTGATTTTGATTTTTGAATGAGCGGTGGTAGCGATGAGTTCGCGTGGCTCGGCACTGGCCAGCAGCGGACTAAGTTTTATCAACCATGTTCCTGAGGTGTCGGCTGACGCGAATAGTTTCTGGCCGGCGAATTCCACCGTGACCCATTCGCCCGGGTTCGCCGTGCCCCAAACGGATATGGGCAGCTCCCGTTGCAACACCATGCCGTCGCCGAAAATGCCGTTGAGTTTCACCCCGGCGGACGCCACTCCGGTGAATCCCACCAGCAGCAAAAGCAGGCACCTGATTTTCTTCATCATAAAAACATCGCTGGGCAAATTTGAGCGGATAAAAATGGCTATCACTTGGCCCAATCGTCCGTGCGGAACGGCGACGTAGGCAGACCTTCCTTGTTGTAAAGATTGCAGCGCGGCGAGTTGGCCCAACCGTAGCGCACTGCCACCGGCTGCGGAACCTGCGCGCTCGACACGACCACGCTGTCGCCGTCAATGCTCGCATCGGCTTCAACCCATTTTTTGTCGTCACCGGCGACGACGAATCCGATCAGCTTGTCCTTGGGAAACGCCTGCACGCCCGGCGCGCACCAAGGCTGCTGCCCGCTGGTCAGGCCACCGCCAATTTCGGTGAAATGCAGGCGGATTTTTCCGCCCGCCTCGGTTTTGAAATTTTGAAACAGCGGTCCGGAGGCGACGACATTTTCGCTATAGACCATTTTTTTTGCCAGCAGCGCCAGCCGCAGACCAACATCCAGTTTGTCCGCCGGATGCACATTGTTCGGATCGCCGACATCAATCGTGATGGCCATGCCGGTGCGCGGCTCTTTGAGCGTCATCAGTTGCGCCTCGCGCAGCCAAGGCCAACCGCTTTCAGCAACCGGCGTTTCGTCCCCGCCATTGCAAGGAAGTTGCACAAAGAGAAACGGAAAATCCGCGTGCGCCCCGCCGCCGGATTTTTTCCACTGATTCCGCCAATCTTCGATCATCCGGGGGAACAATTCGCGATACTCCAGGCCGCGGCCGCCGTTGTTTTCGCCTTGATACCAGATGACACCACGAATCGCGTAAGGCACGAGCGGCGCGATCATGCCGTTGAAATTCACCGTCGGCGTGCTCGGCCGGCGCGACGGACTGGGCATGCCCATCGGGTCGGGATTCGTCGGCTCGGGCCGCGACGGCTGCGGCTTCGGGCCGACCGCCTTGCCAGCGGCTTTGTCGGCGTTGTATTTTTTCGAGGCCACGTCGAAAGCAGGCGCAACTTCCTTCTGCCATTGCTTCAAATCCTTTTGGTAATCGGCAACCAGACCGGGATTGGCTTTGATTTTTTCGTAGTCCGCCATGGCTTTCTCCCAGCGATCCAGGGTTTTGGTCAGCGGAGGATTCTGCTTCAACCCAGCCAGACTGATCCACGTCTCGATGTCCGTTCCACCCCAGGAACCATGCAGCACCGCCACGGGACATTTTTGGTCGCGGCGGATTTCCCGCGCGAACAAATACGCCACGGCGGAAAACCCCTTGGCGTTCAGCGGCGTGGCCTCCTCCCATTTGCCAACCGCATCCGTTTGCGGCTCGGCGGCGGTTTTTTTGGTGATAGTGTAAAAACGCAGCTGCGGGTCCCCGGCCTGCGCAAGCACCGCATCGGCTTCGTGCAGGGAACTAACCGGCGAACCCATGTTCGACTGGCCTGAGGCAAGCCAGACCTCGCCGACGAGCACATCGGAAACTTTGACGGAGGAAATTTTGCCGGTTACGACCAACTCGCGCGGATCGGCACTGACCGGCAAGGGTTCCAGTTCCACCAACCATTTGCCATTCTCGTCGGCGGTAGTGGTTTTCGTCTGGCCACCGAAGGCGATCGCCACCTTCTCGCCGGCATCCGCCCAGCCCCAAACAGGTACGGCGATGTCGCGCTGCAAAACGATGTGGTCGGCGAACACTTGCGGGAGTTTGACTTCGGCAAAAAGAATTTGCACGCCGCTGAATATGGTCAGCAGCAGAACGCAGAGGTGACGGGCATTTTGGAAGGATGTGATGGTCATGGTGTGTTTTTAATTTGGTTCAAAGTGGTGGATACAATTCTAGGTTGCAGATCTGCGGCGGCTTGTCGGATTTTAGTATTTTCATCCGAAACACCTGCGCGGTCACGGGTAGAAAATTTTTCACGACGCAATCGCCGCCGAGTTTTTCACCGGTCAGTTTCGGTTTCCATCCGTCGCCGGCTTTGTATTCCAGCGCGCAGTTCTTGATGTTGCAGTAGGCAGCGGAGATCCGCAGCGTAGGGACCGCCACCGGTTTGCCGGCGTCAATCTCCAGCCAGCCCGTCGGCTGTTCGTTGCGCCAGCGGGTGGTGATGACGACGTATTTCATCCCGGCGTCGCAGGCGAGCGACATCCACTCGTCGGCGTTGAAATTTATCGGATTGAATTGCGCGGCAAATTTGGAGTATTCGGCAAACGGCATCTTTTTGTTTCGCATGTGCCATTCGCCATCGGTGGGAAGGCTATAAAGGCCCCAGTGGATGAACATGCCAAATTTCGCATCACGCCACCACGCCATGCGCGCGTCGCGCTGCGCGGTAGTTCCGTCGGGCAGCCAGCTTACAGGCGATTCGGCGGCGTACAGAACCGGGGCGAGAGCAACAAGCAACACTCTGATGAGGCCCTGTTTTCTCATTTGCTGCTCGTTTGAATAAACTTCAAGCCTGGAAAATCCTGGCGATTTACTTCGTTTTCTTGGGTTGATAAAGTCGTTGTTCCTCCTGCTGGGTTTGCAAGATCGCAGGCACAGCTTCCGGCACCGGCTGCGCGTGCCTGATGCGAATGACAATCGGGTTCGGCCATTTACAATCGGTGTAAAGCCGCTGGGCAAACATCGCGCGGATATGCAGACCGTCAGCTTCCTGGTGCCAACTCGCCTTGCAGCTTTCCGTCGACCAGCAACGGTTGTCGCCAGTCTGGCCGACGACTTCGACTTCCGTGTCCTTGGTGGCACGCACTGATTTGAGCGTGAACTCGCGCCAAGTGGCCCATTCCCACGGCACGTTGGTCTCGAACGCAAACACGGTGTTGGTGTCCTGCGCTTGCGTGAACCATACCGAGCCTTCGTTGACCACAATCCACGGGCGAATGTTGTAGATCGCCTCACCGTTGACGAACATCCACAGTGCCAGTTCTCGCAGCCGCCGAGTCTGCTCGAAAGGAATCACGCCATCCGGGTCGGGTCCGATGTTCAGCAGCAAATTGCCGCCTTTGGCGCGGACTTCGAGCAGCATTTTGATCAACTCGGTGCCGGATTTGTATTCTTCGTTCGTTGGCTTGAAAGGCCATTCGGTGCCCATCGTGAAGTTCGCCTCCCACGGTCCCGGCATCGGCAAGCCCGGCAGCTTCTGCTCGGGCGTTTTCATTTCACCACGGGTGACAAGGATGGACGGATCAATTTTCCACGCAAGCTGTTTGAGTTGGTCCGGCTCGCCGTCGAAAAAGATAAAATCAATTTTGCCGTAACCAGTGAGCAGTTCGCGGACTTGGGCCAGATTGTGCTGCATCAACTCGGGATTATTTTTGGGATTCGCTTCCGGCCGCGTGCGTGTGATGAGATGACCCTGCTTATGCAAGATCCAGAAATCGTCCGGCGAAAAATAGACGCCAACGCGGATGCCCTCGGCGCGAAAGGCGTCGAAAAGCTCACGTGTGATGTCCTTGCCGTAAGGCGTGTGCATAATGTTGAAGTCGGTGGTCCTGCTGTCCCACATGCAAAAGCCCGCGTGATGTTTCGTGGTGAAGACAACGTATTTCATCCCGGCCAGCTTGGCGAGCCGCGCCCAACTGCGCGGGTCAAAGTCCTTGGGATAAAACATCCCCGGCATCTGCGAAAAAAACCGGTCCTGATATTCCTGGGACGAACCGACCAGATGATGGCTTATCACCGAGCCGAGCGGACAATCCACGCTCCAGTGAATGAACATCCCCAGTGCCTGATCCTTGAACCATTCGCAACGCGCCGGGTCGTTGCCGCCGGTTGCGGTGGCCCCTTGCGAAATCGCCTCGGTCTTCAGCCCCTCGGCCTCCTTGTCGGCGGCCATGAGTGATCCTGAAGTCAACTGCATGACAACCACCGAAAAAAGAGCGATAATAATGTTTCGATTTTGATCCATAAAAAATGCAAAATAGCTTCGCCTTAGAGACAAATCCACTTCCGTTGCTTCACTTAAAGTCCTCGGTTGCGACCATGCGCCTCCCTTCTTGGAAATCATAGCGCCAGGAACGCGGTGCCCCCGTAACGGTCAACGGGCCGTCTGCCAGCGACTGTCGCATCCAAGGGTTTTCCAGCACCGGCCATTGCGAGTAATCCACCGTATCGCCATCAAGCTTGTCCGGACCATCAAAGACACATTCTATCGTGCGGCCGACGCGGTCGGTGTAACGCCCGGTCGGCTTTTCACCGGGCTTGAATGCGATCACGGTTTTCACAAGCAAACGGTCGCGAAACGCGGCTGTATCAGCGCTTGCAAATATTCTCTTTTGCGTCACAGATGGGTTATATTGCGTCATCGCATTGGGCTGAGTATTGACCTGCATCAACGATGGAAATCGTTTACGCTCCATCTGCAATGACCAGGTCCCAACTCGCTCGTTGGTTAGTATGTCCCCAATTTTTCGAGCTACGGTTTCCAACCGGGAAAACGATAGCCGTTATAGACGTAATCATAGTCCGGACCGGAACCAGGACCCGCAAAGTAAAAACTTCCACTTCCCGTCGCCATCGCTTTGCCCGCATTCACCAGATTTCCGTCAGTCCATTTGTGGGATTCCGCGTGGCCGTCTACAAATGCAGCCGTGCTCACATTCCCGTGATACATGGGAATGGGATCCACCCAAGTGAACGATTGCGCATGGCCCGGAGACGGAGTGTTCACATCCCAAGTCACCACCCAGCTCCCATTGTTATAACCGCGATTGTCAACGTCCTCGCGAAAAGCAAACGTCAAGGTGGGAGAAGCGACTTGGGAGAGTTTGGTATAAGTCGCGGGTATGCCCCAGCCTGCCGCGCCGCCTACACTATTGGGCTTGGAGTAGCTATCGTAAGCCCACCCGTTGCCGGGCGTTTTTTTAAAGCGCACATCGCCGGGGCAATGAATAACCGCAACGCTGGGTGCGAATGGATACAAGGGATCATTCGAGCCGGTTTTCAGCCAGGTGGTGATCGCTTGCATTGAGGCATCCGAAGATTGGCCCGCCTGATTCCAAGTCAGCGGATTGGGAGGGGTCCAATAACCGTCTCCCGCGCCATACGGCACGATGTTGTCACTGGAGTCGGTGGCATACATGTTGAAGGCCAGAGCTAGTTGTTTCTGATTGCTTAAACAGTTGGCCTGGGTGGCTTTCATCTTCGCTCGTGCCAGCGCCGGCAGCAGCATGGCGGCCAGAATGGCAATGATGGCAATGACCACCAACAGTTCAATCAAGGTGAAGGCACTATATTTGACACGTTTCATTTGAATATTCCTGCTCGTTCAGCACCGCAATCCTCCCCCATCGCACCCCCATCGGGAGTGCCATCGATTCAAAGGAGGTGCCAGCCTCGATTAAACCGGCACCCCTGAATGATCACCCGACGACTGACGTCAACCGCAATCGGGTTTAGGGAAGACTGTCATGGATAAACCAGCCGATAGAACATGGTTCCGTTGGCCGGATTAATCACGTTGGTGAAGGGACTGGTCGCACCGCTCAGGCGCGTCCACGCGTTCGTGGCCGTAACCAAACCGGTGGACAAATTATTCGTCTGGGTTTCCAATACCCAGTTCTGCCCATTCGGCCAACTCAAGACGAGCGACGTGCCGACCACCGCGCTGGCCAACGGCACCGGCCCGGAAGGACCAACGGGCACCGTGACCACGACGGCATTGGTCACGGTGTAGGTATTGACCCCCAGGGTGTTACCCACCGTGAGACTGACCGTGTTGGTGCCGGGGGCAGTGGCATAGGTGTGCGTCGGCGACGCGGCGGTGGAGGTCGCGCCATCGCCAAAAGTCCACAGGTTGGTCAGGCCCGCGCCGTTGGACAAGTTGGTGAAAGTCACGGCCAGGGGCGCGCTGCCGCTGGCCGGATTGTAGGTGAAATAAGCCTGCGGCGTGGGTGTTTGATAGGCGTCCAAGACGACGTTGGTGCTGGAGACCGTCACCCGAAAACTGCGACCGGGAAAGCCGCTAACGGCCAGACGGCTGCCACTGGCAACATTGGCGAAGGCACCCGTGATACCATTGGTTGCGGTCAAAATGGTGAATGACGGATTTTGGCTCACGATGGGTTCAAAGCCGTTGAGCTCGCGCAAATTCAAGCTGCCAGCCAAGGTTGCGTTACCATTGACAGTGAGGGAGTCATAGCTATTCGTGCTTTGGAAAGCATTAGCCTTGCCCGATCCGCCCAGGTCAATGGCCAGCACGGCGGCGGAGTTGCTGACCGCGTAGTTGCCGGTAATGATGGTCAAACCGGGAGTGCCGATGTCACCGGGTGCGAGCGTGCCGCCGTTGTTAACCAGCGTACCATAGGGGGCACCCAACGCAGGTTGCAGGAAGGTCGCATTATACGTGCCCACCGCCAGAGTACCGCCATCGAAGGCGAACACCTGTTGCGCGGGACTGCCATTCGCTCCCTGAACGCTGCTGCTTCCAAAACTGCCCCCCGCTAGAAGCTTGCCCGTGCCGGAGAGCGTGAACACAGTAGTGCCCACGCCGCTCACATCGCCCCCCAGGTTGAGCGGGCCGGCTCCGGGCAAAATCTGAATCGTTCCACCACTTAAGTCGTAGGTGAAGCTGGTGACGGTGGTGCTGCCCCATTGCAGGCCGTCGCCGGAAGCACTCAAGACCAAGCCGCCATCTTGCACAGCGGTGAACGGACCATTGCCAGGATTGCCTTGGCTGGCACCGAAGGTGTTGGCAAGCCGGATACCATAGGCATTGGAACTCACGAGTGAACCGCCATGAATCGTCAACGTCTGGTTGGCAATCAACCATTGCGAGTTTATAGCACCGGCAGGCAGGATCAGATTGCCGCCGTCAATTTCCACGTTGACCGGCTGCTGACCGCTGTTGGCGTCATACCAGGTGCCGCCGGTAAATTTGGCCGTCATACCGGCAACACCAAGTCCCACACCACCAGAGCCAGTGATGGTGGTGACCGCATTTGGGTCACCAGCAAAAACCATGGTAGCACCGCTAACACCGCCAACACCGCCCAAACCATGGTTGCCAGCACTCTGCACCAGCGTTATGGTAGTGCCGGGGTTTTTATTATAGATGGTTGCTCCGGTAGCATCCACGGGGCTGTTGGTCATGTTAACAGAACTGAGGTAATTTAGAACCGTGCCCACCGCCATAGTCAGAGGCCCGCCAGCGCCCAGCGTTGCGGGGTCGTTGACCACCACGGCACCGCCGTTAATAACCGTGCCACCAGTATAGTCGTCACCACTATTCTGTATCGTCATGATGCCTGAACCACCTTTGATAAACGGTCCGGTGCCAGTCAATGCCCCATACGAGTCATCAACCGGAGCAGAATGATTTATACCGCCACCACCGGCACCCAGGACGATTGCTTGCCCCCAGGAACTAGGACCGGCGGTGAATTCATAAATTCCGCCGTGGCTGACGGACAAAGTGGTGACATTGGGAATGTTGGTGTTATCGGTGGTGGAGAACTTTCCACCATTGACGATGACATTACCATACAACGTGCCATTGGGCATGCCAAAGATGCCGTTCCCCATTTTGGTGAGCGAACCATTGCCGCTCACCGGGCCGTCAATTATATGATTGTCGGGAGTGTTTACAATTAATAAGCCTTCGTCATCAATGCTGGCAGTATTGTCAATCGAACCGGAAGTGATTCCGTTGCCGAGCTGAAGCGTGGCTCCGGAGGCAATGGTCGTGGCCCCACCGTAGGTGTTAGCCGTTAGCAAAATGGCGCTGCCTCCAGCATTGTTTAGACTCAAACTGCTGCCACCAGATATGCCCCCTGAGCCGCTAATAGTGTACTGGTTCACGGAATTATTAAAATTCACGGCGTTTGGCCCGGCAGTCAGGTTCAGGATCACGTTGGTGACCGAAGCCGTGTCATCAAAAACGACTCCGTCTCCATCTGTGTAAAGGAAGGGTGTGGATAAGGCATCCACCCAGTTCGTCGTCGTCGTATCCCAGGAACTGGAATGTGCGCCGGTCCAGGTCAGTGTGCCTCCGGGATTCACGACCGAGACTTTGCCCGTGGCGCTGACCGAGAAGCCATCCAGCGCCTGCACCGTGAGCACCACCTGGTAAACCCCAAGATTGGTGAAGGTGTGGCTGATACTCGTGGCAGAAGTGTCAAGCGTTGTGCCGTCGCCAAATCTCCAATGGTGGTTGGTGATAGCACCCGAGGAGCTGTCGGTAAAGAGCACCGGCAAAGGTGGCGTGCCCGCGGTGTTGGTGGGCGTAAACCTGGCCACCAACGCGGGGAGAACTGTGCCGTAGTTGGTTAAGATTAGGCTTTTGCCGATGACGACAGCCTGGAAATACTTACCCGGCTGCGGCACACCATTCGAGCTGACAGGAACATATCCGCTATACCCAATGTTGGTGCCGCCACCGATAATACTGGTGGCCGCCGTGAGAATGGTGAAGGCACTGTTGGTGGCCGGGGTATAGTTGTTAATCAGATTGGCCGTGAGCAGACCACCCAGCGTGGCGCTGCCCAGGGTGCCGCTAACCTGCACCACCGAAACGAAATCGTAATTATTTCCGGCGTTAGTGAATGCATTTGCCTGCGTGGTGCCACCGATGTCAATGGCCAGCGTGCCGGAATTCATGACGAAGTTGCCATCAATGATGGTCTTACCCGGGGTGCCGATGTCACCGGGCGCAAGAACGCCGCCGTTATTATAAAAGTAGCCTTGCGTGCTTGGCGCGGCCGGACCGGCAAGTTTGCCGGCATTCACTTCGATCGCCGCCAGCGTGCCGCCGGCGAAGTTGAACACCTGCTGCGCCGGAGCGGCCTGGGTGCCCGAAATCGCCTTGGCAGTGTAAACCTTGGCAGTGTTGGTCATCGTGAAAGTGGAGATGCCCGGCGCACCAGCCAGGGCCGCGCTGACCCCGATGCCGTTGCCCGCATCACTCCAGATATTAATGGTTCCGCCGGACATGGTATAAGTGGCGATGGTGTTTGCATTGTTGCCGCCAATTAGAAATTGATCCTGCGCATGACTGCTGATCGTCCCGCCATCCTGGATGCCGGTGACGGTTGCGTTGGCGGTTTGGCCGAAGCGGCAGCCAAATTGGTTCGAGAGGGTCAGCGATCCGCTGTGCATGGCGAACGTTTGGCCGTTTTGACCGAACGCGAAGTTGCGGCCAAGATTCACGATGTTGGCTGTCCCTTCAATCACCAAGTTGAATTTGAGACTATTGTTGTCCCCGATAAAAAACCAGTTGCCGCCGGTAAAATCCAGGGTCATGCCCGGAGAATTTCCCCCGAGACCGGGATTGGTGCCCGCAGAAGGTATCGTATTGGTGGAATTCGCAGAACCGCCCAGCACAATCGTGCTGCCATTGGCGCCGTTAAAGTCCTTGATGCCGTAAAAACCAGCGGGCTGATTCAAGATCAGCGTGCTGGTAGCACTGTTGTTCTTTAATATGCCACCGCCACCAACCCAGCCGTGAATCAGGTTCGTCGAGTTCGGAATGTTCACGGTCAAGGTCGCACTGGGTGCGATCCACACATTGGTGCCCGGCAAATTGCCGTTGCCATCGCCGGTGCCGATCGTCAACGAGCCGCCGTTCACGCTGGTCATGCCGTTGTAAACATTGCTGCTGGCGCAGACAACCGTGCCGGCGCCGCCCTTGGTAAGGCCGCCACTGCCCGTGACAGTGATAGGGGCATTGACATTGAGTGTGTTTCCGACGGTGGCAAAAAGTTCGCCTTCGTGCCAAACACTATTACCCAGAAGAAGGTTTGTGATGGTGCTGTTGATGGCCGAAGTGCCGCCAGCGAGTGCGGCCACCAAGCCGCTGTCCACCGACAACGAGGTGCTGGTGCCATCAATCGTCCCGGCGGCGTTAAACAGAATCGAATTGTTGGTGACGTTGTTCGCCAAGGTAACTATCGTTCCCAGAACGTTTTCATCAGCGCCGGGCGAGGTATATTCGGCGCTCAACGTGGTAAATTCGGTTGCCGTGTTCAAGGGGCGCAGACCAAAAGTGGTATCGTAGGTGACAAATGTGGTACCGTTACCGGTCGAGGTAGTGTCGCCGATCATGTAGGGGACCACTTTGAGGGTGGTCGTGGTATCGGAAGTGGGTGCCGCATTCAGCGTGGTGTTCCCCACCAGTGTCAAACCGCCCGTGTTGGTCAAAGTAATTTGTGCCTGGCCCGCCTGCTGGCCGAGGCTGTCGCCCCGCACCAGCATCGTGCCGCTGCCCGAGCGCGCAAACGCGCCGGCAGCCAATATGGTTGTCTGGCTGGAATTGGCCTGGCTCACGGTGACAATCGCCGTGCTGTTGGCAATGGCCAGAGTGTTCATGGCTTCCGCCGTATTGACACTGGGATTTCCCAGCAGGTAAAGTTCAGAAGCATTGCCAATTCCGGACATCGCGCTGACCGGCAGACGATTGTTGTTGTTGACCACGGAATTATCCAATAAGAGCTTGCCGCCATTGAAAAAGATATTGGTGGTGTTGATTGCCCCGCTGGCACCCGCGAGCGAGAGCGTGCCGGAATTCAAAGTCAACAAACCGGCGTAGGTATTCGGCGTGGTGAACGTGGCAATCCCCGTCCCGTTCATCGTCATGCCAGCCGTGGCGGCGGTGCTGACGATGTTGCCGCCGAAAAAGTAGCTGCCCGCGCCGGCGAGGGTGAACGTGTTTGCGCCGTTGGTGATATTTTTGTTGAACGTCAGACTGTAAGTGCCGGCAACATTGAATTGCTGGTTGTTGGGGCCGGGGTTGCCGCCGATCACCAGCGGACAATTGAAGATGCCGTTTTGGTTGACACTGCTCAGGTCAATGCTGGTGTTGGGCGTTGCGCCACCGCGGTACAAAACGGAGTTCTGGTTGAGCTGGAGATAATAGCCCCCGCTGCTGCCGATGGTCCACGGCCCCTGCAAGTTGTTTTTGAACACGAGCGCAAGGATGGAAATATTGGCGCTGCCCAAATCCATCGCCGCCAGATGCGCCGGCGTGATGGCGTATTGGGAATTGTCGAACGTTCCGGTATCACCGGTCCCCATCACCGCGCTCCAGTCGGTGGTGTTGAGGTTCATGGTGGCGGTGTCTTTCTTGTTGCCAGCAGCCGCGTAGGCGTTGCCGACAATCAGCAGCGCCGACAAGGCGATGCTGGAATATTGGGTTAGAGTTTTAAGTTTCAACATAATGTTAGCAGTTAGGTTTATAATTAATTTTGAACGATCGGGAAGATGGTTTGATAGCGACTGAATATGGTCACATGAGCCCAAGACCACGGGTCGAAATAGTTTGGTGCTGACTTGCATGGGTGATAATCTGAGTCAAATATAATGTCATTCGACATTTTTGACAGAGGCTTTTTTGCGTCGATGAGGGGCTTTTTTGCGTCGCGATGCTCCGGCTGTTCAGGGCAATTTCAACAAATAAAACACCTGCGCTGCCCTCGGGCTGAGCGAATTGGTGAAATTCAAAACGCCACCCGCGCCAAATGGGTTGGTGGACACGATGACCCAGTTCGTGAGTGGCACTGCGGGGTTCGTCGCGGTCAGCACCAGATAATTTTGTCCGGCCGTGCCATTTGTACCGTTGACAACGAGGTTCGTGCCGGCGATAAAAATGCTACTAATGACCGGCGGAGAGAACTGCGCGGCAAAGGGAGTGGCTGTGGTCTGGGCGGAATTTTCGCTCTCGCCATTCGTGCCCACGGCGGAAACGACGTAAAAATAATTGGTTCCCGCCAGCAGGTTGGTGTGCGTATAACTGTTTCCGGTGAAACTGGCGGCGAGGACCGCGTAGGGGCCGCCATTAGTAGTCGAAAATTTAAGATTGTATCCGGTCGCGCCGGGCGAGGAACTCCAATTTAGCCAGACTTGCGCGCTGCCTGCCGTAGCATTCAGACTGGGAATGGCGGGAACCGCGCCCGGCCCGGCAATGCGGTAGGTTAGAATCCGCGTGCGCCCGTCGGCATTGGAGTTGAAATAGAGGTGGTCGGTCTGACCGTCGGCCATGGTCACGACCAGCAAGTTGTTGCTCCACACCGTCGTCGGCAGTGCGGTGCCGGGGAGATGCGGAAAAAGCAAGATTTTAAAAGCGGGCGAAATGGCGCTGCTGCGCGAGACGACGATACGTTTCAAACGGTTGCCTGCGGCGTCAATCTGGTCCACCAACTGGATTGGCGTGGCGCTGCCGTTGGCACCCAAAACCCGCACCAGCAGCCGAGGCTGGTATCCGTTGGTGTCTGCCGCGTGATAGAAGACCGCATTGGTGGCATCGGGCGCAGACACAAAAGAGACGTCGGGATTGGGATCGGCAAATCCCGAGGAGGTATTCATGCCGATGGTGTTGACCGACCAATCGTAAGTGTGCGGACCGTTATCTTTTTGAATGTCGTCCACCACCACCACATAGGGCGTGGAGCCGCGCAGCAGCATCGCGGTGCGAAACGCGCGTTGAACCGGATTGAACAAGGTGGGATTGGCCCGAACGTAGTTGGTCATCCATGCATTGACGCCGGTCAAGTCGGCAGGCGGTGAATACATCAAATCCACCCAGCGCCACGGCGTGATCAAACCCGTGCCCAGATAGCTGGAGTAGGGTTGATAACCGGAACCGCCGCCAAGCACGCTCCAATCCCACGAATAATCATACGCCGGGCTGGCATCGCCGGAAAATAGTGTCGCCATCGGTTGGCTGCGGAATTCGACAAAATGCGCCGGCATGCTCGGCCAATAGTTGCTGACCGAGCAACCCGCTTCGCCCAGTCCGTCAATCAGCACGGTTGAGTGGCCGTCGTTTTCCGTCAGGTGATAGCCGGGATCGCCAATCCAGACGCGGCCGTGCGACATCAGGGTGAAATTGTTGCGGTCGGAATGCAGATGCCCAAGCGTCATGGTGTCGAACCGGCAATCGAAGTCAAGTTGCACCGCGTTGGATCCCCAATCCGAGCGCGCCACGCCCAGTCCCCGTTGCGGATCGAATTTGCCCAGCGAAAGACATTTCGCGGCCGCCGTGGCTATGAAATTGGGATTATTGGTCAGCGGTGCCGCGCCAAAGATCGCCTTGATCAAAGGCATGCCGGAGTTGGACGAATATGCACGGTTGTTTTGAAAAACGGAGTCCACCAGCGGATCGTCCGGGAACGCATATTTCATGGTATAGTAATAGACTGCGGCAATGCCGCCGTTGCCCCAGCCACCGCCGTCTTGATGGTCAAACTCGTAGGTGCCCCACGGGGCCAGTTCGTAAAACACTTCCTGCAACGAATTGTAAAGGCGCGTCGTGGCGAACAGGTTCTCGCCGCGCCGCGAAAGCGCCAGCGCCGCCAGCGACCCATTGCGCATCCCCATGGCGAAATAGCCGGTGCCCTCGCGGTTAAAGCCGCCTTCGGTGATGCCCCAGCGCGTGGTGAACGTCTTCAGCGACGCGACGTTGGCCGCCAGCGCCACGGCGTCAAAACCGGTTTCACCCTCGATGGAAAGCTGGGCAAGAATCAAGTGGTCGTGGAAGTCGCGCCAATTCGTCGAGTCGGAATAGTCCGTTTCGTTCCAACCAATTGTGTGCCGGTTGGTGGTCATCAGCGAAATAAACGAGCGTGTCGCGGTACGCTGCGACTCCGACATCCAGTCGTACATCAAGTCGTAGCAAAATCCCAGGTCGGCATACACATCCGGCGACAGTTCACCTTTGTTGGCGGAAGGCAGATTCACATACCAATTCTGGTGGCAGATTGCAGCAGTGGCGACAGCGGTGGCGAGTTGCTGGAGACGCACCATGTTGGTGGGCCAGAGCCAGGCCAGATAACAGGCAGAAGCCAGCGGACCATAGAGCCCGGAATTGGCTTCGCCGTTCAAAAAACTCCCGGCGGCAGATTGTTGCTGAACCAGCGCGGAGGTGTCCAGCGTGGTGTCGCCCAGAATCAGCCGGGCATAAATTTGCCCGATGGTGCTGGAAACATTATCAATCGTGCTGGCCACTACCGCCTGCAATCCGTAAGTCACCTGATAAATACCTTCCTGCACAATCGGGTCACTCGCCGCGCGCGCCTGCAAAGCGGGGCGATCTTCATCGGTGAAGAAAATGCGCGGATGCGCATAGGGCGGCGGCGTGGCAGTAAACCGCCGCAGCGACACCGGCGGCAATGTTCCCGGACTGTTGGACCAAATGTTGAGCCAGACGTCATTGGTGGCCGACAAAACGCTGTCCGACGCCAAGAAACGCAACTGATAAACACCAGGCATGGTGCAGACGGCCGTGGTATTCAGTGCCGCAGCATTGCCAAAACTGACACCGCCCGGTCCGCTGACTTTGTTCCAGAGGCAAGTCACGACTCCTGGCGGATTGGGCCGGCCATCATCCGTCACAGTGGCCAGCAAACTGATCTGGTTCGAAGGCCATTGCAATATCGGAGCGACCGTCCAGGCGCTGACCGTCGGGGCGAGGTTCGTGACGACGTTAATAGTCACATCCGCCGTGCCGCTCAAGATGCTGTCGCTGGCTCTTAGCCGCAAGACATAGCTGCCGACATTGGTCGGAATGGTGACGGTGGTGTTGATGTTCGTCAGGCTGGCGAAGGTCACGGCCACATTGCCCGGGCTGATGACGCGCGTCCACAAAGTTGTGATCACGCCAGGCGGATTGGGCAAGCCGTCGTCCAGCACCCAACCCGCGAGAGTCACTGCCGTCGGATTTGTCGAAAGAAAAGTGGTCGCCGATGGCCAGGCAGCTACCACCGGGGCGCTGTTCGCGAAGACATTGATCGTGACTTCATCTCGATCACTCAACCCGCCGTCGCTGGCCGTGCAACGAAGCACATAGCTGCCGGTATTGGTAAAAGTAACGGTGGTCAAAGCATTCGTCGGCGCATTAAAGATCGCCTGAGAATTGGTCGGGCCGCTGGTCTGGGTCCACAGGTTCGTCACCTGGCCGGGCGGATTCGGCAGACCGTCATCACTTATGGAAGCCGACAGAGTGGTCGCGACGCTCGTGGCACCGTTGGTCCAGGCCAGCGAGGTTTGCGCCGCACTGACAACCATGGCCGGCGCATAGTTGGTCAGGACTCCCAGCGCATAAAGTTGCGCCACTTCGGCCCGCTGAAGCGCGTTAGTATAAACAATAAACTGGTCCAAGCTGCCATTGATCGTTCCTGAACCGGTGCCACGGGCACCCATGACGAGCGAGCCGGTGTTCGTGAATGAATGGAAAAAGGTTACGTTGTTGGTGAGGACGGGCACGCCGTCAACATAGACCACCGCATTGGTAAGCGATCGGCGGAAATCCAAGGTGCCCACAACATGATGCCAATTACCATCGAAGACTGTTTTGGAAGGTTGCAGGTCCACCCAGCGACTGCCATTCGGTTGATAACCGGCCGTGAATTTGATCTGACCGGAACCTTGAACCGAAAAATCAAACACTTCTCCGCTCGCGCCGAGTCCACAGACGCGTGTCCAAGTATCGTTGGCATACGCATGTCTGACCCAGAACGCGACGCTCAAACCGGCGGTGTTGGTGATGTCGCCCAGGCTTTTGGTCACAGCATCCGCGCCGACCGACAGATAGTAACCGTCGTTGAATTGCCACGCGTTGCCAGTATAGTTAGCCGCCCCCGCGACAAGCGAGGGCAGCGCACCGGAACCCTTCAGCGTGCCCCAAAATGCGCTATTGGGATTGGTCAAGTTCGTGATGGCAGTGTTGCCCGTCACCGGCGACTGGTCCATCTGAAACAAAATCGCCGGCGCGGCACTCCCGACGGTAAGGCAAAGCTGGCCGCACAACAGCGCGACAAACCGGTTGAGGTTCATATGCTAGGATGCTGACATCCAATTTAGCGCAAGCCGGCCGCTTAAACAGGGGCTATATTGCGTCGCCCCCGGATTATTTTGCGTCGCCGGGCAGGTGCTTCACGGCAGCCGTAGCCGATAAAATGTCTGCGGCGCATTCGGGTTCAGAGGATTCGTAGAGTTCACGCTGCCGCCGCCGCCAAATTGATTGGTGGCGATGATCATCCAGTTGGCGGCGGGCAGGGAAAGATTCGTCGTCGCCAGCACATAATAATTCGCGTCCGCCGTGCCATTGGTGCCGTTGATTATCAAACTGCCGCCCGAGAGACGCACGCCGTTGACCACTGGCGACGGGGGTGCCGCCGGGAAATTCACCTGCACCACCGGGCTGACCGTCCAGCCGCCGAGCGCGCCAGTGGCAGACACAATATAGAAAGCCGAACTGCCGCTAACAACATTTGTGTCAGTGAAAACCGTGGCGGTGAGTCCCGCGGCGATGGTCTGGAACGGGCCGTTTTGATTGGGCGAAACTTGCACAAAATAGGACGCCGCCCGGCCTTGCCAGTTTAAGGTCGCGCTGTGATAGGTGACCGTAATTTTTGGCGTGCCGAGGAAGACGAGATTGTCAAACGTCGCGCTTGCGGCGGTAGTGTTTTGCGGCGCGATAGCGAGGCCGACAATGGAATTAGCAGGAATCGGCGCATTGGTGGTCACGCCAATTTGATTCCAAGTGGCACCATCGTAAGAATAAAAAGCGCTGAAGTTCGTGCCGGAGCGCACGAGCCGCGACCACACTGGCGGATAAACGGCGGAGCTGTAATTAAAGAGGCTCTGCCCGCCGGAAACGCTTCCCGCCGTGCGGCGATACTGGAAAAAAACGGGCGACACATACGGATCCCAGCCGGACATCGCGTAAGTGGTGTTGTTCACCGTGCTCGTACGCATCATCACGCCCATCTTGGCATACTGACTCAAGCTGGTCACCGAAGGATTCACGCCGGCCAGCCGGACGGTAAACGAGCCGTCGCCATTCCACGGCAGGTAAGAGTAAGTGCATTGCTCGCTGAAGTTGCTGCCGGGAATGTCGCCTTGTGAACACGTCAGCACCCAGTTGTTCGACGACTGGAATATTCCGTCGCCGACGGCAGTGCCGACGTAGCCGGACGTGAAAGGCCCGCCACTTGGCGGCGCGAGTGAAACTTCGTTCGAAAGCGGGCCTTCATAACTGTTCAGCAAAGCCGTGACGACATAGAAATAACCCGTGCTGTTGAGGTTCGGATCGGAATAGGTCGTCGCAGTCTGGTTTGACGAAATCAGCGTGTAAGGTCCGCCTGAAACCGTGGCGCGATACACGTTGTAACCAGTCGCGCCATTGAAAATGCCCCACGAAAGAGTCAGGCCGTAATTCGTGCCGCCGGTCGAAAGATTGCGGATGACCGAGACGGTCAACTGCGGTCCGGGCGGAATGACCGTGACGGGAAAACTCAACGACGTTTGCTCGCCGAGCGAATCAGTCGCGGACACCTGCACGAGATTCACACCCACGGGAAATACCGTGCCGGATGGCGAGTTGAAAACCGGTGTCAGAGCGCTGCCAAGATAATCCGTTACCGTCGCGATAAAATTAGCCGCCGCGCCGGGCTGGCCATTGGGCGCGATTGTGTTCGCTGTGACAATGACATTGGTCGGCACGGTCAGGGTCGGCGCGGCGTGGCCGCGAGTGCGCGCAAAGCCGGTGATGCGGGTGCGATGATCGGGATTGCTGCGATCGAAGACGAGTTTGTCCACCGTGCCGTTGAGCTGGTCAATCGACAGGACGGTGTTATTGGAACTCCAACTGGTCGCCGGCGTGTTGCTGCCGGAAAGAAACGGAAACAGCAAAATTTTGAACGACGGTGAGGCAACATTTGTCCGCGTGATGAGCACACGGCTCGACGGAACGTAAGTAAACACTTTTGAATTATTGTCCCAACCGTAGGTAAGGTTGGTGGTGCCCAAACCGACCGGATGATTCTCCGCAAAAATCGGCGGCTGATTTGCGGTGGATGCCTCGGTCGCGTCGTGCACCAATAGGCGCGGCAGACCTGTCTGGTTGTTGGTGCCTTTGTCAACCAAGTGATATAAGGTGATGTCCGTGGCCGTCGCGCCGGACAAATTGGTCAGCGACGAGTAAACGGAATTGCTGCTGGTGTCAATGAAGCGCCCACCGCTCGGTCCGAAACTCACCGCGCACGGCATGGACCAGCGGTAATTCTGCGGCGTGCCGTCCTTGCTAATGTCGTCCATCACCAGCACATACGGATTCGTGCCGCGCACCGTCAGCACGGAACGCAACGCATACTGCACCGCGTTGTAATTCGTCGTCTGAACCTTCCACGTCGAGGCAAGTTGTTGTTGCGTATAGGATGAAAGATTTGGCAGCAGGCCGAACCACGCGTTCTGCGCCTGTGAAACGCCGGTGTCGATGGAATTGTTCGTGCCCAACCCACAGTTGTAGGCCGGACTCGCGTCGCCGGCGAACAGCGTCCACTGCTTCGCCGGGTCTTCCGTGATTTCGAGCAACTGTCCCGGAGGCGGCGGTCCCCAGGAATTGTTCGTGGTGATGGTCGCTGAACTCGGACTTTGGCCGATGTAACCGGCCGTTGCCGGATCGCTCGCGAGATTCTTGTTTTGGATCAACACTGTCGCCTGCAAATCATTGATCGTGCAATGATAGCCCGGCGGCGAACTCCACGCGCGACCTAGCGCGTAAAGCGAAAAATTATTCCGCTCCGCGTGCATGTGACCGTCCTGGTCAAAGCGATTTTCAAAAACCAGGTTCAAATCGTTTTCGCCCCAGCCGTTACGGGAAACGACCAGCGCGCGTTCCGGATCAAATTTAGTAAGTGCCAGATTTTTCTGCTGTGCCACGGTCGCCAGCGTTGTGTTCGTCGGATCGCTGGCGAAGATGGCCTGCGCGAGATCGTTTTTATTTTCGACGCGGAACGCGCGATAAACGTAATCCACCATGGGGTCGTCGGGATAAACGTATTTGACGATGTAAGCCGCGTTCAACTGCCCCGGCCCCGGCGTGAACGGCAGGCCGTCGTGATGGTCAAACAGCGCCATGCCCTTGCCATCCTCGCGTGGGGCGAGGTTGTAAAGCGCGGCCAGCGAGCTTTGGTAATAATAAGTCGTGGTGAACTGATCCTCGCCGCGCCGCGCGAGCGCCAGCGCCGCCGGAGCGGAGATGTTCTGGCCGAGCTGGAAATAATCCACCATATTCATGATGAACCCCCACGGCGAGACATACCAGTCGGTGTTCCAGTTCAGCAGCCGGCGCAGATTGTTCACCGAGGCCGGCGACGCAAACCGCCAGGCGGTCGGGCCGGTCATGTAAGGTTGCGTCGGGCCGAAAGCCGCCTGCACCGAGGCGGTGACGTTGGTTTCCTCGCCTTCAATTGCGAGTTGGGGTAAAACAATTCCATCCGCGAGATTCGGAAAATCGCCGTTTTGCAGGGTGCCATTCCATGCGGATGAGCGGCTGATGCCGCCGCCGCCGGTGTTGTTGTAGCCGTAACCGATGGCGTAAAGATAATCGCGCGTGTCGTTCTGCTGTTGTGGTGTCATCCAATCATAGACCAGGTCGTAGCACAACGCCAGATTGTAAGAGGTCGCCATGTTCGTGCCGCTGGCATACGCCGCCGCATTACCGCCACTGAGCACGCTATTTAAACTTATTTCCGCCTTCGCCGTGGCGGCGACGAGCGTCGCAAGGTAATTGAAGCGCGCCTGGTTGGTGGCCGCCACCGAACCGTGCGGCAGCGTCGGGTCCGTGCCCACCCACGCGAGGTAACACGCCGTGACCAGCGCGTCGAAATAACTGCCCGACGGATTGTGGCCAATGATCAAATCGGTCATAATGCCGCTGGCGTTGGTGCGCGCCGGAAACACGGTGTTGGTGAAGTAGTTTCCGCTGTAACCGCCCGCCGCGTAGTTGGTGTAAAGGTTGATGATATTAGTTTTCATCTGCGAGCCGGTCTTGTCGAAATTTCCGGCGAGCGTGCTTTGGAGGTTCGTGATGGCCAGCCGCACTTCGTAGGAATTCGTCGTCTTGCTGCTCAACTCTGGCCAGTCGCTGCGGCTAAACAAAACCCGCGGATGACAATACGGCCCCGGATCGGCTGAGAACTGCCGCACGGAAGTCGGCGGCGCAATATCCGGGTTGCGGCCGACCTGATGGTTCGGATTGAGCGCCCCAACGCTATCCCAGACATTCACCCAGACGTAACGCGACGCGGCATTGACGCCGTCGCTCGCGGTGACTTGAAACTGGTAAATCCCCGTCGCCGGCAGCGTGACGACAATTTGATTCGAGGTTGTCTGCGTGGCCGAGAAGGTCGCGGTTCCGGCAGTGGCGAACGAATTGATCGTGTCCTTCACTTGCGACCAGACGAAATTCGTCGGGCTGAAATTCGCGATCGTCGCGACCAAATTCACAGCCGTCGGACCGTTTGTCCGCAGCGTCAGAATCGGCTGATGCGCATTGCTCGTCGAGGAAACAACCTTGATTGAAACCGCCGGGTCGGTGTATGCAGCCGGGAGTCTGCCGGCAGCCAATAGGTAGAAAGCCAGACCGAAAAGAAATGGAAAAAGTCTCATGCTGCTTTGAAATGTCAGTTTGAAATTCGTTACCACTTACGGCAACCGTAGCCGGTAGAAGGTTTGCGGCGAATTTGGATTCAGCGGATTCGTGAAATTGACCGCGCCACCGGGGCCGAATTGATTGGTCGAAATAGCGGTCCAGTTGGTTGCTGGCAAGGCGACGTTGGTGGACGCCAAAACGTAAAAATTGGCTCCCGCCGTGCCGTTGGTGCCGGTGATGACCAGGTTCATGCCAGAGAGGCTGATGCCACCGATAACCGGCGGTTGGCTCGACGCGATGACGATGATTGCAAGACTCGCGCTGTTGGTTCCCGCGCTGCCGCTGACAGTCAGCGTGACGAGATTGGTTCCAGTGGAGTTAAACGTATGCGATACGCTCGTCGCAATTGTGTTGGTCGTGAAACCGTCGCCGAAATTCCAACTGCGATTCGTAATGCCGCCGACCGACGCGTCGGTGAAATTCACCGTCAGCGGCGAAGCGCCATTCGTCACGCTGGCGGTGAAACTGGCGAGCAGAACCCGGAAGTTGGTCAGCACCACGCTCGTCGCGGTGGTCACGACGAGAAAACTTCCGCCGGCGTAGTTTGCCACCGGCACGCGATTACCGATGACATTGGTGAACATGCCGCTCAAGCCGTCACTACTGGTGGTGAGAATCGTGAAGCTGTTGTTGATCGCCGGAACAAAGTTGTTGATCAGACTCACATTCAATGCACCGTTTAGCGCCGCCGTGCCGCTGACGGAAACGAAATCGTAATTGTTCATCGCATTGGTGAAAGCGTTGGCTTGCGTCGTGCCGCCAAGGTCAATCGCCAGTGATGCGGTGGTGTTCGAAACGGCATAATTGCCGATGATGGTTGTCTTGCCCGACGTGCCGACGTCACCCGGTGCGAGCGCACCGCCGTTATTGACCAGCAGGTTGACAGGGCCGTTGCTCAAACCGCGCAAGTTTGCGGCGTTGATGGTGCTGGCCACCAACGTGCCGCCATTGAAGGCCAGGACCTGCTGCGCTCCCGCACCCTGCGAGCCAGCGACGGTGCCGTTCACTGACAATTTGCCCGAATTGGTCAGTGTAAACGTCGTCGTGCTGGCATTGGTGCCGGAGCCGAGATTGAACGTGTTTCCAATCTGACTGAGAACAGCGTTCCCCGACAAAGTGTAACTGCATGTCATGTTAGTGGTGTTGTTGCCAAGTTGAAATCCTTCGCCGCCAATATACACCAAGGTGCCGCCGTCCTGATACCCGGTGAAATTGACACCGCCGCTGCCGGCGTTGAAGGTGCTGCCCATCCGGAAACCATATTGGTTACTGCTGATGAGCGTGCCGCCGTGCATCGTGAAAACCTGGCCATTGACATTCATGTAGAAATTTTGCCCACCGTTGCGATTGGTCAGCGCGACTACGCCGCCATTCATTTCTAGGTTGCCGGCAAAAATAGTGTTATTGCCGTTGAGATACCAGGTGCCGCCGCCGAATTTGATGGTCATTCCGGACTGACTGAAATTATTGCGCACGGCCGTTACCGAAGCGGGATCGCCGGAAAGCGAAATGGTCGCGCCGCTCACGCCGAGGACCGTACCGATGGCGCGCGCGCCAGGGCTTTGATAAATCGTGATGGCTCCGGTTGAGTTGTTGTTTTTTACCGTGCCATAAGGGCCATCCACGCTACCGTTGGTGAGGCTCGTGGTGGTATTGAAAATGAGCGTCGTGTTGCTTGCGAGAAGGCTGCCGCTGCCGCCGAGCGGGTAGGCTCCGCCGCTGTTGCCGACTTGAACCGTGCCGGAGTTGATGAAATTCGTGCCGGTGTAATCGTTGTAGTTCAGGAAGGTCAGCGTGCCCGCGCCGACTTTTTGCAGACTGCAACTGCCGGTGATTTTGCCGCTGCCGCTGAAGGTGTAGGTGCCGCTGTTGTTGACTTCCACGGTGCCGCCGGGCGCGAGGTTGGTGAGAATCATCACCGGTGTCGAAGAATAACCGCTATCGTTGAACGTTACCGAGTCGCCGTCCCAGAAGGTCGTGTTCACCATGCCGCTCACCCAATCCAGATTCGCGGGATTCTGTTTGTCCCAATTATTTGCCAGCGCGCTCCCCTGCCAGACAAGCGACGCGGGGACGTGAACGTTCGGAACGGCGCTGATCTCCGATGAATTGGCGCTATGGCCGAGGGCGTTGACCGATTGGACGACGTAGTAATAAGTCGTGCCGTTGACCAAGCCCATGTCGTCAAAACTGGTCGCCGGCCAGTTGGTCGCGAACTGGACATAATTGCTTCCGCTGGTCAAAGAGCGGAAGACATTGTAACCCGCCGCGCCCGAGGACGAGATCCATGCGAGATGAATCACCGTGTTGTCCGAATTAGCGCCGAGGCCGGTCGGCACCGGCGGAGCGCCGGTCGGCACGGCGCTGGCTTCGGGCGAGTTCATGCTCTCGCCGTTGGTGTTCAGCGCGGTGACGACAAAATAATACGTCGTGCCGCTGACGATGTTCGTCTGTACATAATTCGTACCGCTGGCATTGATCGCGACCAACGTGTAAGGCCCGCCGCTGGTCAGCGAGCTGCGGACGTTGTAGCCCGTCGCGCCCGTGAGGCCGTTCCAGCGCAGCGACGCCGAAGCCATGCCGGCAGTCGCGGTCAAATTCGTCGGCGCGGACAAAACTAAGCCGACACCGCCGATGCGATAGGGATTCACGCGCGTGCGTCCATCGGCATATTTCGTGTAGTAAATCAGGTCCTTCTGTCCGTCGACCATTTGCACCGTGAGGACGTTGTTGCTCCAGGTCGTCGTGACCGGTGCGGCGGCGTTGGTGAACGGCAGAATGAGCATCTTGTAATCCGGAGCGAGGTTGGTCACGAGCGCGCTCAACGCGATTTGCCCGGAGTGCGCGGCGACCGCGAAACTGCCGGACCAGTTCGTGTTCAGCACGCGCGCCAGCAATTTACACGCCGGATTAGTCGAGGTGAAAACGATGTCGTTACCGCTGACGGAATAATTCCCCGCCAGGTCCGTCGGCAGAATCATGCGCCAGTCATAGACGTGGCTGGCGTTGTCTTTCTGCAAATCGTCCGTGATGAGCAGATACGGCGTGCTGCCACGCACGAGGCCGGCGGTGCGGAACGCGCGCTGCACCGGCGTGTTCGGCTGCCAATAAGCCACCGTGTATTGCGAATCATACCAGTCCGGCAAAATCCCCATCGGCAAATTCGCCCAGCCTTGCGAGATCGGATAAAGCAGCTTGGAATTGTAAGTCGGGCTGAATACGGTCGTCGTGCCGCCAAATTGTTCGCTGTAAGAATCGCTCGCGTCGCCGACGCCGTAGGTGTAGTTGCCGGTGTCGCCAAACTCGATGAAGTTCGCCGGAATCGTGGACGGCCCGACACCGTCAATGCGCGGCACGGAGGAGATGTCCGAGAAATCGCTGACGCCGGCCCAGCCGTTACACTGCGGCACGAGCACGCGGCCGAAGCCGTCGAGGTTGAACATGTTTCGATCCGCCTCGGAGTGGCCGCCCGGTTCGCTGCGCGGCTGGAACATCATGCGCAGGCCGTTGGTCGTCCAGTCGCTGCGCGTGATGAGCAACCCGCGCTCGTTGAAGACGCAACTCAGCGGCACGCTGGTGCTAACCTGCTGCGTGATGACCTGCGTGTAAGTCAGATTCGTGTTGTAGTCCGACGCGCAAATCGCCTGTAAAATCGGGTGATAGTTTGGACTGCCGCCGCTGGCCGTCGCTAGGCCGTTTGAGTAATTTGCCGTCCATGCGTTGCGATATTGGAAATCCACCAGCGGATCGGTGGGAAAGAGATATTTCGCCGTGATGACGTCATCCAGTTTCGCGCCGGCGTTGTTGCCGCCCAGCATTTCGTCCCACGTCCAGCTGAAGCCAAAGGTTTCCATCGCATGCAGATAGTATTGTCGGATGTGATTGCGCACGTTCATAGTCGCGAGCGCCATGTCGCCGCGGCGTGCGAGCGCCCAGAAAGTCTGCTCGCCAATCCAGCCTTTGCCCATGCCCTCGTAAATGCAACCGTCGGTGAAGACATACGCCGAGCACATGCGGTCATATTGCGCCTGATAACGCAGCATCAGGTTCGGATCCACGCCGTTTTCGCCTTCAATCGCGAGGCCGTTCACCAGCAGCGTCTGGCCGGTGAGCGGAATCCAGTTCGAGCAATTGCCGTTGAAGCCCGGCACGGTGTCCATGCCGATGTTCCACATGTTCGTGGTCATCAGCGCCAGCGTGCGCCGCACCGACGCCTGCTGCGTGGCGTTCATGAAATTGTAGGCGAAGTCGTAGCTCCAGCCGATGCAATCGCGATACACCACGCCGGTGTCCTGCAGCGGACGCCAGTCCACCCGGCCGTTGAACGACTGCGCCGCAGTCGCCAGATTCCCCGGCAGCGTGCGATACATCTGCTCCGCGAGCGTGGCGAGCGCCGCCGCGACCTTCGCGCCGCCGGCGCTGTCGTTGTCAATCAGGCAGCGGAAACATTCGTCGCGCAGCGAGTTCACGAAGTTCGCCCAGTTGTTGTAAAGCCCGTTGAATGCCGTCGGATCGCTCGCCGCCAGGCCGTCGTAGGCCGCGTGGAACGACGTGCCAAGCGTCGTGATCAGCGCCGCGCTGGTGCGGATTTTGCCCATCACAATCGGCCCGGAAATCGTGTTCGTTAGCCGCGCGCGTATTTCCGGCACGTCTTCCGGGTTGAACAAAATACGCGGATGCACATAACTTGGGGGCGGCGGCTTGAGCCGCGACCACGCGAGGTCGGAGTAATTGAAATTCAGCCCATAATCGTTGGTAAAACTATTCAGCGTGGCTGCGGTGTAACCAAAATTATTCGTTGCGTCATAAACTTCCACGACGATGAATGCCTGTCCCAAATAACCGCCGTTGTTCGTGACCGTCAGGCACAGACGATAAACACCGGAGTTGGTGAATGTCCCCGTTGTCCTCAGTGAAGCGGGATTGGCGAATGAAACGTTCGCCGGGCCTTGCATGCACGACCACGCCATCGAAACCGCGCCGGTGATAGCCGCGTAAGAACCTTGCAAACCGACGACGGCATTGGGCAGCCACGCCACGCGGCTGCTGCCGGCGTTGATTTGCGGCGCACCGGGCGACCAGACGCTGACGTAAGTGGTCGCAGAGTTGGTTTGGCCGTTGCTGGAAGCGGTCAGGCGGAAAACATACATGCCCACCGCCGGGAACGTGACCGTCGTCGAAAGCGCGCTGGCATTGGCAAAGGTCGCGGTGGCCGGGCCACTAACTTGCGTCCAAAGCGAACTGCCGCCGGACACCGTGCCCGTCAGCGTCGTGGCATTGGTCGGCCAGTAAATGATGTGCGTGGCCGCGTCCGCCGTGACTACCGGCGGCAGATTGGTGACGACGCTGATGGTGACGCTGTTTGTCGCGAACGCCAGACCGTCGCCAGCCACGAGCTGCAGCACATAATTGCCGGCAATGGTCGGAATCGTGACCGGCGTGTTCGGCAACCACGGCGTCAGGAAACTCACCGGCGCCGGCCCGCTCACCTGCGTCCACAGCGAGGTGACGATTCCGGGCGGCAGCGGCAAACCGTCGTCGAGCACCACGGCGCTAAGATTCACCTTAGCAAGGTTGGTGTTGAGCAAAATATTCTGGCTGGCCTGACAAACGCCGATGCTCGGCGGCTGGTTGCTCGCGACGATCAAAGTCAGTTCATCGTAATCCGTCAACCCGCCGCCGTCGGTCACGGTGCAGCGCAATACGTAAGTGCCGACGGCTGACAAAGTGGCCGTCGTGCTTGCGGCGGTATTATTTCCATAATTTACCGTCGCGCCCGTCGGCGTGGTGCGCGTGCTCCACGAATAGGTCACGCCACCGTTGAGGTCACTGGCAGCGGCATTGATCGGAGAAGTGACACTTGATGCGCCGTTGGTCCAGATCAGCATCCGCGTCGCGCCGACTCCGACGGTCGGAGCCGGATTTGCCAAAGCACAATAATTCGTCGTGCCGGCGTTGGTAGTGATGCCGCTGGCGTTGTAAAGCTGCGTGACTTCCGCCGCGCTCAAACACCTGGTGTAAATCGAAAATTCATCGAGACCGGATTTCCATTGGTTCGCGCCGCCCGCGTCCGCGCCGATGTTCAACGCGGAAGTCAGATTCGGCGCAGTGCTTGTCGCCAGCGCGGTTTTGACAGTCAGTGCACCTTGGGAAACTCCGTCCAGATAGCACGCGCCGGAGTTGTTGCGAAAATCGGTGGTGAAGACGACGTGGTGCCAATTGCCATCCTCAATGGACGCCAAGGCATGCGAAAAAAGCGGATTGTAAAGCAAATCGCCGCCGGCGTAGTAAGTCAGTCCGTTGCCATTGCCAAAGATCTTGAACAGCCCGCTCAAAGCGCAGACCGAGGCGTTGTTGAGGTTGTTCGTCATCTTCACCCAGAAACTAAAACTTAGTCCGGGCGTCTGGTTGTAATCGCCAAGCGATTGAACGACCGGATTCGACGTGACGCTCAAATACGCGCTCGCCGAGGTGAAATCCCAGGCGTTGCTTGTCGCCGCGAGCGCGCCGCTCACCACCAGCGGCAGGGTTGTGCCGACCATCGTTCCACGCGTCTGTCCCGTTGCGTCCGTGATCGCGACCGCGCCAGCTACGGGCGTCTGGTCCAGGTGATAAATCAGCGCAGCGGGATTATCCCAAACCGGCGTCACGGTCAGCGTGACCGGAGAGGCGACGGCGGTTCCGCCGGGATTGATCACCACGACATCATAACTGCCGGCGTTTTTCGGCTGGTTGTAAACATTCATCGTTGGGGTGGTCGCGCCCGCTATGGGCGAACCATTGAAGCGCCATTGGTAACGGCAACTCGTGGTGCTGGTCACGTTCGCCGTGAAAACTGTTGCTCCGCCTTGATTCGTGGTGACCCTCGCCGGCGTGATGTTGACCACCGGCGCGCTGGGCCAGACCGTTGGCGTGAATTGACTGAGCACGACACTCTTGCCGTCGGTGGTGACGAGGAATGAACCTTCGTCGCCGGTCGTCGTCACGCGCGAACCGAACGCGACATTGGTGAACGCGCCAGCAATGTTGCTCGCGCCGACGACAAAGCAAGTGTCGCTGTAGAGCGGAATAAAATTGGTGCCCAAGGTCACCGCCAGCGAGCCGCCCATGGTCGCCGTGCCGCTGACCACCAAGTCATCGTAGTAACTGCCCGGGTTCTGGAAAGCGTTGGCCTGCGTCGTGCCGTTGAGGTCAATCGCCAACACACCACCGTTGGTCTGCGTGTAATTGCCGGTGATGTTAATTTGACCGGCCGTGCCAACATCGCCGGGCGCGACCGTCCCGCCCGGATTGTAAAGCGTGCCCTGCACCGTCGGTGAAGCCGCGCCGGAAAGCTGAGTGGCGTTCACCGTCTTAACGACGAACGTGCCGCCGTTGAGCGCCACGACTTGTTTCGCGCCGGCGCTTTGGGAACCGGCCAAGGTGCCATTGATGAAAAGTTTTCCGGTATTGGTGAGGGTCAGCGTCGTGGCGCTGCCGCTCGTGCCGGAGCCGATGTTGAAATTGTTGTTCACCGTTGCGAGCATGCCGCCGGACAAGGTGTAATTCACTATGAAGCCGCTGGAGTTGTTGCCGAGTTCCAGCGAACTGACGGAAAGCTGAACGAGGCCGCCGTCCTGCACGCCAGTGAAATTGCCGCCGCCGCTGTTCGCGCCAAACGTACTAGCGAGGCGCAAACCGTAAATGTTTTGATTCAACCACGTGCCGCCATGAATTGTGAACGTCTGCCCGCTGTTGTTCAGATAACAATTCCGGTTGGGAAACAGCACCATGCCGCCATCGAGCTCAAAATTCACGGCGTAAGCGCCATCACCGATGAACATCCAGTTGCCGTTGGTGATTTTCATCAGCATGCCCGAAGTGCCGAGCGTATTGGAGATCGTGGAAGAAGAAATGGCAGTGCTGCCCAGCGTCAGCGTCCGCCCACTTGCGCCGGAAATCGCGCCGCCGATGATTAATTTGTTTGAGCCAGCCAGCCAAGTCTGGCTCGCGCCAACGGTCACGGCGCAGTTGATCGCGACGTTCTGGTTCGCCGCACTCAAGTCCAAACCATTCGTATTCAACGTGAAGGTGTTGGCGGAGCCAATCGTAACTGGTCCGTTCAGGCTGTTGGTGAACAGCAGTCCGCTGAAATTCAGGTTGGCTCCGAGCGTTAGATTGCCGGCCTTGATCGCACTCAGATTGGCGTCAAACAAGCCGATATCGCCCGCGCCGGGCACAATGCCGCCCGCCCAGTCCGCCGTAAGATTCATCGAGGTGGTATCGGCCTTGGTGTAGGTGGCGGCGCGCACCTCCAGCCCCATGCAAAGACAAGCCACGAGCAGTAACCCATAGCCAGCCAATGGCAACAAGCGGGCTGCAAAACCAGCGATGTTTTTTAACAGGTTCATGAGCTAAATAATAGGTTCCTAAAAGGTGCCGGCTAAAGTTCAACTTGCGTCGCCACAGGGTCATTTTATGTCGCCTTCTTTGAAGTTAATTGTCAAACTGTGCCACAGAAAAATGATTCGGCGAGGGGTAAAGTTGCGTCGCGGACGGGTAAATTTGCGTCAAAGCAAATCCTGCGCGCCGGGTTGGGCACGCCGCCAATTAGCCGGGCTTTTGGCGGCGACGCGGCGGAAAACCTGGTTGAGCCGGCGGCGATCCGGAAACCCGCACAGCTTGGCAATGCTCTGCAAACTGCGTTGCGGTTGTTCCAGCAACAATTCCTGCACCCGGCGCACCTTCTGGTGAATGATGTAATCATGCATCGTTTCACCAGTGATTTCACGGAAGTGCCGTTCCAGCGTCACCCGCGAAATCCGCGCCCGACCGATTACGTCGGACACATTGATGCCATCGCCGGCATGGGAGCGGATGAATTCCACGGCATGCGCAACTTCGCGATCTTCAATGGCCATCGTCGCGGTGGACTCGCGCTCCACGATGCCGAGCGGCGGCACTTCGTTGATGGATTTCGCGGCAGCCTTGCCCGCCATGAGCGCGGTGAGCGTGTCAACCGTCATGCGCGCCTGGCTCAACTGGTCTTCCTGCGCGGCCGTCAGCGACGGTTTGCAAAACGGCATGATCTCGCTGTGAACTCCGGTGGAGATCACCACCAGGTCGCGCGGAATCTCCAGACCGGCTTCACGGCAGAGTTCCATTAGCGCCGGTGCGTCCCAGTCGTCCGTCAACATCAGCGCCGCCGGCGGCTGCAAGTTGCGCACCCATTCGCCAAATCGTCTCCGCTCGCCGTCCGGGATGGGGTTGGTGTGCAGCGTGAATTCGTCGGCGGAAGCCGGCCCTTTGCGCAAAACAAAATTCGCGGCCTTCAGACCCCGTGCGCGGAGCGTTTCCAGAAATGCATTCAGTCGCGCCTGAATGAACCAGCCGCCAGGCGACGTTACGCAGCCGAACCGCCGGTAGCCCTTTTCCAGAAAATGTTCCGCTGCCTGCCGGCCAATCGTGCCATAATCATGTCGCACCGTGACGACGCCGGGATTTTCCAGCCAGGAAGAAACATTCACCACCGGACAGCGCACCCGCAGGGCCTCGCGCCGCATTGCGGGAGTCGTGACCCGCACAATTGCCCCGTCGCAGTCCAGCGTCCGCAAATAGCGGAAAGCGTTCACCGTGGACTCGGCGCTCAAAATGAACTGCCAGTTGCCCACGCCCTCGGCGTAACGCGCGATGGCCGCGTTCGACAGATTGTTGACCGACTGCAAAATGGGCAGCCCGATCAACGCGACGCGCTTTTGCTGTTTCCTCATGGGATTGAACTGCCTCAGCTTGCCTCAAATCGGCTGGACGGGCAAGGTATCCGCCGCCCTGATTATGTTTCTGGCTGGCTGCGCGGTTTGCTGTAACTTCTGAACTTCAATGGCAGCAAACAGCACTGCGAATAAACCGTGCGTGTCGTTGTCATAAAACGGCCGGTTCACATAATACTCTTCGTCCTCCGTGCACATCGTCCCCATGCAAATCCCATGCACCGTCCCGTCCGGCTCAATGGCGGAAGTAATCGCCGTCCATGCTCGTGTCACCACCGGCAGAAAAATCGCCGCGTCTAGCCACCCTGTGGCTACGCCGCGCGCCATCGCCAGCACGAAAATCGCCGTGCCCGAAACCTCCGGGCGCGAATCCGGACGTTCCAAAACATTGAACCAAAAGCCGCTGGCGTCCTGTAGCCGCGCCAGCGACGCTGCGTGTAGGCGGAATTGTTCCAGAATCGCCGCGCGTTGCGGATGATCCGGTGGCAGATGCAGCAGCACCTCGCTCATCGCCCAGATGGCCCAGCCATTGCAGCGGGACCAATGAGGTAATTTGGTATGGTCGCCGAATTTGCGCGCATGGACATACAGTTCATCTTCCTCGTCCCACACCTGCGTCTTGAACTCGAGCACCTGATGTGCCGCGTCGTCAAAAATTTGTTTGCGCGTCTCCGGATTCGTCACCAACAGCGCCGCCTGCACCAGAAATGGAATTCCCATGAACACATCGTCCACCCAGGTCGTGAATTGCACCGGCGTTGTGCGCGTGAAAATGCCGTGGCCTGGCAGCCGGATTTGTTCACGGCGCGCATATTCCAACATTCGCGAAATCCATTTTTCATAGGCCGCGCGGCCCGCAAAATCTTTCTCCGTCCGCAGCCGGTGGATGAACGGGAGCGACGGTGCCAGCGTGAAATCCAGCAGCGGCGTCTCGATGATGAAATGGTTGGCCGACTCCGTCGCATTCAAGGTCTTTACCTGGTGCTCCACAAACGGAATGCCTTCCAAATGGAAATCACAGAAGCGCTGCGCCCATTGCGCATATTTAGGGTCACCCGTCGCTGCGGCGAGGTGCTGCATGGCCCAAGCGACGCCGCCATTGTGATAATTCCAGTCGTAGTTGGTCCCCCACGGTAGCGGGTCAATCATCGCACCGTGGATTTCAATTTTTGGAATCATCCACGTCACCGGCGCATCAAGGCCCGGATACATTTTGCCGAAACGAAATTCGTACTCCGGCGCGTGAACCTCGTCCAAATCGTGTCGCGCGTTCGCAAACGGGCCGACCACCAGCCAGTTCGTCAGTTCCGCGATTTTGGCATCTACGTTCTGCACCCGACGCAAACCAATTTCCGGATGCACCGCGCCATTCACGACCGCTCCCTTCTCACTCGGTGGTTGGAGCAAAACGCGCCATTCTTTGCCGCGAGTTTCGGATTTGATGAGCAGCGTGTTTGCCCCCTGTTGCAACTGGATCTCAAACTGGTGCGACATCTCCAGGCTGCGCTCGTCCAGGCGCAGGTTCAGTTTCCGGTCGCCGCGCTGTGCATAAACTTCCGCGCCATTGAGCCAGATTTTACAGCCGTCGTTGTGCTCGATTTGAATCGTGAGCATCATTGCCTTCGGCGCGATCAACTGTGTCCACGCATACGCCACTGCCGGGCAGCCCAACCCGAATGTCCGGCCAAAATCCACAAACTGCATCCGGTCAAAAACGCCATTGTTCTTCGCCACCTCCAACCGATAGGTAAACGGCGTGTCACGAATAAGCTTGTCGCCGATCAGCGCGGCAATCTTGATTGGTTCCTTCATAGGTTTTCCTTGGTAAATTGTTGTTGTAAAAATTCCGCGCACCCGGCAGCGACGTTTTCTCCAGCTTCCTCCAGCAACACGCTGCTGTCCGGCTGGCGCGAATGGACAAATTTCAAAATCGGCGCGTAGTCCAGTTGCCCGTGACCGGCGGGAACCGTCTTCAGCGCGCCCTTTTCAAAAATAAAATCTTTCGCGTGAACCGCCGCCACGCGGTCGCCGAATAAATCCAGCGCCTCGGCCACCACGCGGGACTGCTTGCGGAAATTTTCCGCCGACAGCAAATTCACCGGGTCGAATACCACCCGCAAATTGTCCGAAGCAATTTCGTCCAGCACGCGTCGCATTTTTTGCGGCGTCGAAACCGTGTGGCTCGTCACTGCTTCCAGCCCGACAATGACGCCATATTTTTCCGCCACCGCCGCCAGTTCCGAAATGCTGACGAGCATGGTTTGAAATGCTTCCTCGCCGTGGTTCGCCGGATGCGGCGAATAATCCGCGTTCACCGAACCGCTTTCCAAGGCCACGATTCTGCAGCCTAGATCCCGCGCAAATCGCAGATGGTTCTTGAAAAATTCCAGAAAGGTCGCACGGGTCTGCCGATCCGGATGAATCGGATTAATGTAACAGCCCAGCACCACAATGCCGACGAGGTGTTGCGCAAACGCGCCGCCGATTTCACGCGCGATTACTGCATTCAAATCGCCCGCCCGCAAATCCAGACCGGCGATTGCCTTGTTCAACGCCAGTTGCACGCAGGAAAATCCCGCCGCCGCGATGCGCGCCGCCAGCGCGTCTGCCGGCAAACGCCCGAAATCATGCGCGCGCACGCCGAGGCGCAACACCTTCGGTGCCGGCTCCGAACTTTGAATTGCCGCTTCAACCGAGTTCATTGCGTTTGAATCAAAAAGGTCTGCTCCACCGGCGCGGCGGATTGCACGGGCGCGACCCCGCCGTGGCCGTATTGCCATGCGACGACCGTCACTTTGACCGGAAATTTTGTTCGCGGCGGAATTTCCGTAAATACCAGTTTGCCGTCGCGCACATCGCACGGTCCTTGCCGCACCAGAAAGTCCACCGGCAGGCCAGAATCGGAAGTCGCCACCAGATTTAAAGTTTTCACTTCGCGCGGCTGGTCGAAGATTTGTTCAAACTTGATTTTCTGAGGCACGCCGTTTGTCAGTTTTTGCGGAAACACTACCTGCGCCGGCTGCTCGGCGTATTTGAAATTCTTGTCGCCTTCCTGATACGCCATCAGCATCAGGTTGCATCCACGGCCGTTGATACCGAAATTACTGAATCGGATGCGAAACACGTTTGCACCGGTCTGCTCCCCGCCGCCGCCCCAGCCGCCGATGAGATAAAACTTGATCTTCCCATCCGCATGACCGAGCGGTTGGCCTGCTCCGAAAACGCCTTCCGGTGTCACTTTCAAAAAATCCGCCGCCACCTTGAAACTCACGCCGTCCGTTTCCGGCTCAAATTTCATCGTCGGCATCCACTCCGGTTTGATTGGTTTGCCGTCTTGCACCAAGGTCACGCGCTGGTCGGCCTTGCCTTTGTATTGCGCCTCGAAATGCTCCGTCGCCAACGCGAGTTCCTTGTCCACGTGCCAGAACGCCAGCGTCGGATCGCCCTTGAATTCGCGATACGGCGCGGGCGCAAACCGGCTCGGAGTCATCAGCGCATTGTCTGTCAGCCAGCCGTCAGCCTGCACCAGATGGTTTAAATTTGTGGAAGTCACATCCTTCGGCAGACGTGCCGCTGCCACTTTTTCAATGAACATTGCAACGTGCCGCGCTAGCGGTTCGTCCCACGAAAAATGCGTCGCGCCGGGCTGGACGAGTTCGCTGACGAGCGCGTCCGTGAACTGCCCGCGTAAATCAAGCAAGCCACCGCGCAGCCAGCGCCAGTGCATGTCCAGAGGCTTGTTGGTGCTAGCCCACATTTCGTTCTCGCCGGTGACGGCGAGCAGCGGAATTCCATCCAGCGTCGCTTTGTGATCGAAAGCCGGCGGCATGATGGTCGCCGCGTGCAGCGTAATGATGCCGAGGGTGCGCGCCGGATTCCAGTAGCCGATAGTGCCGGCGAAAATCGCGTTGCCCGAGTGACCGAAAGGCAGCAGCGGGACGCTGGCGATTTCGGAATAACCGGATTCCGCCGCCAGATCGTCGAGGATTTGCTGAAGCTTCTTGTCCGCGCCCTGGCTGTAATCGAAGTAGCCCAGGGGCGTTTCGTAGCAGAGCAAGATGGCGAGACTTTCCTTCGCACAGGCGGCGCGGATGAACGGATCGTCGCATACGCGCTTCTCCAAAATCACCTGTTGACCAAGCAAAATACCGCGAACGTGCGCGCATTTCGGCGGAATCCAGAGAAACGTGCGCGCATCCGAATGGCTGCCGCCCACCGGCACAGAAAATTGATAGTCTGCGCCGCGCGCCGCACAAACGGCGGCGAGCATTAGCAGAGTAAATATGCTTTTGACCGAAGCCATTGTTATTTTGATTCCACAATTTTTTTCCCGCCGCGTGTCACGCTGACTTGTGTGCGCTGGTCGGCATCGGAACTGAAATTGATTTCATCGCGCTGGCCGGCGGCGGTGACTTTGGCGATACCGCTTTTGGCATCTAGGGAAATCTGCGGCAGCGGCTCGCCCGCGCGAAACGGAGCCAGCAACACGCGAAAATTCGCATCCACAGCGCGGTGGTTGATGACGACCCGGTCGAAGTATTGCGACTTACCCGCGTTGTCTTTCATGGCTTCGCTTCGCGCGACTTGCACCAGCGGCAGCGCGGCGTCGCCACTGTCCGCCATTCCGAGCACGCAGACCAGGAGCAACGGTTCGCCCGGCTGCGGAGCAATTGCGGGCTGAACCGTTGCGGAATTCAGACTCGGATCTCTGGCGCGATACGCGAGCGCGACTTGGTTCGGCGCAAGGTCCGGCACATCGGCCTGCCATACGCCGCCGTTGAGCATCGCCGTCCATTGATAAAGATGTGTCGCGCCGTCCTTCTTTAAATCGTCCACGACGAAGCCGTAAGGTTTTGCCCCGCGCACCAGGCCGACGGTCCGGAAGACGCGCTGCATCGGATTAAACGGCGCGCGGCAGGTGGGAATGTAGTTTTCATAAGTGTAAGCCGGCCACCACGGACGCATTTTGTAGCGCTCCGTGCCGACGAAGATTTTCAGATTTTCCGCCGACGGTTCGAGTTCCCAGCCAAGTTTTTCGATTTCGCTGCTCCACACCTGCGGCGGCTGTGTAAGCCAACGGTAGCTGTAAGCGTATGTCAGATCGGCGCTGCCCGTCGCGCCGCCGTCGGTGGCCGTCGAGCCGAGATATTTGGCCGCGCCGTTGTAGCCGTTAATCCCGGTGATGCCGAACGGCTCGGACTCGCCGTCCACTTGCACGAGATTAAAATATTTTCCGGCATACTCCTGCGTGAAGGGCGACTGTGTGAACCAATCCACGCCAAGCGCGGAAAAATGAAACATCCCCGCATCGGCATGATGATGACCCGCGCCCAGGTAATGGTTGGGTCGCACCATGATGTTTATCCACGCGGCGTTGGTAGTGCGGTCGCTATAACTGGAAAAG
>CAISVF010000004.1 GCA_903888765.1 uncultured Verrucomicrobia subdivision 3 bacterium | reverse complement strand
GTGGACGATGCGGGTTTCGGCATCCAGGCTGTGATAGCCGCAGGGGGCGTTTTCATACAGATCATTGATTTCGGCGGCAGAGCGGGCCAACTGCAGTTCAATGGCCTTGCGCGCAGTGTTGTCGAACACGCTGGCCCGCGTTTCAAGCAGGTTACCCTGCGCATCCCGGACAGTGGTGGCCGATACAATGACCGGCAACCGGGTGCCATCCTTGCGCAAATAAACCCGCTCCAGGTGCGCCACCGCCCCGAGGGTCTGCAACTGTTGGAAATCGTGCTGAAATTTTTCCTGCTCTTCGGCAGGCAGAAAGCGGCTCAAGGGCTGACCGATCATTTCCTCCCGCTGATAGCCCAGCCAGGCCAGCTCCGTGTTATTGATCCGGATTATGCAGCTGGCGGCATCCAGGCTGTGATAGCCACAGGGCGCGCTGTCATAAAGATCCTTGATGACGGCGTTATTGCGCGCCAAAGCGAGTTCCGCTTGTTTCCGGGCGGTGATGTTTTCATGGGCGACCACCACCCCCTGGCGGGATCCGCCCAGCGGCCAGACGAACAGGTGGAACCAGCGCTCGCAATGCGGCGCGTTACAGCTATATTCCAGGGTGAAAAATGGTTCCGCGCCGCTCAGCACGGCCCGGATACCCGCACACACGGAGGCCGCCGTTTCGCGATGTTCCGGTTGCAGGTGGGACTGACAAACCGTCAGGTAGTTTGCGCCCAGATGCCCCAAGTGCGCTCCGTCATTATCGAGGGCAAATTGCCGCCAGGCTTGATTGACCATGAGGATCACTCCGTCCTGATCCAGCACGGCGATATGGGCGGAAAGGGAATCCAGAATATCGCGGACAAAAACTTCATTGTCTTTCAGGGTCTGCTCGTACCGCTTCTTCTCGGTGATATCCTGCCAGACCGCCACAATATGGTCCGCGCCGCGCAGATGCAGGACGCGGGCGCTGATCCGCACGTCACGAATTTCGCCGCTGCGACAGCGGTGACGGGCTTCAAAAACGGTCCCGTCCGGCTCACGCATTAAATCACGTTGTTCCCCGGTCTGGACAGCATCATAATCGACCTGGATGTCGGCAACGCTGAGCCGGGCAAACTCATCCCGGGTGTAGCCAAGGCTTTCGTGGGCCGAGGGGTTAAACTCGACAAACCGGTTGGTCTGTATATCCACCAGTAGGATGGCATCCACCGCCCGATGGACGATGGTGGAGAAAATCTCCTGCCGCTCCTGGAGAGCATGTTCCGCCCGCTTGCGCTCGGTGATATCAATGACAAACACGGTAAGGCCGACGATAGAGCCCTGGTCATCTTGAATGGGACTGTAGCGGTTTTCATAGAAGGCCCGGGAAGGGCCCTGGCCGTATGCCTCCTCCAGGCACAAGTGTTCGCCTTGCAACACGCGGGCACAGTTGTGCCGGGCCTGCTCGCGGTCGGCCGGATTGGTGATCAGGTTCAGCATATTCATGCCCACGGCAATTTCCCGGCCCCAGACCTTTTGCATGGTCTGCTGGTGGGTGCAGGTGAATTCGGTATAGCAGAAGTTTTTATCCAGCGCGAACATGATGACGCCCTGCGGACTTTCCATGATGGACTTGAGCAGGGCGGCCTTGCGCAGCGCGTGCTCCTTGGCCAGGCGCAAATCCAGCGACAGCCGCTTTTGCGCCGTAATATCCTCCTGCACACAGAGGTAATGAGTAATGTGGCCGGCGGCATCCTGCACCGGCGAGATGGTTTTCTGCTCGTAATAAAGGGAGCCATCCTTGCGGCGGTTGGTCAATTCCCCCTGCCAGACCCGGCCGCTGGTAACGCTTTGCCACATCTGCTGGTAAAACGCGGCGTTATGCAGTCCGGATTTAAAAATACTCGCCAATTGCCCGTGGACTTCCGCCAACTCGTAACCGGTCAACTTGGTAAAGCCCTGGTTGACCCAGACAATTTTGCCATCCGTGTCCGTAATGAACAGCCCGTTAGCCGCCGCGTTGACGGCCTTTTGGAGCAACCGCATTTGCTCCTCCGCCTGTTTGCGCACGGTAATATCGCGGATGATACTGACCACGGATTCCTCGCCTTCCAAAATCAGACCCTGAGTACTAACCTCCGCCGGAAAGCAGGAGCCGTCCTGGCGGTAATGCAGGGTTTCAAACAGCATCCCCCGATGGAAAGCATCTTCCATATCGGGTTCCAATTCCTGAACGGGCTTGCGCCGGAGGTCATAAATGGTCTGCGCCAGCAACCCCTCGAGGGAGTAGCCGTAGGCCGCGACGGCCGCCTCATTGCCATACAAAATCCGGCCATCCGACTTCCGGATGCGCAGGATAATATCACGGCTTTGGCTTGCCATGAGGCCGAGCAGTTTTAACTGCTTCTCCGCCTGCCTTCTCGCGGTGACGTCCCGCCCAATGACCAGCAGGGCCTTGCGCCGCCCATCCGGGTGGAACAGGGGCACTTTAACCACTTCATGATCCTCCAGCTTGCCCGACAAGCCGGGCCCGCTTTCCAAGACGGTGCTGAGCTGGCCGGCGGCCCAGGCGGTTTCATCACTGCGAATGCAGGCATCGTAGAACGGCTGGAGGCGGGGATTTTCCCTGGCCAGTTCCGCATTCGTCTTGCCCTGCCAGTCCCGGTGCTCCACCTCGAAAAAGCGGCGGGCAGGCGCATTGGTCACCAGCCAGCGACCTTCGCCATCCTTGAATATGACATTATCAGAAATCGCCTCGATCAGTTCCCGCCGCGTTTCCTCCAAATCCAGGGTCTTTTCCAATTGCCGCTGCACCGCCTGCTCCTGGGCCAGTTTGAGGTCGTGGATATCCATGCATTCGCCGATATAGCCGGCAAAGTCGCCGGTGCGGGTATTAAACGGCCGACCATGGTTCCGTATCCAGCGATATTGGCCGTCATGGCGGCGCAGGCGGTATTCCAGCACGAAAACGTCCCGCCGGGCGAAGCTTTCCAGATAGGATTTGACGCAGGACTCCAAATCCCCGGGGTGAACGCCTTCTGCCCAGCCATTCCCCATTTCCTGCACCAGCGTTCGCCCGGTGAACTCGAGCCAGGTGGTGTTGAACCAGTTGCATTTGGTATCCGGGCCGGCGCGCCAGATCAAGGCCGGGGAATTTTGCAGGAGTTCCAGATAGAAATCGCGGGCGGAGGCCAGCTCCCTGGCCATGCGGTGGCGGTCGGTGGCCTCCTGTTGCCAGCGCGGGGCGGATTCGGCCAACCGCCGCTCCGCAAGGTCTCGTCCGACAATGACCACTCCTTTGCGACGGCCATCCGGATGAAACAGCGGGATTTTGTGGACCTCAAATTCCCGCACCCTTCCCTGCGGGCCG
>CAISVF010000003.1 GCA_903888765.1 uncultured Verrucomicrobia subdivision 3 bacterium | reverse complement strand
GGCACGCCGGCTGTCCGAAGCCGGGAAAGCAGTTCGATCCCGATGCCAAGTTCCGCCTGGCGATCGCCGCGAATAAGCACGGTGCTGGAAGCGCGTCGAACGCGCTCCGCCACGTGCTTGACGCATTCATTCATGACCAAAATGGCATAGGACTGGGCATCCATGCCGGCGGGTTGGGTCGGCATCGTTGGCAGGCTGGTGGTGTAATAGCCGGTGGCATTGGGCTGATAGCGCCAGGGATGCTGGGTCACGCCGGCCATGTTGGCGGTATCCACATTGTTCATGTTGACCAGGATGTCCTGGTTGTCGGTGATATACATCTGCCAGGCCAAACCCAATTGCTTCTGACCGTTCAAACACACGGCCGCGGACGCTTTGGCCTTGGCCTTGGCCAGCGCAGGCAACAGCATCGCCGCAAGAATGGCGATGATGGCTATGACTACTAGCAACTCAATCAGGGTGAAGGCGGAGACCCGACCACCTGATTTTTGGTTTTTCTCCATGGAGCGTATTTTCATAGTCGTACTGATCGTCAATGCCGGTTTTATGCGTGCTTTTTCAAAGTAAACTTGTAAACGTCTGCATTGATTAATGCATCGGATTATCAAAACATGATTTTTTAAGTCAAGGGAAAACTTCATTTTCCATGCCGTCCGCCTGCTCCCCAACGGGAGATAGTTTTTTACCTGCCAACTGTTTCCGCTTGCCAATCATTTTTCGAAACCAGCGCTGCGCCACACAACTGATTGTGGCAAATGCCGAGCTTAGGTCCGGACGGTTGGCCTGGATAAAGAATTTGCATGGCTGACAGGTTTATTATGTTGCAAATTTATCCAAACAGCCACTACCCATTTGGGTGGTTTTGCACCCTGCCCAATGGCATCATAAATATTTTTCTCGCGGATAAGCGGCCTTGAAGAGAGGGCGGAAGGTTGGCCGGTTCCGCTAATTCGTGCTTTTGATAATCGGCCGATTTTAATTTTTGATTTTGCACCGCAGGTGCGTCTTTTAGCACCGTGGGAGCGGGCTATTCGGACTGACAGATTACCTATGTCGCTCCGACGGAGCTTTTCTGTTTTTGTTGGGGGATCTAGAAATATGCCAGCCCTACGGGCTTCCAAAAACCAGGCTCACAAAATCACTGACAAACATTTCATAGCGAGGAGGCGATCTCAAAACGGTTGGGTGGGCAGTCCTCTGCGCGCCGTCGTTGCAAACTCGAACGCGCCTATTGGCGAGCAAACGGCGTGCAGAGGACTGCGCGCCCAACCGCGTTTGGGCATGGCAGGAGTCGTTATCCAGGTCGAGCAATGAGAACCAAAATCGGTCCATTTCCGGTACGTTTTCCGGTCCGTCTGGGTGGAAGATTTATTTTTTGATTTGATTCAAAATGTGATTCAGTCGATGCCACACGGGGAGGTGGCATCAGGCGGATGCATAATCGTAACGCGACCTTGGCCGTTCATTGGCAGTCTCTAACAATGCTTTAATTTGAGCCTCGTCACCCGCTGATTCAGGTAATTCCGCTCCGGGATTTCGCTAGAACCGTCAAAGGTGAAAATGCTTTTGCTGGTCGAGGACCACTCCTTCAAGTTGACAATGTGAGTATTAAAAAACATTAATAATTATAATTAAATATAATTGTAGGTTATATTAAGGTGGCCAAGTTGGCGGTTTTTGGCGGGTTATGGCATGTTTTGGCGGTTTTTGGCGCGTCTTTTTTTTGTGCGCCAGTAATAAACACCTTTATTAAGGTGGTTATCTCTAGCGGTCCAATGTCTTAGCTTGCGGGGTGT
>CAISVF010000002.1 GCA_903888765.1 uncultured Verrucomicrobia subdivision 3 bacterium | reverse complement strand
TTCGGCGATTTACGCTTCCGGCGATGTGGTGCAGAACGGCGCCCTCGGGTTTGCGGCGGCCATTCAGGCGGATATCCAGGTAGATGTGTATGTGGAACCCTTGACGCCGGGGGCGGGCTATACTGCCGCCAGTGGGACCGTGTATAAAGTTTTGCCGGTGACTTTAAGCATTCAGGTAACCAATGGCGGGGCGGTGCTTAGCTGGCCGGCAGCGGCGGTCAATTATGGGCTGGAAGAAAGTCCCGGCTTGGCTCCGGCCAACTGGCTCGCCACCACCAATCTGGTAACCCTGATTGGCGGCACGAACCAAGTCACAGTTTCGCCACTGACGGGAAACCGATTATACAGGTTGCACAGGCAATAACCCGAGGGTTGGCCCGCCACTCTGACCGATGCCGAGATCCTCGAACCCCTCGTCACCATGGGCCGCGCCCGCCCGCCGATAGAAAAAGGGTAATAGGATCAAAGAGCTGCGACACCACCTAAGGCGCAGCTCCCTCCACCAACACACAACGAAAACCATCGATGACGCTTCGAAGGACAGGTTCACCGTAGAGCCGAAACGAGGACAACAAGACAACCGGACGGCCGTCACACCACGCAGCACCACGCAGCACGCGGGATTTCTGCTCGCCGTCATACCAATCTTCGCACCACTGCCATACATTCCCGCCCATGTCATACAAACCAAATTGCTTTGCCGCAAAACTTTCCACCGATGATGTGTTTTTGAAATTGTCCGCGCCCAATGATGGGTCATAATTGCCGGCCCCACTCGGCGGTGGCCACTGCGCCCCCCACGGATATGCATTCTTGATTTTTATGCTTTTTTCTCCCGGTGTGCTGCCCTTCTCTTTCGGCAAGCCCACCGCCAAGCTCCACTCCGCATCGGTCGGCAAACGGTAGGATTGGCTGCCGGAAATGATGCCATCCGCCCGTTCCTGCTCCGTCAGCCATTGGCAAAAGGCTTTGGCATCGTTCCAACTTACTTTCACCACCGGATGAATGGGGGTTTGGGTAAAGCCGGGATTTTTCCAACTGCCATCAATATTTTTACCACTGGCGGCATAGGCTTGATAATCCTGCACCCGCGTATCCCAAATGGAAAACAATACTTCGGTGCCCGGCACTTTTGCGAATACCATGCCCAGGCTGTTGGTCCAACGCGTGCCATTCGCAAATATCGTGGCCTTTAACCACTGCTGTGGTGTCCACCGCACGACCTCCGAAAACTTGCCGGTCTGAAACGTTGGTCCCGCCGGGTCGTTCACCAGCATGAATTGAAACGCTTCCTCGCCCTGCTTGAACACGCCGACCAGATCGCCCGCCCTTTCCGTGGCGGTGAATTGAAATTGTTTGCCGTTGAGGTTAATTGTCCCATTCAGCCCGCCGTCATGATTCTGAAAAACCAAATTCACACGTTCGGAGGCATACACGCCAGCCAACTTGGGCAGTTTCTGGCGCGTGAGCTTGGAAGTGAACGTGCCCACCGTGAAAGTGAGTTTGTCGCCACCGCTCGTGGCGCTGAACGGCCAGCTTTGGTTGCCCGCGCCAAAGGTGCCGGCCAGCTTGCCGTTCTGGTTCTGGCCCTGAATGGTGTAATTCTGGCCCTTGAAATTAATGGTGCCCGTCCACTTGCCAGCCTCCGGCTTGAGGCGAAACGTGACGTCCGGCCCCACAAACCGCCCGGAATAGGAATCCTCCTCCACCGGCTCAAAGGGTTTGGCCCCAGCGTGAAGAAAACCCGCGAGCAGAAGGGTGAAGCAAATAATGGCGGCACTAGCCAAAGTGCCGCTACGGCGGCGTAGCGGCGAACTGACGTCCGCCGAATCAAC
>CAISVF010000001.1 GCA_903888765.1 uncultured Verrucomicrobia subdivision 3 bacterium | reverse complement strand
GCAGACACCAATTGGGCCACTGTTACCCCATCAATCACCGGCGGTTCGCTGGGAGCCACCAAACTGTCGTTCGCTTCCCCCACCCAGATCGGTCAGGTGGGGCAGAATTCGACCTTGGTAACAGTCACTTTGTTGCAGAGCAATAGTTTGTTTAACGCCACCTCCGATACGGTGGTGAACTTAAGCTCTACTTCCGGCGGCGGAATCTTCCTTTCGGGCGCTACCGGCTCAACGGTAATCAATAGCGTGACCATTGCAGCCGGCACAAGTTCGACGGCCTTTTACTATCGAGACAGTCTTGCCGGGACCCCGACGATTACCGGTTCCAGCGGATTGCTGACGCCGGCTACTTTGTCGGAAACCATAACGAATGGCCCAGCCTTGTTTGCCGCCTATGATGCGGGTGCGGGCTTTTTCAGCGGTGAAAATATGATTCTGACCAATTCGGCGGCGCAAACTTTGTACGCGTGGTCTTCCGCCAATGGCGCAACGGCCATTACTAATTGGACTTTGGTGGGCGCTATGTCCGAACAACCCCTTAATAATGGCACCGGTAATAGCTACTATTCCATTAATGTAACACCCTCTGCCTCACCAACGTATTATATTTTTGGCCGGACCACCAGCGGACCCTATTTTCCACCGATTCCGGTTGCCATCCTGGCGGGCAGCGAGGTGTCTGGTTACACCGTGTCTGGTACCAATGTGGCTATAACCAGTGGCGTACTTGCTTTGCCATCCGGTGGAAACAGTCCCCGGCCAATCCTCAGCCCGCGCATAGCCAATGCGGGAGTTGGCAATGCCACGGTGTCGTGGACCTCGCTCAATGGCATATCTTATACGCTGCAGTATAAAACAAACCTCACCCAGTCTGCTTGGATCACTTTTGGTTCTACCACGGGAACCGGCACCAATACTTCTTTGACGGATACCACGGGTGCGCATAGTCTTCGGTTTTATCGGGTGACCTCGCCCTGATGAAATAGCGTGGGAATATCCATTGTTTACCTTTGCCGCCGGCTGCCGATCAGGCTGCTGGCGGCATTTTTTTCTACCCTCTTCCTGTTATCTTTGGCTCAAGCCCAAACCTACCAGCCGGGGCAGGCGTATTTCGGGCGGAGCAATTATATTGAATATATTTCGGGTGATTTGCCCGTAATTTTTTCTGCGCCCCATGGTGGAGCGTTGACCCCATCGGAAATTCCTGATCGTCTGGATGACGGTTCTGACCCGAATTTTACCACCGTGACGGATTCCAACACCGCTGAGACGGCACTTGCTTTGCAAACTGTTTTTTCCTCTTATTACGGACATTGTCCGCACGTGATTATTTGTCAGTTGAAGCGCTCCAAAATTGATTGCAACCGGAGTTTGGCGCAAGGGGTGTACAATGCCAATTCTTACGCAACCCAGGCTTGGAACGAATTCCAGAATTTCATTAATATCAGCAGCAATGCCGCAGTGGCGCGCAGCGGGATTGGATTATATATTGACCAGCATGGACAGGGGCACACGATTCAGCGCTTGGAATTGGGCTATCTTTTATCGGCCACGCAGCTGAGCTATTCTGATGTCACCTTAAATCAGAGCAGCTATCGCATTCAGAGCAGTATCCGGTCGCTGGGTGCTTTGGTTGCCGGAAAATTCAATCTCCCATTTTCGCAAATTTTGCGTGGCAGCAATAGTTTTGGGGCTCTCATGGTAGCGCGTGGATATCCTTCGGTTCCTGGGCCGGACATGCCCGATCCCGGTGCCGGGAATGCTTATTTTGATGGCGGATATAACACGGATGTGCATTCGTCGCATGGCAGTGCCGGCCCGGTGGATGGCTTGCAAATTGAGGCTAACTATACCGGTGTGCGGGACACCTCGGCCAATCGTAATGCTTACGCCTTGGCGGTGGCGCAGGCGCTGGATTATTTTTTTACTAATTACTATGGTTTGGATCTGCGCCTCGCGGCGCCTTGTGTTTGGGCGGGCGGATCTGGCAAATGTGCCACGGCAACCAATTGGGCTAATGGCATTCTTCCGGTGGCCGGAAACTATATTTTGTTTGGTGGTAGCGGCGGTTCAGTAAATAATAATCTTGCTGCGCTTACCATCGGCAGTGGCAGGATTTATACCATGCAGTTTGCGGCAAATGCGGGTGGTAGTTACACCAATTTCGGCAATGGCATCAGTTTGGTGGCCGGGATTACTAACTTTTCCTCCTTTCCTCAGATCGTTAGCAATTCCCTTACGTTGTTGGCATCGCAGACGTTTTCTGCCGCCTCCAGCCCCCTTAGCCTGTTTGGGAATCTCATCAATTCAGGTTTCGATCTTAAATTAAATGCTTCCGCCAGTTTTTATGTGAATAGCGTCATCAGTGGTTCCGGCGGTTTGTTTAAATCGGGTGGTGGCTCGCTGTTTTTGAATGGCCCCAGCACCTATTCCGGAACCACGACCAATATGGCCGGGCTGCTGCTGGCAAATAATGCCTCCGGTTCCGCAAATGGGGCGGGTGCACTGTGGGTGAATGCCGGGGCTTTGCTGGGGGGGGCCGGCACGGTAAGCGGGCCGGTCTTTATTGCCGGCGGCATTGCGCCTGGTAATCCCATGGGGATGCTTACCATAACGAACGGTTTGACTTTTATGAATGCTGGCAGTTACTTTTGGTCACTGGCTGCGAACAGCACAGATTCACCAGGGTCGAATTATAATCAGGTTGTTTTATCTGGTGGTAATTTGACTTTATCAACGAATGCCATATTGGTGATCAATTTCACCAATCTTGCCTCAGCGCCCGCAACGACGAATGCATTTTGGCGGGTGCCCCATACCTGGAAAGTCATTTCAATGGCGGCTTCCACAATTAATTCTGGCATGGTTGGATTCAAAGCTCTGGCTAATGACACTTTCCCAGCTGGAAAATTTGTCAGCACGGTGGATTATCAAGGCAATGTGCTCTTAAATTATTTGCCCACTCCGGGCCCGACGGTTTCGCCAAGTCTGCCCGGCGCGGGCACCAGTGATGTTGTAATTTCTTGGGACTCTCTTGCCGGGGTTAATTATCAATTGCTGTTTTCAACCAATCTGGCCGGGGATAATTGGCAGATATTAGGGAATGTTAAGGCAACGGGGACCAACGTCTCGTTAATTGATCATTCTGGCTCCCTGCGCCAGCGGTTTTATCGCGTAGTTATTCCCTGAAGACATTGAGTGACTGGTGGTTGGTAAAATGGGTGGCTTTTCCCGAGGTGAATTTCTCCGGCTGTCTGCGGGGCGGGAACCGTCGCCATTGGCTCGCTGCGGCTTGGATGGATCCAATAACCCATCCCGCCATCTGGCTCATTTTGCTTGGTTTTACATTTTCCTTCGGTGTAGGGCCATAGCACAAAATCATTATGTTCAAGCGCCCGTGCGCCTGTTAGCTCTTAGGCCGTTCTGTGGTGCCGGGCCCCGGTGCCTCGTGGTTTAATCCGGCCCGAAACCTGTCCAATAATTATTCTTAATATGTTTGCTGCTTTGAAACGCATTTCGCTCACGCGCTGGATCATGATTTCGATCTTCGCGGGCGTCTTGATCGGTTGGTTTTTTCCGGAGGCATCCCAGTCGTTACAGGTCGTTTCCAATATTTTCCTGCGGTTGATCAAGTGTATCATTGTCCCCTTGCTGTTCAGCACCCTGGTAATCGGCATTGCCGCCCATGGTGATGATTTGAAATCAGTCGGACGGCTGGCGCTTAAATCCATTCTCTACTTTGAAGTGGTCACGACTCTTGCCTTGTTTGTGGGGTTGATCATGGTCAATGTTTTTCAACCCGGCTTGGGAGTATCCCTCCCGTCCGCCAAGCCTGATGGCGTGGCCGTTGCCGTCGCGCCCAAGGGCAAGGACATTTTGGAACATATCTTTCCCACCAGTTTTTTCGACAGCGCCGCTACGAACGACGTGTTGCAGGTTGTCGTCTTTGCCATGCTCTTTGCAGTTGCTTTGATGCAGGTATCCGGTCGCCCCAAGGAAACCATGCTGAGCTTTTTCGAGGGTGTTTCGGAAGTCATGTTTAAATTTACCCACATTGTAATGAGCCTCGCGCCCTTTGGGGTGGGGGCTGCGATGGCTGTTACGGTTGGTCATTCGGGAATCGCGGTTTTGCTGAATTTGGGCAAACTGGTGCTGGTCCTTTATGGCGCTCTGGTTTTGTTTGTCGTGGGTGTTTTGTTACCGGTGGCTTTACTTGCCCGTATTCCCATCCGCCGTTTTTTTAGCCATGTCAAAGATCCCGCGTTGATTGCCTTTTCCACCACCTCCTCGGCTGCGGCCTTGCCTCTAGCGTTGGAAAACATGATGAAATTCGGGGTGCCCAAGCGCATTGTTTCCTTTGTCTTGCCCGCCGGCTATTCCTTCAATCTGGACGGCAGCACGCTTTATCTCGCAGTGGCTTCGGTTTACGTTGCGCAAGCGGCGGGTGTTCACATGACCATCAGTCAGCAATTGGTGATGATGCTGACATTGATGCTAACCAGCAAAGGGGTGGCGGCAGTTCCGCGCGCAACCCTGGTGATCTTGTCCGGTACGTTGGTGACTTTTGGTCTGCCGCTGGAAGGCGTGGCGTTGATTTTGGGTGTGGATACGCTGATGGACATGGCGCGAACCACCGTCAATCTCATTGGCAATTGTCTGGCCTCGGCCGCCATGGCGCGCTGGGAAGGTGAACTGAATCTTGAGGGCATCCCCTCAGGCAATGCCGATATGCCGGTTGTCAGCCATCGCTCTTGAGATTTTCCGCTTATGAAATTGTATTCCCTTTGCTTTCTGTTGTTTGCTGCTGCTTTCCGGGTGGCGACTCTGAACACTTTGGCTGGAGAACCGACTCATGGCATGGTTGCCTCCGTAAACCCACTGGCAACGCAGGCAGGGGTGGCTGTGCTGAAATCCGGCGGTAATGCCATTGACGCTGCGGTTGCTGTGGGGCTCACCCTTGGGGTGGTGGATACCCATAATTCCGGCATTGGCGGCGGTTGTTTCCTGCTCATCCACCTGGCGAATGGTGCCAACATGTGCATTGATGGCCGGGAAATGGCGCCTGCGGCCGCGACTCGCGATATGTTTATCCGGGAAGGCAAAGGCGACACGCAATTGAGCCAGACCGGCCCCCTCGCCAGTGGCGTTCCGGGCGAAATCGCGGCCTTTGATTTTGCCGTGAAACACTATGGCAAAAAAAAGCTGCGCGATTTGTTGCTGCCGGCCGCAGATCTGGCGGAGAAAGGTTTTCCTGTGCCCGCCAACTACGCCAAACTGCTGTTTTCGGTGGCTGAGGATTTGCGCAAATTTCCGTCTTCTACTGCAGTTTTTTTCCACGATGGCAGACCGGTCGCAGCGGGGGAAAATCTGGCGCAGCCCGATCTGGCCGGGACCTATCGCGCCATTGCCGAACGAGGCGCGGATTGGTTTTATCGGGGCCCTTTCGCTGCGGCGCTGGACGCTTGGATGAAAAACCATGGCGGCATCTTGACCTCGAATGATTTTGCGCAATATCACATCGAATTGCGTCAGCCGATTGCCACGCTATATCGCGGGTGTGAAGTTGTCTCTTTTCCGCCCCCCAGTTCGGGCGGGGTTCACGTTCTGGAGATGTTGAATATCCTGGAACATTTCGACCTGAAAAACCTCGATGAGGCCACGCGGATGAATGTGCTTGCCGAGGCGATGAAACTCGCCTTCGCCGATCGTGCTTATTGGTTGGGTGACCCGGATTTTGTCAAGGTGCCGCGCGGATTGATTTCAAAAGCTTACGCGGCGGATTTGGCGAAACAAATCCATCCCGCGCATGCAACGCCGGTCGCCTCGCATGGCTTGCCGCCTGATTGGCAGACAGATTTGTTCAAGAAGCACACCACCCATTTTTCGGTGGCCGATGACCAAGGCAACTGGGTTGCCTGCACGGCGACGATTAACACCAGTTTTGGATCCAAAGTCGTAATTCCTGGCACTGGCGTGACTATGAATAACCAGATGGATGATTTTTCCATTCAGGCCGGAGTGCCAAATCACTTTGGACTCATCGGGGCGGAAGCCAACTCCGTCGCGCCCGGCAAACGCCCTCTATCCAGCATGAGCCCGACGCTGGTTTTCCGGAATGGCCAGCCCATTATTTCCTTGGGGGCGGCCGGCGGACCAAAAATTATTAGCGCTGTTTTGCAGGAATTGGTCGGCATGCTGGATCTGGGATTGAGCCCCTCGCAGGCGGTTGGTGCGGTTCGTATTCATCAGCAGTGGGCACCCGATACACTGTATGTAGAAAAGAAACTGTCGGCGACCTTAAAGCAGGCGCTGATAGATCGGGGGCATAAACTGGAGGAACTGCCTGCAGTGGCTGTTTCCCAAATCGTGGCTCGGAGTCCGGATGGCAAAAGCTTTACCGGGGCAGCCGACCCTCGTGCGGGTGGTTCTGCGGGCGGATGGTGAGAGCTTTAAATAAGCTTCGGCACCAATCTGGAATGTGGCTGCTATGCAGTGCGGTACGATGCCGGTCAGATTCAGGGATTGTATGAGAATTGCCTGCGTCCGCGCTGCGTTCTCCAAGACTGGCAGAGCCTCAAAAAGTAGTAGCGCCTTGAATGAAACGATCAATTTCACTGGAAAGCCTTGCAATCTGTCACGAGACTGCGGTGTGTCTGGAAACTTTGGAAATGCTCCTCGCCCGCAGCGAAATCCTGCCAGATGAGCGCTTTGTCCTTTTTAATTCAGGCGCGGCGCAGAAATATCCCGAGGCCGTTCATGAGGAAATTCCCTTGCTCGACCTTGGCCGTCCTGTGGATTGGGAAACCATTTCATCTGCCCGATAAATATTGTTATGGAAATATATAACCATCCGACGTTTCACATGGCGTGCCAGCAATTTGACTTCGTGGCGGACCATCTGGAAATACCCGAGTTTGAACGTCCGCGCTTGAAATATCCCAAGCGCGCCATGGCGGTTTCCTTGCCCATCAACTGCGAGGATGGCTCCACGCGAGTATATAGCGGCTACCGGGTGCAGCACCATCTCACGCTTGGTCCCTCCAAGGGCGGCTTGCGCTTTCATCCTGACGTGACCATGGGCGAAGTCGCCGCGCTGGCGATGTGGATGAGTTGGAAGTGCGCGCTGGCTGGACTGCCTTACGGTGGCGCAAAAGGTGGGATTGCCTGCGATCCACACCACATGCCCCTGCGCGAAGTGGAGCGGCTCACGAGGCGGTTTACCCAGGAGATGATCCCTTTCATTGGGCCTCAAGTGGATATCATGGCACCGGATATGGGCACTAATGAGCAGGTAATGGCTTGGATCATGGATTCCTATTCGATGCATATGGGCTACTCTGTGCCGAGCATTGTGACCGGCAAGCCCATCGCCCTGGGAGGTTCCCTGGGCCGGCGTGAAGCTACCGGACGTGGCGTTGCCCATCTCGTTCAGCGTGCGGCTGAGACGATTGGCTTGAATCTGCATAATGCCACCGTGGCCGTTCAAGGTTATGGGAACGTGGGGGCCATTGCCGCGCAAACGCTGGCTGGCTTTGGCGCCCGGATAATCGCTGTCAGCGATATGTCCGGCGGGGTGGTGAATCTGCGAGGCCTTGATTTGGAACAACTCGCGCGGCATCTCGCGGAAACGCGCACGATCTGTGGTTTTAGTGGCGGCGATACTGTGTCCAATGAGGATTTGCTGCTGCTCCCCTGTGATGTCCTGCTGCCAGCGGCGCTCGAGCGCCAGATTACCGAAAAGAACGCGGGTGAAATCCGTTGCCGTATTTTGGCTGAGGGCGCGAATGGGCCGACAACCCCGGCTGCGGATTTGATTCTGGCGCAGCGCGATGATGTTTTTATTCTGCCGGATATCCTTTGCAATGCTGGCGGGGTCGTGGTTTCGTATTTTGAGTGGGTGCAGGATTTGCAGAGTTTTTTCTGGAGTGAGGCCGAGGTGATGCAAAAATTGTTCCAGATTCTGGACCAGGCCTATGACCGGGTATGGCAAAACGCCCGTGCCGAGAAAATATCCATGCGCACAGCGGCTTTGTGTGTTGGCATTCAACGCGTGCGCGAGGCGAAAGCCATTCGCGGTCTCTTCCCCTGACGCTCCTGAAGGATTAATAATTCAGGTAGTCCGCTGAGGTGGGGATTCTGGTGGCTGGCCAGGTTCGGGCAGGGAGCGCAGCCAACGGTTTGGTGACGGGCAAGCAAAGCCATCAGCCGTTCAACAATCCAGTCGGGTTGCTATCAAAATTTCTTACCGGATCCTAAACCAGAGCCGGATCGATTTCATCTGGTTGCCAGAGCACGCGGCCTTCCATCCCGCCGGCGACGACGAGCGTCTGGCCGGTGATGTGGCGCGCCAGTCTGTCCGAGGCGAGGAAAACTGTGGCGTTGGCCATATCTTCGGGACGTCCAATTTGCGGCAGCGCCATCGTCCCGGTGACTTTGCGAACCACTTTGGTATCGCGTAATTTGGGGGCGGTGCGTGGCACCAGGGTCCAGCCGGGACAAATGGTGTTGATGCGTCCCCCGCAATAGTCGGCGGTATGCGGTGCGATGCGGGCTAGTTCGTTTTTGGCAGTTCTCAACAGGCCGTAGGCCAGTGCGGATTTGGCGGCAGCGTAATCTCCATGGCCCGCTTCCCCGAAAACTCCTGCGGTGGAGGATACCAGCACAGCGCAGCCGCGTTTTTGGCTGGCAACCAGGCGCATGAACTCGCGCAGGCAGAGAAATGCCGAGGTTAGCACGCAGGCTAGGGTGGCGTCCCATTGTTTGAGCGTCATTTCGTGCAGTGGCACATCGCGCGTCTCCCAGGCACCGGCGTTGGCCACCAGTACATCAACCTGGCCGAATCTTTTTTTGGCAGCAGCAAAAAGCTCCTTGACGGCGCGCTCTCGGGTAAGGTTGGCCTGGAGAACCAGGGAAGGGGCGTTTGGCAGTTCGCGGGCTAGTTTCCGTGCGCTATCAGCATTTTGGTTGGCGTGCAGAACCAGTTGCGCCCCTTCGGCTGCAAACGCTTTTGCGATGGCTGCCCCGATGCCACCGGACGCGCCGGTAATAAGCACCACCTTGCCGTCTAGTTGTGAATTCATGTTTGTTGCGCTGTGTGACTGCGCGAAGTTAAGGCGAAATAGGCGCTGCTGACAATCTCGCATTTTCCCTTTGGGCATAGGTTCAAGCTGGCATGTGGAATGTGGGGGAGTAGAATTTGCTCATGTCTGCGCTGATTACCTGTCGCTTGAATTCGGCCCTGCCATGGGTTTTGCTGGTTTGCTGCTGGCTTTCTGGTGCCTTGGCGGGTGAGCCGGGTGCTGGCTGGTCCAGCCGCGTTTGGCAAGTCGATGACGGATTGCCGGCGGCCAATGTTACCGGTATTGCCCAAACGCATGATGGTTATTTGTGGTTGGCTACACAGTCCGGCCTGGCTCGCTTTGATGGTGCGCAGTTTGAGGTGGTGCCCATTCCTGTTGGTCGTTCACGCCCGATCATCCGGGTGATGTTGTGCGACCATGAAGAGAATTTCTGGCTGGCCGAAAATGGTGGCATGGTGGTGCGCTTTGGTCATGGTCAAACCGCCCTGTTCACTGCTACGAACGGCTTGCCGGACGCGCTGGCACTGCAGTTGCTGGAAACCCCTGACCATGCGGTCTGGATCACTTATGCCGACGGATCCGTGTTTTGCATCACCCCGGATAACCAGGTCCGGCGCCTTACTGCCACTGATGGTTTGAATGCCGATGGCATTGCTTCACTTACTCTGGATGTGCGCGGCATGCTGTGGTTTGCGAAGGGTTTGCAGTTTGGTTATTGGAATGGTCGTAATTTTGTAAAAGCCGGTACCGTCAGTGAACGCAACCCGCAGATTCTCGGCTCGCGCAATGGTGGTCTGTGGTTTTGCACCTCTTCACAGTTGCTACGGATGGGCTCAAATGAAGCGCCCGTGGCGGTGGCCAGTTTGAGTGGCGATGCCAACCGGATGCGTCCTTCCGTTCTGTTTGAGGAGTTCAATGGGCGCCTGTGGATTGGCACGGCTTCGGACGGTTTGTTTCACTTTGACCATGCCAATCTTTACAAGGTGGAAACCTCGCAGAATAAAATCCGCACCATTGTCCGGGATCGCGAAGGCAGCCTCTGGGTGGGCACCGATGGCGGTGGTTTGAACCGATTGCAGCCGAAGGTGGTTGAATTGCACGGGCGTGACGAAGGGTTGCCTTTTGAAACCGTGCGCTCCATGGCCGAGGATCTCACAGGTAACTTGTGGGTGGTCACCCAGGACGGAGCGGTTACCAGGTTGCCCGGCGAGGATTGGGCCAGCGGAGAGAAGATTGATAATTGGCCGGGCGGCATCGCGCATTGTGTGGCTTGCGATCGGCAGGGAGTGATGTGGTTTGGGACCTTTCAGCGGGGGTTATACTGCTGGAAGCAGGGGAAATTTTCCCGGCTTGGGCTGCAGGATGGTTTGGAGGGCATGACGATTCGCTCGTTGCTGGTGGATAGTAGGGATGATTTGTGGATCGGACTGGAGACGGAACATGCGGTGCAACGATGGCATGCCGGGCGTTTCCAGACCTTCAAACAACCTGCGGGCAGCCGCGCGGTAAGAGCCATGGCTGAAGACGCTGCCGGCAAAATCTGGCTGGGAACCTTGGACGGTCGTTTGTTCTGCGTGGCTGGGAATCAGCTTCTGGAGGTTCCTTTGCCGGCAGTGGATCCGGCTTACCCCATTCGCTGCTTGAGCGCATCAGCCGATGGGAGTCTGTGGATCGGCTACGCGGTGAATGGCGTTTGCCGTTTGCGGGACGGTAAAATTGCCCACATCGGCCATGAACAAGGGTTGTTCGACGAAAATATCTGCGCCCTGGTGCCCGATGCTGCGGGGCGCATGTGGTTTGCTTCGGACCGGGGAATCTTTTATGCCAGTCTGGCCCAGTTAAATTCCGTGGCAGATGGCCGGATGAATCGCATTCAAAGTATTTTTTATGGACGTGACGCCGGGTTGCCCAGTTTGCAGTCTTACTATGGCTACTGGCCCGGGGCTTTGCGTACCAAAAACGGGGAAATCCTCTTGCCCACCCACTCGGGAATTGTTCTGGTCCATCCCGACCATGTCCGTGCCAACGGCGTGCCGCCGACCGTGCTGATTCAGAATTTTTCTGTCGACGGGAATAAAATTGACCTTGCGGTAAAGGAGACTGCAACGCTCTTGCCCACTCACCGGAAAATTGAAATCACTTTTACCGCGCCGAGTTTCATTGCGCCGGAACAGGTGCGTTTTCGTTACCGGCTGGCGGGTTGGACCGATGACTGGAGCGAGGTGGAGCGCGTCCGTACCGCGATCTTTTCGCGCCTGCCTCCGGGCGATTATACCTTTCAAGTCACCGCCTGTAACAATTATGGCGTGTGGAATGAGCGTGGCGCTTCCATTTCTTTCAGTGTGTCTCCCTTTTTCTGGCAGCACTGGCTGTTTAAGTTTCTGATCGCTCTGCTTCTTCTGACTTTGGTGGCAGCGGTGGTCCGCCATTTTTCCCTGCGGCGCGTCCGGCAGATTATGCGGCGAGTAGAGCAGGAGGCTGCGCTGCAGCAGGAGCGCACCCGCATTGCGCAGGATATGCACGACGAACTCGGCGCGCGGTTTACGCAGATTTCGCTGCTGGGGGAATTATCCCGAAATGCGATTGCGGAGCCGGACCGGGCTCGCGATTATCTCGGCCAGATCAGCCGGGTCGCGCAGATCGGCGTAAAGTCGCTGGATGAAATCGTCTGGGCGGTCAATCCGCGGAATGACACGCTCCACGACCTGCTGGACTACACCGGTCAATATGCACGCGACTTTGCCAATTCCGCCGGGCTGCAATGCCGGTTGGATTTTCCGGATACGCCAGTGAACCGGGAGGTTTCCGGGGATGTGCGCCACGCTGTCTTCCTGATCGTCAAGGAGGCCCTGCACAATGTGGTGAAGCATGCGCACGCCACTCGGGTGAAAATTAATTTTGAAGTGGGTGATGCCGGGATGTATTGGCGGATCGAAGATGATGGTCGCGGATTTGTGCCTGCCCCGGAAAATGCCGTTGACGATGGCCTGCGAAACATGCGGCAGCGGGCTAAAGCGCTGGGTGGGCAGGCGGATATCGTCAGTCGTTTGGGTTCCGGCACCTCCGTGCGCGTGGAAATTCCCTTTCCAAAATGAGCCAATCAAACCTTGCATTCCCGCAATTTCCGTCCACGCTGAAGAGCCCGATCACGGGTTAAAAAGTTCATTGATGCGCATCAAAGTATCCATTGTCGAAGACCACGCAGGCACCCGCGTGAACCTGCTGAAAGTGCTCCAGAGCGCGCCGGAATTGCATTGCCTGCACGGTTATCCTAATGGCGAAACAGCCCTGGCCGAAATTCCCCGGGACCCGCCGGATGTGGTGCTCATGGATATTCGTTTGCCGGGCATGAGCGGCATTGAGTGCGTAGCCAAATTGAAGGAGAAATTACCGCAGATCGACGTGTTGATGCTGACGACCTACGAAGAGAGTGATTTGATATTTGAATCCTTGCGCGCAGGCGCTACCGGATACCTGCTTAAAAATATGCCTCCGGCTGAATTGATCAATGCGGTGGTGCAGGCTCGCACTGGAGGTTCGCCTCTGTCCATGCGCATTGCCCGGAAAATAGTGGGCCATTTTCAGGAGATTAAAAAACCCCTTTCTGAAACCGAGGCGCTTACCAAACGCGAACAGGAAATCCTGTCGCTACTGGCGAAGGGGTTTCTTTACAAGGAAATTGCCGACCAACTCCATATCAGCATCAACACCGTTAGGGTTCATGTGCAAAAGGTGTATGAAAAATTGCACGTCCACTCGCGCAGCCAGGCCATTATGAAGTTCCTTGGCAAATGAAATGGTGGCAACGATGGCTGGCGAATCGGAGTTGAGGTTGCCATTTTGTGTTGATGAATCTGTGTGCCTTTTTGGTGATCTGCACCGCTGGCTGGATGAAACGTAACCAGCGGGACGTCAGTTATTTTATAGGAAATGCTGAAGCTGATTTTAGGCAAGAAAAGTTCCGTTCAATGATGGCTAACGAGTGGCGATCAAACGTAAGTGTCTGGCACGTTAAGCCATTGATTGGTTCTTTATTTTGGTGCCTAAAATCAGCTTCCGTCAAATAAAGATCCACGCCCAAAAGGTGTGGTATTATGAATGGCCCCTGAACGGGGTTACTCGCGTCAGGCCACATCCAAAACCCTTAACCGATCGTAGTTTGGCCGTGCTGGAGGAACTTCCATAATTCCTTGCAGACCTCAGCTTGCATTCAACCAGCCTCCAATCTGGCAATCCAATTAGGGCAGCATTCCCAACTTTCGCAACAAAGTATTAAAAATAACTTTATATGGGATATAACTAATTTGTTAGAGTGTTTTCACTATTTCTGAGGCAATGGCAGAGGCTGTAAACCCCCGGACGCTCAGCCACAAAAATCAATAATTATCTACAATTATTTTGACAAGCGTTTGTGCTTAACTTAAAATGTTCTCGTAATCCCCTTAGAAACAGCAATAAAACACATAGCAAAAAATGAAAACACAGAAACTATTCAAAGTTAGTCGTTTGTTCATTCCGCTGGCAGCGGGCCTGCTAAGTTGCAACCTCAGCAACCTATACGCCCAGACTGCATCGGAAGATTATAGCATTGTCACTCAACTGCTGGGGCAGGGAAATGCAAGCGTAAATGGTTCTCAGGCACTCAAAAACAATTCCTGCGTACCCACTTCGGTGGCTAACGGATTGTCCTATCTGAATGCTTATCAATTAAGTCTGGGCAATCCAAGTCCGTTTGCTTTTGATCCCAATAATTACGGCGCAGTAAATCATTTGCAGAGCTTTATGGCGACGGATCCGGTTGCAGCCACCCAACCGGCCAACGCGTTATCTGGCCTGCAAACCTATCTCACCACAGCCGGACCACTGGGAAACCCGGCTCCGGGCGTGAGCACTTGGCAGACCTGGAAACCTTCTGCTCAAAGTTTGGCAGATGTATTGAATGCGCACGACGGCGTGCAACTGGGTATTTTCTGGCAGTCGGCAGGCAATACCATCACTGCCAACCAACCGTGGTCACCGCAAGCGGGTGGTCATTTTGTTTCCCTGCAGAGCATCGATCTGACCGATGGATCAGGAACGATTGGCATAGTTGATCCTTGGGGAAATGGAACAGTGACTCCCCCCGTTGCCGGCACCAGCGCCTCTTATGACTCGCTTGACGTTTCGACCGTAGCCATTGCCGCTGGCGGATACCTTGCGGCCGGCAATTATCTTAAAGTGACCTACCATATTCCGGTTCTTGGAGATTTTCCCAATATTGACACCGGGACCGCTTTTGCCGGAGCTGGCGGAACCGGGCTGATTGCATTATCCGAGGTTGAGGCGGTGCCGGAACCGTCCTCTTTGATTATCTCCATTCTGACCTCTGCCGGTGTCGGCGGGTTTATGATGATCCGCCGCCGGAAATAACCTGCTGAACTCGTACTTCAACCGCCACGAGTAGCCGTGGCGGTTTTTTTATACCCTGCGCAAAAGCTGCCTGGTACGGGATGAATTAAATTTTCGAGCCGACCAGCGGGGGGGCTGGTAGTCATGGAGTAATGCTTCCGTCACCTATGCCCAAAGCGGGGGTATTCGATTGCTGGTTAAGCCGTTCGTAACGTTCCGCCAACTGGGTATTACCCAATTTCCGATAAGCTTCGGCCAGAGAGGATTGGGTTGCAGACTTGTCCAAGACGGATGGCAAGGCGAACTCCAGATCTTTAACGGCTTCCTCCCACTTTCCGAGTTTTACTAGTATCTGGCCGCGGGTGTTGTGAAAATCCGGCTGGCTGGGGGAGGTTTCTATCAAAGCCAGGGTGATAGCCAGAGCCCTGGACAAATCCGGATGTTTGGTGAGGGCCAGCAAGAGCGCCATGTTGTTAGGCACGCCCAAGAGCTTGGAATCCAAGCCATTCACCAAGGCAAAATGTCGGTAAGCACCAGCCGGATCGCCATGCTGGGCGGCTGAGGTTCCCATCAATAGATGAAACATGGCCAATGCGTCTCCCTGATCGGACGGCGGCTCGACCATTTTGGCTTCCAACCCTTCCAACTGGCTTAAATTCAGCAGCAGATCCAGCAAACGAATGTCCTGGGGCCTGTAAGTCAAACCCTTTTGAATCCACTTAAGCCGGGTGGCCAGATTTGCCGGTGCATCCCGGGCCACCTGAGCGGCCCAGTAACCATAGACCTCGGCAAAGGCAAAGGCATACACTTTGGACCCCGACACATCCTCTCCGAAATCCAAAACTTGAATCGCTTTTTCATAATTCGCCTGCAAAGCCAGTGTCTGCGCCCAAGCCAGGCGATCCTCAGGGTTATCTTTGGGAGCCTTCTCCACCCGGTCACGGTAGTAAGCTGCCGCCACTTCGGTCCAGTGCCAGATTTCCTTTTCATTCCCTGCCCGCTTGGCCAGCATGGCTAGCGGCAAGGCGCTGGCTGGCCGGGCAGCCACCACCGAGAGCAAATGCTTGCTGGCCAAATCATCCTTGCCTACCTGAAAATACAATCGCCCGAGCATTTCATGAGCATCAAGGGAAACGGGTTCCCGTTCCAAAACATGGTTCAAGTGCACCTCCGCCTGCTTTATACCTGCCAGCGTCAGATTGGTCTGGGACAACAAATAGCGGGCCACAAACAGGTGAGCTGGCGCGTAGCCCGCCTTTTCAACGGGTGCCGCCAGGTTCAGCAGCGCGGCTCCTTCTGGTTCCCGTCCCAATCCAAATAGGGACAGGGCCAGATAATATTGATTTTGCAGCAGATCTTCCTGCCAGGAAAGCAACAGCCGCTGGTAGGCGACATGCGCAGTCTTATAATCCCGAACCGCCAGCGCACGCGCTGCCGTGCGAGAGTAGTACTGATGGACCACGTTTGATTTCGTGACGAACTGAGCCAAGCCAAAGGCCAGCCAAGCCGCCCCCAACAGCGCTGCCGGGAGGCACCAGCCAATCCGCCCGTAAGCACGACTGCCAAACCAACGCCGGAGATGATGTGGTAAACTCATGGCTGGGGGGCTAGTTGCTTGAGCAATTGCTCCACCAAAATGCGGCGAGCAGCTTCAAATAGCTGCCTCGCCGGCTCACGTTCAGCCGCTGGCACCGGACCATAGGCTGTGACCAATACCTGCACACGGTAACTGGTGATATTGTTTCCGTCAAAAGTGCCGGGCAACCGGCCGGATTTTAAAAGATTAAACTTCACGGCGGATTGTTCCAACCAATGCCCTTGCTCATCCACCGTACTAAACCAAAGCAGTGCCTGACTGACCGGTTCCTTGGTCATTTCCACAGCCATCAGCGGTGGACTGCTGTTGGTTCCATCTCCAGACAGGCGCTCCTGATGGGATACCTGCCAGCCATGATTGTGATAACAAAGGGTGACGTCGTGATATCCGTGAAACGGGTAATCCAATGCCACTTGGGCCACCCAGCCGTTTTGCTCGTATTGCCATATTTTTGAATAGATTCCCAAGGTTTCAACCTGTTGCCCGGGCGTGGCTGCCTCCACGCGTTTCCAAAGGCCAATCTCGGGAGGCATGGTAAAAATTGCCCCGGCTCGCAAGGCCGAAGGGGACGCCATGCGCCAGGGAACTTTGGATCCAAAATGCTGGACCAGGCCCATTCCCAGCCCAGCCAGCCCCAGCAAGGCAAACGCTCCCCCGACCAGCAACCCCGAAACTGAGTTCTTTCGCGCCCCCAACTCCTGACCGAGCGGTTTGAAAGCCGGTGGAGGCGACGACATCGGCTGGGCATGTTTATTCCTGAGCGGCTGGGCAAGAAACTCGAGGCATTCGTCCAGGCTGGGAATAAGGGCCAGGTAAGCACCCACCAGCACCAATCCCGTCAATTCATGCCGCCAACCAGAAAGGATGTTAATGATCTGGTGATAGGCGAGCCAGCCTCCCAGCGTGATACGAATTACATTTCCCAGCAGAACGCCAGCGACTACGCCAGGCAGGCAAACCATCATGCGCCACCAGGATCGGCGGCGCCAAAAAAGGTAGATCAAACAGGCTGAAATGGTGAATAGTACCGAGTTGATCCCGCTGCAAGCCTCTTCCACCAGCAACTGGGTTTGCGGGAGTTCAATGACATTTCCTCTTAAAAAATGGACTACTTTTAAAGTATCCAACAAATGACTGCTCCAGCGCACCGCCAATTCCCGCAGGTACAGCATTAATTGCGTATCCTGCCCCAAAGGGGGTGGAATGATGGTTAACATGATCACCACCCCTGGCAACACCGCCCGCAACCACTCCCACCCTCCCATCCACCACGCAAGCCCCACCATCAACAGCAGGGCGGCCAGGCTGGCCAGCCAGGGAGACCATAGCAGCGTGGCGACCGAGAGAACGAAAAAGGATCCGCCAAGAAATACAACGCTCCATGCGATCCGGCCACTGGACTGACGCCCAGACACTTCCTGAATCCGTTGATAAATGAGCAAGCCCGCGCCGGCAAGGGCGGTCGGAAAAAACTGGTAATACGGACGATCCCAAAGATTGCCAAAAAAGGCTATCAACAAAGGCGCAAAACCAAAGGCAAACAAAGCCAGATTGAGTCTGCTTAAGCGAACTGGCCCGGAAGGGGAAGTTGATTTTGAGCCAGTTGAAACCGAGTCCACAAGCGAACCACCCGGCAACTGCCCGTTACCGATCGCATCTGTCGGAATAGGGCAGCGGGGTGTATTCTTAATCATGAGTATCTGACAAAATAATACGCCTACACGGCTCTTGGGTCAAGTGGCGTGCCCCAGTCAAAAACCTGCTGAATCCCGTCGAAAAGTTTTTTTCAAGTCGTGAAACCGATATCAACCAGTCAACCGCCTCGCCACCCGGCGGACCTTGGCATCAGAATCTCCCCCAAACGTGGTATCGCAGGGCGGTTGAATTTGAAGTAAATTCGCCTCCACAAAACCATGCTATAGAGCATAAACTAAACCGCATTCATCTGGCAGATAAATAAATATTCTACATGAACACCCCACCACGCCGGAAGCGGCTTTCCCTTAACTGCCTCCTGACCGCTGCCGCCTTCACGACCTCTATCAGCCAGGCGCAATATCATTATTTCAACGTGGCCAGCGGCTCGGACTGCATCCTTCAGGATTATCGTTCCCCGAATGTGCCGCCGGGGATTTATGACGCCATTCATGAAGAATATGTCAGCAGTTCAGATAGCGGGTCGGGCTATTTCTACGGCGGCATGACCCACCAGAACCCGGGCACCCTTGTGCAATATGTCTGCTGGCCCGCAAGCGGCGGCTATGCCCCCTATTCCCAACAAATTCCAACCTTTGCCGGGACCAACATGGTAGGCTATGCCCAAATCGGCGAAGGCAGCAGTTGCGCGATCAAGGGGTATTGGCCGCAGTTTACAACCAACCTCTGGAGCCGTTTTGCGGTGCGGTACTGGCTCCCGGCCGACGGAACAGCGCATTTGGGATACCAAGGCATGTGGATGAAAGAACCGGTGAGTGGCAACTGGTATCATCTGGGCACGTTTCTCTATCCGTTCGCAGTGACCGGCGTAAACGGCATGAGCGGATGGCAGGAAAATTTTGCCGGATACACTGGCAATTATCAAGTCAACCATGCCAACGGCTATTACCACAAGAGCGGGGCCTGGCAAATGGCCAACCAGATTCAATACACTTCGCGTGGGTATGTCTATCTGATCAACACCAATACTGCAACCGAGTCCGATTGTGGCCCGGGCTATACCAATTTGTACAATGTTCCAACGACCCTGGTTGTAAGCGGCCAACCTGCCCAGCCCACATTTGACCCGATTCTCGTTAGCAACGCCACGGCCAGCGTCGTCAGCACCCAATTGCTCGTGCAATGGCAGATCCCGTCCGCCAGTTCGCCGCAACTCGGCTACCGCATTGAAGTCTTCACCAATGCAGCGTACACCGGGTCCCCATGGGCATCCTTCTATGACAGCGATCCGGAAGCGCGGCAAAAACTGCTGAGCGTAGCCGGGGGCATGACGCCGTACGTCCGCCTGACCATTTCGGATATTTTTTATAACACCAATGCTCCCGTGCTCATTACTCCGGGCTCGGCGGTGCCGCTGCCGGCGGTCACGGTGCCCGGGACGGTGGGCGGTCTGACCTACCAATACTACGAGTCCAGTTCCGGGAACTGGACCGCCTTGCCCAACTTCAGCCTGCTGACACCCGTCTTTCAAGGGGCGGTGGGTTTTCCGGATACCACGCCAAGGCGGCAGCGTGTCAATTACGGATTCAATTACACCGGCTACCTCACGGTTCCGATTGACGGCTTATACGCCTTCACGCTGCACTCCGGCGATGGCAGCCAGCTGATCATTGACGGCACCACCGTGATTAATTTCGATGGCCTGCATGATTCCTCCCAGTTTTTGAGCGGCGGCCTGGCGCTGGCGGCGGGATCGCACACTTTTAACCTGCAGTTCTTTAAAGGGGCAGCCAATCCGGTGAATACCACGGCTTACACCGATGGCCTGGGCCTGGCTTATGAAGGCCCCGGCATCGCAAAAACGGATGTGCCCGCCTCGGCATTTTCGCGCTTGCCCTCGCTCAATGAGCCAACCATCACCCTGACGGCTCCGACCAACAACGCCGTGCTGGCCAACTCTAATCCCAACTTGAATGCTACCGTCTCCGCCAATGGAGCCACCATCAACAGCGTCCGGTTTTATCTGACTGACTACTATTCATACTACACGCGGCCCAGCCGGGGCGTGGATTATTATCTAGGGCAGGATACCAGCGCACCCTTTGTGCTCAATTCAATGATCTGGACCGCCCCCAGCAATCAGGTAAGGGCCCGACTCGTCTATAATACCACGAACACAATCGATTCCGCGCCAGTCAATCTGGTCACTACCAATCCGGCATTTGGGGCCTGGTACTGGTCCCCGCTGGAAATGCATAATTATCCCTCGGGCGGCAGCATCCAAGGAAACACCTACACTCTGGTCGGGGACGGGATGAATCTCATGAGCCGCGCCGTGACGGGGGACTGCACGTTGATCGGCCGCCTGGCCAGCATTACCGCCAGCGGTGCCGGACCAGACGGGGTCAGCCCCGATTCCGGCTGGCGGGCAGGGATTATCTTGCGTGGCACCACCAATACGACCATGGGGCAGCCGCTAGGCGACGGCAGCGGAACCCGTTTTGTGGCCCTTTTCAGCTCGGTGGGGGGCGGAACGTACTTTGAGGACGACACTATGCGCAACGGCAATGGCGATGCGAACCGCTGGTCCAGCAATCTCGGCGGCGGCAACCGCTGGTACAAATTACAGCGGGTGGGCAACCAGTTTACCAGTTCCGTCTCTATGGATGGGGTGAATTGGAATGTCGCCAATTCCACGAATCTTGCCAGCTTTGGCAGCACGATTTACGCGGGCGTTTTCACCCATGCGATCCAGTCCATGAATCCCAATATTCATCTGGCCAGCTTTGATAGTTTCAGCCTGACCGGAACGGGAGTCGTGGGCCCGACCAGTGTGAACATCAATCCGCTGACCAATGCCGTCATCGGCGGACTGGCGGCCAGTTTCAACGCCTCGGTGATCGGCCCGGTACCAACCAGCTATCAATGGCAGTTAAACGGGACCAATATCGCCAACGCCACCAACAGCAACTATGCGATTGCGAGCGCAGCCAGTACGGATGCCGGACTCTATACGGTGATCGTGGGCAGCGTTACCAGCGCCCCGGCGACCTTGGTCATCTCCGCGCCAGCCGGCTCAGGCGTCTGGACCAATGCACTGGGCGGCTCCTGGGCGGGCGGCTCCAACTGGTACGGCGGACTCATTGCAGGCGGGACCGATGCCGCCGCAGATTTCAGCACCTTGAACCTGGCTGCGAACCGGACCGTGACACTTGATGGCGCCCGGACAGCGGGCTCACTGATTTTTGACGATTTAAATCCGTCCGTCAAGCATGGCTGGACGATCAGCACGGGTTCCGGCGGGCCGCTCACCCTCGCCACCAGCAGCGGGACACCCAATGTTGCCGTCAAAAGCGGGACCAACATCATCACCGCCGTGGTGGCTGGAACCCAGGGATTTACCAAAACCGCCCCCGGCTACCTGACGCTAAGCAGCGCCGGCACCTTCACCGGGGCGACCACCGTCAGTGCCGGCACGCTGGAGGTGCAGAGCAAGTCCGGCGATACGCCCTACACCGTAGCACAGGGGGCAACGCTGAAAATCGGGTATAGCACCGGCGGCGGCTATGCCAGCACCGGTCTCTCCATCAATGGGAACGGCACTGCCGCCACCACGGGCTTTTATCTGCTGGGTGGAAAAAATTATAACTCCAGCGGCCAGATCGTGCTGCTGGCCGCCCCGACAACCGTGCGCCAATACGGTTCCGGCTATGCCAATATCGGCATATTCGACATTAACGGAAACGGACTCTGGTGCACCGCCGCCGCTTCCGGCTCCATCCTGGATCAGAACATCCAAATGATCAGCTCCGGCTATGGCATGTCGATGCAGATTGATGCCGGAACCAACACCAGCACCGGCGATCTCACCCTCAACGGACCATTGAATGTCGGCAGCCTGGGCTTTTATAAGCGCGGAGGCGGCTCGCTGGTATTAAAGGGGACGGCAACCAGCGCCAACACTGCGCTGAACCTTCAAGCCGGCAGCATCACTTGCGGAGCGCTCAATTGCATCGGAGCCAATGCCGCCATCAGCATTTCCACCGGAGCCACCCTGATTGTGAATGGCTTCAACCAGACGGTTGCCTCGCTCAACGCGGCCGCCGGCAGTATGTTCAGTTTTAGCGGGGCCAACACTCTAACCGCAACCAACGCCACCCTGGGAGGAACCCTGCAAATGGCATTGAACAAAGGCGGCACTCCCGGCAGCAGTGGGCTGGTGGTGACCGGCAACCCGCTCACCTTTGCCGGCACGCTGATCCTGACCAATATCAGCACCAATATTCTGACGGCAGGCGACACCTTCACCCTGTTCACCGCCCCGGCGTATGCGGGAAGTTTCAGCAGCATCATCAATTTACCCACCTTGCCACCGGGACTTATATGGAACACCAGTAATCTTTCCGTCAATGGCACGCTTGTGCTTACCACGAACGGCATGAGCTCGTGGAACGGCGGCGGGACAAACGGCAACTGGAATACTCAAGCAAATTGGAATGGAACGCTGCCGGTGAATGGACAGTCCCTGACCTTTCAAGGGGCCGTCCGCCCCAGCAACACCAATAATTTGCTGACCAGCGCCGGACAAGTCATCTTCAGCAACGGCGGGTTTGCGCTAGCCGGGAATTCCTTGTCCCTGCTGTGGGGATTGCTAAATCAGGCGGGCAACAACACCTGGGCAATCGCCACAGCCATGGCCGCACCGCAATCCTTTATGTGCAGCAACGGAACCCTTAGCGTCAGCGGGACGGTAACCAATGGCGGGTTTAATCTCACCCTGGATGGCGCCGGCAGCAACCTTCTTTCCGGCGTCGTTTCCGGCCCGGGAGGCCTGATTAAAAGTGGAACCGGAAACTCGGCACTTTCCGTACAGCAGACCTACACTGGCGGCACAACGATTAATGCCGGCACCCTGAACCTCACCGGCGGGGGCGGCGGTAGCGGCACCATTCGCGGCACCGCAACCGTCAACTCCGGCGGCACGCTGCAATTAAGCATCGGCGATGCCGTGGGCTACAGCGGGGGTGCCTCAGCGCTGACCACGATTAATCTCCCCGGAGGCACCCTCAATATCAACACCACAGCCAATGAAACCCTGGGCAGCGCGACGATCAACCTGACCGGTGGAGCCATAACCGGCAATGCTAGCGGCAACCTGGATTTTTTTGGCGGTGGCTCCGCCTTGAACGCATTGGCCGCAACCAACACAGCGACGATCAGCGGCGTGGCGCTCTCGCCCCTGCGCCAAGGCAGCACCACCTTCACCATTGCAGCCGGCACCACGCCCTCGGGAATTGATCTCGATATTTCCTCCGTCGTGCGCACCTCTCCCAGCGGCGATGCCACCAGCGCCGTATTTTACAAATCCGGGTCCGGCACCCTGCGTCTTTCCGGTGCCAATACTTTTGCCAAGCCCATGACGGTGACGGCGGGCACTTTGCTCGTAAACGGGTCACTGGCGGCGGGCTGCACCGTAACGATCTCCGCCGGCGGCACGTTGGGAGGAACCGGCAATGTCAAAGGCCCAACCACCATCCAGAGCGGTGGCACTTTTGCCCCCGGCAACTTTGGCCTTGGCACCATAACTTTCAGTGGCCTGCTCTCTTTATCGGGCAATACCGTGATGGAAATCAGTAAGAATGGGGGCGTGCTGACGAATGATGTGGCCAGCATCGCCACGACTTTAACCGAGGGCGGCAGCCTGACCGTGACGAATATCGGGACCAACGCGTTGACCGCTGGCGACAGCTGGAAACTGTTTAATGCGACGGCTTATGTCGGAACCTTTGCGAACCTCAGCCTGCCTCCGCTCGCAACCGGCTTGGGGTGGAAAACCAACACCCTGGCCACCAACGGAATCCTCGCCGTGGCTTGGAACACGTACCTCCTGACCTATGCGGCGGCCCCCCATGGCAGCATCAGCGGCAATGCGGCCCAGACCGTAAACTATGGGGCAAACGGCGCTGCCATCAGCGCCGTGCCGGATGCCGGCTACCATTTCACCGGCTGGTCGGACGGCTCGGCAGCCAACCCGAGAACGGACAACGCCGTTACCAACAGCCTGACCGTAACCGCCAATTTTGCCCTGAATACCTATACCCTGACCTACCGTGCGAATACCAATGGCACCATAACCGGAACAACTCCACAGACGGTGAATTTCGGGGCCAGCGGAACCGCAGTGACGGCGGTGCCGAATAGCGGCTTTTACTTTGGAGGCTGGAATGATGGGGGACTGGCGAATCCAAGAACCGATGCCAACGTAACCAATGATCTCTCCGTCTCGGCAAACTTTCTTTCCGTAAACCTGGCACGACCATTCATCCTGCCGAATCCAACTGCCAGCAGCGGTAATTTCAACTTCCTGTTCTCCGGCACAACCGGCTTGCATTATCGGGTTGAATTCGCACCTGATTCAGCCGCCGCCATCGGTGGCTGGCAGGTCCTGACCGACATCAGTTCATTAGCCGCCTCACCGTTTACAGTTTCCCATCCGCTGACCAATAATCAGGGCTTTTACCGGGTCGGTTTGGTTCCCTGAGGAGAACGATGGAAACGGGACGGTGTGGAAAATGATTTAGGCCGCCGTGCGGCGGGAGCGTCGGGGAATTTGTTTTTTCCTTTTTTTCCGGCGCCGTTTGGTCGCGACGGGGGCAATGCACGCGGCTCCCCGGCGAGACAAAAGTCCACCTGCTTTTTAAAGGCGTCCACCTTCGCCACCTGCACCGTGATTTGATCGCCCAGCTTGATGATGCGCCGGGTGCGGCGGCCCACGAGATTGCGTCGGGCTTCATCAAAAACGTAAAAATCATCCTCAATCTTGGATAGCGGCACCAAACCGCTCATCGCCAGGCCGGGAACATCCACAAAGAAACCAAAGTTTCGCACATCGGTCACCAGCGCCGGATATTTCTGCGGCGTACCGGAGGCCAGCTGCCCCCGCAAAAAGGCATATAACTTCACATCCTTGCTGTCCCGTTCGGCATCGGCGGAATTGCGCTCGGTCACCGAAATGTGCTCGGCAATTTCCTTGAGGGAATCCTTTTGAGCGGAGCCGGGAGCAAAAAGCGCGCGGTGCACCACGAGATCGGCGTAGCGCCGGATGGGCGAGGTAAAGTGGGTGTATTTTTTCTTGGCCAGACCATAATGTCCCAGCGGCTCCACCGAGTAACAGGCCCGCATGAGCGATTTCAGAAAACCAATCTTCAGCGCGGAACCGATGGGCAAACCGCCGAGTTTGTGCAACAGCTTTTGCACCTCCGCCGGCTGGCTCAAATTGCCGCAGGGAACATGGTGGGCCAGCACTTCCTGCCGATATTCCTGCAACCGCCGCGCATCCGGCTCCTCGTGAACCCGGTAGATTGCAGGCGTGCGCAGGCTCATCAGACGCGCCGCCACGGCTTCATTGGCGAGCAGCATGCATTCCTCGATCAACTGATGCGACACATCGTTCTCATTTTTCTCAATGCGCAAAACTTTCCCCTGATCGTCCAGCCGGATTTTGGTTTCGGGAAAGTCGAGGTCCAGCGAGCCGGCCTTGAAGCGCAGGCGACGGATCTTTTGCGCCAGCGCATGTGCCTGCTGCAGCATCTGCCCGATGGGATCGGATGCCGCCCCCCCCTGCAAAACCGCCAGCACCTGCGCGTAGGTAAAGCGCCGTTGCGAATGAATGACGGCGCTGTGAAATTTTGTGTGGAGCACGCGGCCATCCTGCGCGATGAGAAATTCCACGCATCTGGTCAGACGGTCCACGTCGGGCTTGAGCGAGCAGAGTTCGTTGCTCAGCGCCTCCGGCAACATCGGTATGACACGGTCCACCAGATAGGTGGAATTGCCGCGTTTCTGCGCCTCCGCGTCGAGCGCTGAGCCCGGCTGAACGTAATGCGACACGTCGGCAATGTGCACCCATAGACGCCATTGCTCGGGCGAGACGCGCTGCAAACAAATGGCATCGTCGAAATCTTTCGCATCATCGGGATCAATGGTGACCACATTGTGCGCGCGACAATCAAGCCGTCCGGCCAGGTCTTTTTCAGCCACCACTGCACCGATGGCATGCGCCTCGGCCAGCACGGCCCGGGGAAAATGCAGGGGCAGATCATATTGCCGCAGCACGGAAAGCATATCCACGCCCTCCGCATCCGGAGCGCCGAGGACTTCCACAATTTCACCTTCGGGATTGCTATGGCGGGATTCCCATTCGCGGAGTTCGACCACCACCTTGTCCCCCACCCGCGCGGGCCGGCCCACATCGCGCGGTGGTGTCACATAAACATCGTGCGGAATGCGCGGGTCGTCGGGAATGACATAGAGAAATTGTTTGCTCTTCTGCAGTGTGCCGACGATCTGGGTGCGGCGGCGTTCCAGAATCCGCACCACCGTGCCGTTCTCCTGGTCCCCGGTGCGGAAATTTTTCCGGCGCACCTCGCGCCGCACCAACACACGATCCTCATGCAACGCCGTACCCGTGGCGCTTTCGGCAATGGCGATTTCTTTCAGCGCCGGATCATCCGGCTGTAAAAAGCCACGGCCGGAACGATTCATGCGTATCCGGCCCGGAATCAAATCCGCCTCACGCGGTGAAACATATCGGTTGCCTTTGATGCGAGCGACGGTGCCCGCATGTTCGAGCTTTTTCAAGACCACCTGCAACTCCTGTTGCCGGTTGGGGGCCAGCTGCAGCAGTTGCAGCAACTCCGGCACGTTCGCCGGGACATAATCCCGGTGCGCCAACAGGCTAATGATTTGGTCTTTCATGGTTTGACTCCCGGTGTCCAGACGGAATTATCCAGCAGTTCAATTCCCGGTTTGGTAAAGGCGATGCGCCGCGTTTTGTAAAGTTTTCCCAGCGCCTGCTTGAAGGCTTTTTTACTCACGCCGAAATTCTGCCGGATCGCCACCGGCGAGCTGTCGTCGTCGAAAGCCAGCTTGCCGCCGCTCATCTGCAGCGCGGCAACAATCAATTGCGTCAGCGGGGCAACCCGCTTGTATCCGGTCGCATCCAGGCTCAAGTCAATCTTTCCGTTCGGGCGGACCGTGCGAATGAAGCCCTTCAGCTTCTGCCCGATTTTCAGCGCCGCGGCGAGCTGGCTTTTGTAGAGCAGCCCGAGATGCGCGTTATCCACAATGGCGTTATAGCCGAGCGTCGTTTTGGCAACCACCATCAAACTCACCGGCTGACCGTCGCGGTAAGCCGGGGTTTCGCGGTTGAGATGACGGTTGAGGCGCGTGCTGGCTAGAATGCGGTTCGTCTGGGCATCGAGCGCAACATACACCACTGCCCAGTCGCCTACGCGCAAGGGAATTTCCTGCTCGCGATAGGGAACCAACAAATCCTTCGATAGCCCCCAATCCAAAAAAGCCCCGGCCGTTGGATGCAGGCTGATCACTTTCATATAGCCGAACTCGCCCACCATGGCGTGAGGCTTTTCGGTGGTGGCGACCAGACGATCCTCAGAATCGCGGTAAACAAAGACATCCATCTTTTGCTTCGGAGCGAGGTCCGCCGGAATATAGCAGCCGGGCAAAAGAATTTCGCCGAGTTCTCCTCCGTCCAGATAGAGACCAGGCTGAGAGGCGCGCACGATGGCGAGCGAATTGCGTTTGCCGATGATAGCCATGCCGACACAGCGTAAGCCCGTTATCCCGCCAGCGGGAGGAAAAACGGTAGAAAACACGCGGAACAAAACCAACTCATTGTCCCATCCCAAGTTCGTTTTTTAGGCAGCCACCCCCGGCCGGAAAATTTTCGGAGCATTAGAGCATTTCCATCAAATAAATAGCGATGCGCCTTTGGTTCCAAGAAACAACGGTCTTTTTAGTTTTTGGCTTTGTATTAGCTCAATTACAGGGTTTTCAAACCTGCGCCTTCGCTAAAGCCTCGCCAAAAACCAAAAATTCTCGCTGCCCATCGCTACCTCTTTTCTGTCGATGCTCTAGCGACCACTCGGATCATTCGGATAACACCAGAGTTCATTGGCCGCGCTGGAATCCGCCTTCACTGCCCAATCGTTCAATTTCATCAATCTGGCCGATCCGTCAAAGGCGGCAAAAATGGCCACGCTGCCATGCCGCGCGCTCGTGTTTTCATCCGGGCTGCTGGATCCATCATTGAACAGAGTCTGGTTCTCATCCGCATTGTTATTGGCACATTCCCAAAAAGCCACACCGGAGGAAGGCAATTGCCCCAGCTTCAACGCCGGATACAAGCCGCGTCCATAGCCACACGCCGCGCCATTCATCACGTAGCTGGAAATCTGCTGCCCGCGCATCTGGAACAAGGGACTGTTGGTATTATCGCCGGGACAAAAAAATAATTTTTGCGCCTTGAGCACCGGCCAGAAGGAACCGGTTTGCACTTTGAACTGATCCGGGCCGCTGGCGTTGGGATCCAAGGCGTAGAGCCAGCCTTGCTGATGCGTATCCTGTTCACCCGAAGCCCAGTTGGGCCAAGGCATGCGATCTTCATTGTCCCCGACCACCAGATTCAGCGCCAGGCCCTGTTGTTTGAGATTGTTTAAATCCACCGCCCGCCACGCCTTGGCTTTGGCCGCCGCCAAAGCCGGCAGCAGCAGTGCCGCTAGAATCGCGATGATGGCGATGACCACCAAAAGTTCAATCAAGGTGAAGGCGCGTTTCATGGGCGGGTGAACAGACGCATCGCAGAATGATATGGTTAGAGACTATCTGAAAATGACACCCATGGAAAAGTCAACCCAGGTTCAAAAAGTTTTCGATCCGCAGCCACCCTTGACATACCCACGCCGCGTGGCGTATTCCAAGCAAAGACATCTACCGCATGAACACCCCGGCAACTCCCTGGTTTTATTGGGCACTACTCTCGGCCATCTGCGCCGCGCTCACCGCCATTTTTGCGAAAGTGGGCATAAAGGGCGTGGACTCCGACCTCGCCACCCTGATTCGGACCGCTATCATCATCGTCCTATTATCCGGGTTTGTCAGTTGCACGGGCAAATGGTCCAACCCCCTTAATCTCCCGGCCAAAACATGGTTGTTTCTTACCCTGTCCGCGGTGGCGACCGGAGCTTCCTGGATTTGCTACTTCCGGGCTTTGCAAATGGGGGAGGCATCCAAAGTTGCGCCGGTGGATAAGCTCAGCCTGGTGATGGTCGCCCTGTTTGCCTTTGCCTTTTTGGGTGAACGGCCCTCGCTGCGCGAATGGCTGGGGATTGCGATGGTTGCGGCCGGTGTGCTGGTCCTGGCAGTGAGGCGATAGCGGATAAAATGAAAAAAGCTGGAGCAAACAACTCGTTTTCAGGCACAGGCTTTGCAACAGTTCAGGCAAGCAACCAACACCAGCATGGGCGGTCCAAAATCAACCGAACCGCTTTAATCTTAGAAACCGCTGTGCAACCACGGATGCGCACGGATTGTCACGGATAATAAAGGCGTTAGAAGATTTACTCCGCTTCACCCAATGGTGAACGACCTGAAACCCATTTTCATCCGTGTCCAACGTTGTCCATCCGTGGTTTTTCAAATTTCATTGAGGAGTTTATGTGAATAAACATTACTTATTAATAGGTATCGTTAAACACTTGTTTCACAAAGCAATCTAATTTTCCCAAGCCGTCATTGCGCACCGTTAATAGAGGATAACACTCAAAAAATTATCCCTCCTTACCAGGCAAATTTAAAAAATTTACTCATCTTGTTCGGTTGGCGCTCACGCTGTTTTAGCCCTGCGGAGCGGACCAGACAAAATTACATTTATTAACAGATGGTTAACAGGTTCGTAAATGGCCGGCTTGGGCGCGTCATTTTTCGTGGGTGCAGCCACAGCCACTTTTTTATGCCGTTCTCTGTCAGCAAACCTACATTGCCGTCACAGGGTCCCATGCCACGCAAAAACTTTCCCATTTCTTTACCACTTTCGTTTTTACAGGTGGTAAAGTTTTGCAGATTTCCCCAACTGGCATAGACTACTCATAAAAGGGTGGTTTTTTTGCCAAAAGTTTACCGATTTTTACCGATTTTTACCGCTACCGCAAAACTTTGCTACCCCGACCTTTTACCGCGTACCGATTATCTCAGCCTTGCCTGGCTGGAGAGCCGAGGAACTACGTCAATACGCTTTAAAAGGTATTCATTTCCTGACAAATGGCGGGTTTTTTCGCGTGATTTTTTTGTGCGCAAAGGTGATTTTATACTTTTAATGGTATTCCGCCTTGGCAGTCATAAACTGCCGCTACCGGTCAACAGAACGACAAAACCAAACTATCTACCGCCGTTGCCCCCAGACTTGGCCGGTTGGAGATGACCAGAGATGACCAAACGTGACCAAAGATGACCGGAAATAAAAATTTGCGGTTTTTGGCTGCCCAGAACCACCACGAGGTCGTTTCATGTTGTCAAAGAACGAGTTTGAACTGATTCCGAAGGCGCGCTTGGCCGACCGATTCAGGCTCAAATTATGACATCCCAAATTAACACAAAGCCGTCCAGTCCGCCAAAGTTTTTTGAGGCGATTTAGAGCATAGAAGTGAAACAGGTATCCGGTCTGATCTGGCGTCCCTGGAGCGTCTTTTATCTGAAAAATAAAAGCACAGGCCAGCAAATCTGCCTCAAAACCAGCGAACAGCCCAAGGCGCAGCGCATCCGGTATCCGGAGCGTTTGCGATGGAGAATTTGCAAACAGCGGCTTTGCAGCCGGCCACCGGGCTGACGTTGAGCGATAAGGCGGGGCTGACGAATCTGCTCCACGATCTTTATGACCCGGCCAGCCCGCGCTACCGGTAATATCTGACCGTCGAGCAATTAACCGGACGCCACGGGCCGGCGGCGGCGGATTATGAAATTCTTCTCTCCAAGAAGAAGGGTAACGAGTTGCCGTGTGTGCGGAAAAAGCGGTGGAGGGCCGCCGCACTGCTCCAAGACGCTGGCGCGTTCGTGGTGCCAAACGAAATGTGCGGAGCGTCGGGATTGGTTGCAAGTGCAAGGCACACTGGCATTCGCGCAGAAGGTGCAAATTCACAAAACAACACACAACACAAAATACCGGCTATGGAGCTGGAGCCTGCCAATGGCTGGCAAAGGCAAACGAAGACGGCGCGCACGGAGGTTCTGGCAGATGGCTAAGCGCCCTGGCACAACCTCGGAGCGAGTGCGTTTCGAAACGTCGGCGCGTGAATCAATGCACTCAGGTTTTCCTGATAAGGCAGCTTGAGGGCGGAATCGTTTTTGTAGAGCCAGCGCACCGCCAATTCGAGCGCGCGCCGCGCACAGAAGCAGGCGGAGCGGGGATCGGAATGCGCCAGCGACTCGGCTTTGGTGGCGGCTTCGCAAACATCCGGCCACTCAGAACGGAGGAAGGCGAAGTTTGACATGGCCTACGGGGTTGAAGGTGGCAACTGGAGTTCGCCTTGGTCAGGCGTCACCAACCGTCCGGGCGTAAAGCCTTCCGACAGCAGGAGGACACGAACCGAGAAATCACCGTGCTGACGCAAGCGGGCGGCAAAACGGGATAGGGTATTCACGTCTTCCGTCAGAATCACTGGAATTTGATCCTCTTCAGCTTGCGCGAGAATTTTCAAATCATTGATGATGATCGGACGGCGATCTTCTGAAGTGCCCGTCGGCTGATCACGCAAGGCACGGACGAGGGCGGCTGCACGAATGGCGTGGGGCAGATTGTAGGGCTGAATGCGAAAACTTTGCAGGGGTAAATCACTCACCGGTTCGCCCACCTCGAATTCACCAGCCGCCACCACCGAAAGCCACATCGGAATATGCTGCGCGAGACAATGCCGGAAGTATTCCACTGCGACCGCGTGGTTGGACCGATCCGGGTCAGCAAACGAAATCAAAAAACTGGTGTCGAGCGAGACTTGAATCATGGCATCACCGGTTTCCCCTTAATGACTCCACCCAACCGGCTGCGGAGGTTACATCTTTCCAAGCCGTGCGGCCTTTTGCCCAAAGGGAAGCCAGCGCCTGTTCATCCACTTCGGTGGTCAGCGGGATGAATTGGATCAACTGCAAATTGCGCAGTTCCTTGGTTTGCAAATGCTGCTCGCCGGAAACATGGAGTGTTACCAGCTTATAAAGTTGGTTGCCTTTTTCCGCTGCCAACTGCTGCTCCGTGGCACTGACTTTAACGCTCTTCCCGCTCTCCGCCAGCACGAGGTGAACATTGGGATCCTGTTTGCCGCCGAGATCAACCACCTTGCCCGCCAGATGTTTTTCCACGCTGACCCAGCCTTTTTCGCTGCCATGTTGAAACCGGGTGGTGTTGGATATGCGCAGGGAGTGAGTCAATCCCGCCGTCGCCACGGAATAAATCCGGTGGGGAGAACGACGAGTCCGCTGCTGCCAACGTTCCAATATCTCGGCGCGTTTGGGTTGTATGGCATCCAGATCTCCGGTCTGCACCAGCCGGGCTAAATCTTCACGCACATCGGCCGCCAGCAGACTGTCCACGAGGACTACAATTTTGACCGAACTGCTTTCGATGCGAACTTGCGAATCGGCGAGATTGGCATCAGGCACATCCCCTTTGATGAGTATTTCAACCTCTCCCAAAAAAGCGCGCAGGGTCGGCAAGTCCACCGTTTCCAGGGTCAGGGGCCGACCGCCAACCTCATCCGCGAGGAAGAAATCCAGCGCTGTCAGTTTGTTTGCCATAGTTTTCTGCAACGGGAATATCCGCTTTGCGGAACCTATCTTCAAGCGGATTGTGAAATGACTAAACCAGTTCCATCAGCGGCAGTAAACAATTTTTCATCGCTCGTCCTCCAGCGCTTCCACGGCGAACATGAACCGCATGAGCTCTTCTAGCTTGCCCCGGCTGGGGCCGTTTAGACCGTTGCCGTGACGGGAGTCAAAGTTCTGTGTCCAGTCGGCGGCCAGTTTGTAGCCATCGGTGGGCTCGCGATCCAGACCGGCGTGGAGGGCCAGGCCTTTTTCCACCAGCAGCAAG